>NZ_JARVSP010000005.1:0-207026 GCF_030209115.1 Pseudomonas sp. FR229a | reverse complement strand
AGTCGAGACAGAGGCCGTGACGTTTGCCCTACGGACTTACAGGATCAAGGCCTACAAAGATTTCCAGGACAGAGTCACGTTTGAAAATGAAATTCCACTTGAACTCTGGCCTGGCTGGCGGTCGGGCACTCCAGAACCCATGTGGGGCATATATACATACAATGACCGACTCAACATTGATCCCGGCCTCTCACCAGCGAGCGGGACGGCTTTTATCCGAACATACAGGTATTCCACTCTAGGTAACGCGACATATATTTTTAGCATAAAGATAGGTCGAGAAGCTCCCGGCAATCCAAGCACGGTGGTATTGAACGTCAACAACATAGATATCACTCCTCCAACCTTAATCGAATCTATACACGTCATTGAACTCAGCGGTGAATTTACAGTGGCGCCGAACCAGGAAAGCATTTTGCGGATAAATATTGATACACCACAATCAGGAGCGGCAATGGCCATTCATGAAATCCTGGTAAAACTTAAAAAATAAACCCACGCAAAATCCAAACAGGCACGACCCATCTACATATTTATAAATACGCAGTTCAAGCTGAAAATACCGCCTCGTTCAACCGAGGCGGTTTTGCGTTGCCGGGCGTCGATATAAAAACTCCACTATTAACCAGTCATTCAAACAGCGAGGCTTGACCGAGATTTTTCTGCTGACCGCGAAGGCGGCGGCGTCACAGGCAATCTTCTCCCAAGAAAAAACCGCCGTTCCGCATCAACCGGAACGGCGATTTTCTAATCCATCAACGACCATTCGTCGGAGACATGTCGACACCTGTCAGATCTGACAGGTGCGCAATCGCCAATTAAGAGCTCTGATAACCCCTGCCCATTCCCAACGCGCAGGAGCTTCATTCATGACCATCTCTACCCCACCGGACAACACCGTCCTCATCCTCAGCCCGCCCATCATCAACGGCCAGACCAAGCCTGTGGAAGGTGGACACACCGGCGTGCCGTTAGTGGCCCATGATCTCATCGGCGGCGCCATTGTCCACGCCGATCCACCGTTGTCAGGCACCATGGACCCCGGCGATGTCATGGAGCTCTGGCTTGAGGGTGAACTGGTCGCACTGGACAGCAAAACCATTGAGGATCCAAACGTGCGCACCATGTTGCGCATTCCCAAGGGTCGACTGCATCCGGACCAGGTCAACAAGCTGTACTACACCGTCAGGCGTGGCAGCGACAATCGAGGCACTTCCACCCCATCGCTGGAAATCCTCTACAACCGTATCCGCCCGGGCCTGAAGGATCACCTGACCGACCCCGGCGGCCACTCCGAACTCAAGCTGCTGCTGCCCGACGTGATCAAGAACGGCGTCGGCGCGGATTTCGTCAGCGCCGAAGTGTGCGTGGCCTACCCGTATTGCCGGGCGTATGACGTCATCACCCTCACGTGCAACGGCGAACTGCTGGAACCCAAGCCCAGGGTCAGTCCGAATCAGGCGCCGCCACCGCCGAACCCCGGCGACGAAACCCCCATCACCATTTGCTTCACCGTCACCCGCGCCTTTCTGGACAAGGCGAAACGCCTGGACAACAAACTGCATTTTTCCTACACCGTCACCGATCAGATCGGCAACGGCCCGGATACCGATGCACCGTGGTCGCCGGTGCAGAGCGTGGATGAGGATCTGGATGGCAAGCGGTTGGACAAGCCCATTCTGCTGGAACGCAGAGAAGACTATCCCGGTGATGACGCGGAAACCATCGACCTGGAGAAACTGACGGGCAATCCATTGCTGCTAGACGTGCTGACCCAAGACAACCCCATGGCGCGGTATGGTTCCGGTGAAGTGTCGGCAGCTCGCACCTTTACCGAAACCCCCGTACTGGAAATAGATACCACGCCAATGCTACTGGATGGGGCACATTTGTACCCTCCACCCCCCCCAAGCAGACCAGAATATTTCCAGCCCATCGAGAAAGCGGCATACATACCTCCAGGCGCACATCAAACCCGACTAGCCTGTGGAGGGAGTCCTCCTTATGAATACCGCTCTTCCAAACCCACCGTCGCTTCCGTTGATCCGGCAACCGGCCACGTCATCTCGAAAGGAAACGGAATCGCAATGATCAGCGTGCATGACACGAAAGGAGATACCGTCAGTTATCAGGTTACTTGCGAAAACGTGTACGACCTCGTAGTCAGTGACGAAAGGCGTCTTCCATATGATCAAGCTGTCGCCTTGCTGTCATCCTTGGGTGCCCAACTCTTCACTGTTGACGAGACCCCTCTACAGAAACAGATTTACCAAGCGCTACTATTTGGAATCCAACAACCGAAAGGAAATGTTTTCATTTGGGCCACCACATTCATCCAGCCTAATGATTACTACCTTACCTATGCTTTACAAATCCCGATTCACCCAACCCATCCCGGATGGACGCAACAAAAGTCGATCGCAGACTACAATGCATATCCAATGGGATATAAATCGCGCATCGGCTGATGGAAAAGCCTCCAAGTCAGCGAATGGCATAAAAAAGCACAAAGGAGACGGATTTATTTAATAAGTGATTTAAACAGCGGGGCGCGATCGAGTTTTTTCTTTTGGCCGGGACGGCCCTTTCGCGAGCAAGCTGGCTCTCACAGGGAAAAGCATTCAAATGTGGTAGCGAGCTTGCTCACGAAGGGCCAGTGAGGTCGGCACAAATCGCCTTTTAAACCCAGGCGTTCAGAAGACACCTTCAGACACGCCTTTCAGGCTAAACACCCTTGATCCATTGCCTACAGCCACGCCAGAATTCACCAGTTTGTGCGCCTTGGGTCCGGGGGCATTTCGGTACGCCGGGATCCTTGAGCCTGGTCTGTTAACTCGCGTACGGCCGCCACCCTACCCACCCGACTTCACCCCACCGCCCCGTAAAACCGATCGTGTGTACGTCGTGCCCGCAGGCTTCAAAACGAGGAACTGCTGGCCGATGTCCGCTAATCATCGCCAATGATCTCGGCCTTCTCATCCCGCGTCGCAGCGCCTGACGTTGTTGGGAGTAGCGCTGCTGATCATGCTCGGGGAGCTGGTGGTGGATCGGATGTTGAATCACTGGAGTCGCGGGGCCGGTGCAGGCAGGCTGAAGCCCTAAAGTGATTGGGAACGACCAACACGTGCTGAGGTCGAGCATTCGATACCCGGATGCCGAATGCCGGTGTTCCAACGGACGAGGCTGTATTAGAGCCGCCGGTCGGATAACCCCGCACACCTGTCAGACCTGACAGGTGTGCGCTCTGCCTTGGCATGTTTTCATGAACTGCGTCTTCCTAAAACATGGAGGTTCATCATGAATGCAACAAGCGAACAAGATTTCCAGGAAAGAGTCACGTTTGAAAATGAAATTCCACATGAACTCTGGCCTGGCTGGCGGTCGGGCACTCCAGAACCCATGTGGGACATATATACATACAATGACCGACTCAACATTGATCCCGGCCTCTCACCAACGAGCGGGACTGCTTTTATCCGAACATACAGGTATTCCACTCTAGGTAACGCGACATATATTTTTAGCATAAAGATAGGTCGAGAAGCTGCCGGCAATCCAAGCACGGTGGTATTGAACGTCAACAACATAGATATCACTCCTCCAACCTTAATCGAATCTATACACGTCATTGAACTCAGCGGTGAATTTACAGTGGCACCGAACCAGGAAAGCATTTTGCGGATAAATATTGATACACCACAATCAGGAGCGGCAATGGCCATTCATGAAATCCTGGTAAAACTTAAAAAATAAACCCACGCAAAATTCAAACAGGCACGACCCATCTACATATTTATAAATACGCAGTTGAAGCTGAAAATACCGCCTCGTTCAACCGAGGCGGTTTTGCGTTGCCGGGCGTCGATATAAAAACTCCACTATTAACCAGTCATCAAACAGCGAGGCTTGACCGAGATTTTTCTGCTGACCGGGATGGCCTTTTCGCGAGCAAGCTCGCTCCCACAGTTTGACCGCATTCCAACTATAGGAGCGGGCTTGCTCGCGAAGGGGCAATCAGGTCCGGCGAAGCTCTTCGATGTAAACGAAGCGTTTAAAAGACACCTTCAGACACGCCTTTCAGGCTACGAATTCTTGCGCCATTGCCTACAGCTACGCCAGAATCCGCCGGCTTGTGCACCTTGGGGTCGGGTTCTATTGTGGTGCGGTCGCTGAATGTTCAGTGATCGGGTTTAGCAGCCCGGGTTATCTCTAGACGCACATGGTGTTGCCATTATGGCGGCTTTGCGTGGGGCACTTCGGTGCGCCGGGTTCTAGAGTCCTGGTCTGCTAACCCGCGTACAGCCGCCACCTCCTTCGTTAGCAGCGAACGGTGGCAGTTTCACCACTCTAGAGGCTTCACCCATGATCAAACCAACACCCAACCCACCCGAAACCGACCCCACCTCCCCCTACGAATCCCTCGATTCCAAAAAACTCCACCAAGCCGCCGACCGCGCCCTCGACCATTACCTCTGCCCACCCGGCTCCACTCCACCGCCCTTTAGCCCCCGAGCCATGTACGCCGTCACCGCCGACACCAAAAACGAAGACCTGCTGGCCAACGCCTGCGAAACCCTCGCCTCGGCCAAAACCATCGCCCAGGAATTCGCCGGACTGGTCAAACCATCGCAGCGGCGGACGCTGATGGGGATCGCGCAGTTGATCATGCTCGGAGAACTGGCGGTGAATCGGGTGCTGGATAATCTGGAGTTGCCGAATTAGTTCGGGTACAGATCGTTCCCACGCTCTGCGTGGGAACGATCAACACCGGCAAGATCAAAAGATCGCAGCCTTCGGCAGCTCCTACACTGATCCCTGTAGGAGCTGCCGAAGGCTGCGATCTTTTGCTTTGGAAAACTGGCGGAAGGCAGCCGGAGTCGAACCTGCCCGGGAACGGATGCCGTCCCCAACCGGGTTTGAAGCCCGGCCGCGCCACCGGGCGCGATTGCCTTCCTTGAACTCATTGCGCGTCGGCGTGGGCCAGCGCGTTGTCGCGGCGGATCTGGCGGGATTCGCCGAGGCGGCGGGTCAGGCCGAGTCGGTCGAAATACTCCAGATACTGAATGCAGCGTTTGCGTCCCAAGCCTAGCGCATCGCGGAAGGTTGTCACTTGGATCGACGGATTTTCTTCAGCGAGTTTCAGCAACAACGCCGCCATTTGCCGCACGGCGATGTCGCTGATGAACAGGTCGCGCACCACCTGGTGCATCAGCCCCAGCCGTGCCAGTTTGCGCAGCAGCAGGCGGACGCTGGCGTCTTCTTCGCCGAGCATTTTCGCCGCATCGCGCACCCATGGCGGGTCGAAACCGGCCTGTTCGAACAACGGCTGTAATTGCTGCCAGAGGATTTCATCGTCGGCATTCAGGCGCACCTGATGATCGGGCAGATGCAACCACGGACCACTGGCGAGGATCGAGCCGGCGCTGAGCAATTCATCCAGCAAACTGACAAACGTCGAGCGTTCCAGTGCCAGGGCGCTGAAGCGTCGCAGGCGATCGCGGTCAGGGCCCATTTGGTCGGGTTCTTGTTCGTGAAACCGCGCCAATTGTTCAAGCAAATTGAATTTCAACTGGCCCCAGCGCTGGACGTTGAACAGCAACGGCCCTTGGCGGGTGTCGATCAGACGAATGTTTTCCGCCAGCGTCCACTGCGCGCGCGGGTGGTTGAACTGGCGTTCGAGGCGTTGCGGGTCGAGGCCGCCGGGGCTGTGGTTGAGCAGTGCCGGCAGGGCCTGTTCGAGGCTGACGCTAAGGGCAAGGGTTTGCAGTTGCGCGAGGCGTTCCGGGCTGCGGCGTTGGCGGGCCGGGGCGAACGGGTCGAGGACGACGCCGCCGCCAAGGGTGCGCTGGGCGCTGGCGTCGCGCAGGATCAATCGATCGCCCTTCACCGCGTGCACCGGCGCGTTGATCAGCAATTGCGCGAACATGCGCTCGCCGGGGCTCAGGCGCGGGCCTTGCAGCAAGGCGACGCGGGCGATGACGTCCTGGGTGCCGAGGTGCAGATGCACCGGGTGAAAGTGTTCGAAGGTGCGCTCGCCGGGCAACAGCTGAAATTCGATGTCGATGCGCTGGGTCGGGGCGTGCAGCCAGTCTGCCAGCAGCCATTGGCCACGGTGGATCTGCGCCAGCTCCAGACGATCGCCGCTGAGGTTCAACGCCAAGCGTTGGCCGGCGAAGGCCCGTTCAGCAGTTTGGTTTTGCGCGTGCAGTCCGCGGATGCGCACCGATTTGCCGGCAGGCGCCAGACCCAGTCTGTCGCCTACCGCGACAGTCCCCGACAGCGCCGTGCCCGTGACCACAATCCCCGCGCCAGCCACGCTGAACGCCCGATCAATCGCCAAACGAAACCCGCCCTCACAACTGCGCGCCAGCACGTCTTTTTGCGCGTGCAACAAAGCCGCGCGCAGTTCGTCGACACCCTGCCCGCTCACACTCGACACGGTAAAGATCAGCGCATCAGCAAAAGGCCCGGGCGCGAGCAGGTCGAGCACCTGACGCTGCACCTCTTCCACCCTGCCTGTCCCGGCCCGGTCGCATTTTGTGATCGCCACTAACGCGCGGGGAATGCCGAGCAGTTCGACGATCGCCAGATGCTCGCGGGTCTGCGGCATCACGCCGTCGTCGGCCGCGACCACCAGCAACGCCAGATCGATGCCCTGCGCGCCGGCGAGCATGTTGTGGGTGAATTTCTCGTGGCCGGGGACGTCGATGAACCCGGTCAGCCCGGCACCCGCCTCGAGCTCGGCATAGAGATAACCCAGGTCGATGGTCATGCCGCGTTCGCGCTCCTGTGGGCGGCGGTCGCCGGTCTGGCCGGTCAGCGCCTGCAACAGCGAGGTCTTGCCGTGGTCGATGTGCCCCGCCGTGCCGACGATCACCGGTCGACCTGCAATTGCGGCAACTGCGCCAGCCACGCCGGCTCATCGTCGAGCTGACGCAGATCGAGCCACAGCGCGTCGTCGTCGATACGCCCAAGCACCGGAATCGGCAACGCGCGCAACGCCGCTTCCAGATTCAACAGATAGCGCCCTCGCCAGCGCTTGGACACCTGCGGGCGGCAACACAGTGCCGCACTCGGCAGGCGCGCCACCGGTTGGCTGCCGCTGCCGATCATGCCCAAGGCCTCGACTGCGCTGACCTGCCAGACCGACCCCAGGATTTCAGCGAGCAAGGGCTGCAAACGTGACGCCTGAGCGCAGATGTCGGCCTGCGGACGGGTCAACAGGCGCAGACTCGGCAGACGTTCAGCGAGACGATCCGGATCGCGATACAAACCCAGCACCGCTTCCAGCGCGGCCAAGGTCAACTTGTCGACGCGCAGCGCACGCTTCAATGGGTTCTTCTTGATCTTCGCGATCAGCTCTTTGCGCCCGACGATCAACCCGGCCTGCGGGCCGCCAAGCAATTTGTCGCCGCTGAAGGTGACGATATCTGCACCGTCCAGGAGCGCCTGGCGTACCGTCGGTTCTGCCGGCAAGCCCCAGCGGGTCAGGTCGAGCAGGCTGCCGCTACCCAGGTCCTCCAGCAATGGCAAGCCATGGGCGTGCGCCAACGCGGCCAATTCCGCGGTGGGCACCCGCGCGGTGAAACCTTCGATGCTGTAATTGCTGGCATGCACGCGCATGATCAAACCGCTGCGCGGGCCAATGGCGGCCTCGTAGTCACGGGCGTGGGTGCGATTGGTGGTGCCGACTTCGTGCAGGCGCACGCCGGCGCGGGCCATGATGTCGGGGATACGGAACGCTCCGCCGATCTCGATCAGTTCACCGCGGGAGATGATGCCTTCCTTGCGCGCGCCGAGGCTGTTGAGGGTCAGCAGCACCGCGGCGGCATTGTTGTTGACCACGGTAACGGCCTCGGCACCGGTCAGTTCGCGGATCAGGCCTTCGATCAGATCATCGCGATCACCGCGCTTGCCGCTGGCCAGATCGAACTCCAGATTGAGCGGATATCGTGCGGCCATTTGCACCGCTTCGATGGCCTCTTCGGGCAGCAAGGCGCGGCCGAGGTTGGTGTGCAGCACCGTGCCGGTGAGATTGAATACCCGGCGCACCTGACTGCGCTGCTGTCGCGCCAAGCGTTCGCCGACGCGACCGGCGAGGACTTCGGCGCCGATTTCAACGGCGGACAATTGCCCGCTCAACACGCCGGGACGCAGCTCATCGAGCAACTGACGCAGCCCCGTCAGCAACGAATCCCGGCCGTAACGCTCGGCCAACGGCGCGCACGCCGGGTGACGCAACAAGCCATCAATGGACGGCAACCGCAGGGCAACGCTGGAAGACATCAGCCACTCCTGATTCGACTGAAACAGCCCCTTGGGGAACAAGCTCCCTCCCACAAGGGTTTCAGAAGTGTAGACGCACTGTGGGAGCAAGCCTGCTCGCGAATGCGGTGTGTCAGTTAGTGTGGAGGTGGCTGACCTGACGCCATCGCGAGCAGGCTCACTCCCACATTGTTTTGTGGCGGCCTGCAAGATGAGTGCATGCAGCCAATCCCTGTGGGAGTGAGCCTGCTCGCGAATGCGGTGTTTCAGTTGGTGTGGAGGTGGCTGACCTGACGCCATCGCGAGCAGGCTCGCTCCCACAGGGGATTTGTGGCTGACCGGAATTTGTGGTCCGGCGCAACATCTGTGGGAGCTGGCAAGCCAGCTCCCACAGAGATTCGGGGTGGAATGAGGACAGTTGGTCTCCGTCAATCCCTGTAGGAGTGAGCCTGCTCGCGAAATCGGTGTGTCAGCTAGGGTGGATGTGGCTGACCTGACGCCTTCGCGAGCAGGCTCACTCCTACAGGGGATTTGTGACTGACCGGGCTTTGTGGTCCGGCACAACATCTGTGGGATCAGGCTTGAACTCCCACAGTTTCTGCACTCGTCATTCGTCTCCCGGCGCCAGCAGCAGATTAGGTGCCAGACGCTGATAACCGTCCTGGGCCAGACGCATGTCCAGCAGCAAACTGCCGAGATCCGCCGACAACGCCTCGGCTTCGGCGTCGTTCTCCAGGTAGAGCAATTTCAGGTAGCTGTTGCAGCTCGGGCAGACTTCGGCGCGCAGTGGCGCCTGCTCGGCGCTGTGCCGGTCGTCTTCCTGGCTCAGGTATTCAAGGCCCTTGCTCTGCTCGCAATACACGCACTTGACCCGCACCACGTGCCATTCGCAGGCACACAGCGAACACACCAGATAACGCAAGCCGTTGTGCTTGCCGCGATGACGAATCACCCCGGCCATGGCCGGCGAACCGCAGGCCGGGCATTGGCTGAGGCTGTCGCCGGGTTTGAGTTGCAGATTCGGCACGCTGAGCAACCAGTGGCTCCACGCGGTTTGCAGGGCCGCGCCGAGAAACGGCACCAGCGCTGCCGGCACCAGCGAATACTGGCCGCTGACCAGCGCCACCGCCCACGCGCGCAACTGGCCGGGACTGGCGGCGCGCAGACTGTCCAGCGCGTCGATGACCGCAGGCTGATCCACGGGCGCGTAGCGCTGCAGCAAGGCGTCGAGCCACGGCTGCCAGGCCTCTTCGCGCACCAAGGTATCTGCCGCGAATGGTGGCAGACCGTGTTGCTGACAGGCTTCGAAACGCTGCGCATCAAACGGCGCGGTGAGCGGCGGATCGTCGAAGACCTGCTGTTGCGCCCGGCACAATCCGGCCATCAACCGCAGATAATCCGCCAACCCATTGCCTTCGGCCAGACGCGCCAAGCGCTCGGCGCGCAGGACAAACAGGTTACGCGGTGGCAGGTAAAGAAACGGCGGCGAACTGGCCGCCGCCTCGATTTCCCCAGGTTCAAGAATGCTTGGCAAAAGTCAGCCCTTTTTCGTCAGCGGTCGCTCGGGCAGATCCCGAGGCTGTTCGTCGCGGGTCACCTCGCGGTACCACAGTTCATGGTGTTTTTTCGCCCACGGCCGGCTGACCCAGCCATGCAGCATGGCGTCGACCGACCCCTTGATCCACAAACCGGCGTATATGTGCACGATGATGCTCAGCACCAGCACGAACCCGGCCAGTGCATGCAACAGCATGGCCCAGCGGATCGTGGTGATGCCGAAATACGCACTGAACCACGCGCGCCAGATCACCAGCCCGGTGAACAGCAACGCGAGCATGCACAGCAGTAAAGTCCAGAACAGCAGCTTCTGCCCGGCGTTGTACTTGCCCACCGGCGGCACGCTTTCTTCGTCGTTGACCATCACCCGGTTGATCCGCCGCAGCCACCGGCGGTCATTGGCGATGAAGAAATTGCTGCGCCAGAAGCTGAACACCAGACCGAGGAACAGCACGAACATGGCGATGCCCATGTACGGGTGCAGGATCCGCGTCCAGGTGCCGCCGCCGAACAGATTACTCAGCCAGAACAGCGACGGATGAAACAACGCCAGCCCCGACAACCCGGCCAGGAAGAACAGGATCGCCACCAGCCAGTGATTCGTGCGCTGGTTGGCGCTGTAACGCAGGATCGTCTTGTTGCTCATGGCCGCTCCTCCCCGCGTGGATCGAAGGTGTGCACCGCCGGGTCGACCACGTGCACCGAGGTATCGGGAGGCGTCGGATGTTCATCCTCTTCGACACGATTCGGGCCGATGCGCACGTAGTGGAAGAACCCGGCCAGCACCGCCGCGCCCATCGCCAACAGACCAAGGGGTTTGCTGATGCCTTTCCACAAATCCACCAGCGGACTGATCGCCGGGTGATCCGGCAGTCCGGCGTAGATTTTTGGCGTGTCGGCGTGATGCAGCACGTACATCACGTGGGTGCCGCCAACCCCGGCCGGGTCGTACAGACCGGCGTTTTCGAAGCCACGGCTTTTCAGGTCGACGATGCGTTCAGCGGCGTGTTCCTTCATGTCTTCCTTTGTGCCGAAAACGATGGCGCCGGTCGGGCAGGTTTTCACGCAGGCCGGCTCCAGCCCCACCGCCACCCGGTCGGAACACAGCGTGCATTTGTAGGCCTTGTGATCTTTCTGCGAAATGCGCGGAATGTTGAACGGGCAACCGGTGATGCAATAGCCGCAACCGATGCAGTGGTCCTGATCGAAATCGACGATGCCGTTGGCATGCTGGATGATCGCGCCGGGGCTCGGGCACGCGGCCAGACAACCGGGCTCGGCGCAGTGCATGCAGCCGTCCTTGCGGATCAGCCATTCAAGGTTGCCGGCGTCGGTTTCGTGCTCGGTGAAGCGCATCAGCGTCCATGAGTCCGCCGTCAGGTCCTGCGGATTGTCGTAGGTGCCGTGGTTGTGACCCACCTCGTCGCGCAGCTCGTTCCATTCCGAGCAGGCGACCTGGCAAGCCTTGCAGCCGATGCATTTGGTGGTGTCGATCAGCTTGGCAACGCCCTGCTGGGTTCTCACCGACGGCGGCACCGTGGTAGTGGCCGAGCGGGCAATGATGTCTTGGCTGGCCATTTACAGTTTCTCCACGTTGACCAGGAATGACTTGGATTCCGGGGTCTGAGTGTTGCCATCGCCGAGGAACGGCACCAGGGTGTTGGTCAGGTAACCGTGGCGCGTCAGGCCGGTGAATCCCCAGTGCAGCGGGATGCCGATCTGATGCACGACCTGGCCGTTGACCTGCAGCGGCCGGATGCGTTTGGTCACCACCGCGACCGCTTCGATAAAGCCGCGTTTGCAACTGACCCGCACACGATCACCGGCCGCAATGCCCTTCTCGTTCGCCAACACTTCGCCGATTTCGACGAACTGCTCGGGCTGGGCAATCGCGTTCAACTTGCAGTGCTTGCTCCAGAAGTGGAAATGCTCGGTGAGCCGGTAGCTGGTGCCGGCGTACGGGTAGTCCTTGGCCTCACCGAGGGTTTCCCAGACCGAATCGAAGATCCGCGCCGCCGGATTACTGGTGGCGTTCTTGTTCTGCGGATGCAGCGGGTTGATGCCGATCGGCGTCTCGAACGGCTCGTAGTGCTCGGGGAAAGGCCCTTCGTTCATCTTGTCGACGGCGAAGAACCGCGCCACGCCTTCGGGGTTCATGATGAACGGATTCATCCCGGCTTCCGGCGGCACGTCAGCCTTGTAGTCCGGCACGTCGGTGCCGGTCCAGGTCTTGCCGTTCCACCACACCAGACGCTTTTTCGGATCCCACGGCTTGCCCGCCGGGTCCGATGAGGCGCGGTTGTAGAGAATCCGCCGATTGGCCGGCCACGCCCAGGCCCAGCCCTGATGCTGGTGCATGCCGAACGGGTCGGCATTGTCGCGGCGGGCCATCTGGTTGCCAGCCTCGGTCCAACTGCCGGCGAAGATCCAGCAACCGGACGCGGTGCTGCCGTCATCCTTGAGCAAGCCGAAGCCGGCCAGTTGCGTGCCGGCCTTGACCGTGACGCCGCTGGCATCGGTGAAATCGCTGACGGCGGTGCCGTTGATTTCCCGCGCCAGTTCTTCCGGCGAAGGCTCGTCGGGGATCTTGTATGGCCACGACAGCTTGAGCAGCGGATCGGGAAACTTGCCGCCCTCGGTCTGATAACGCTGGCGCAGACGCAGGAACAGTTCGCTCATGATGCGGATGTCGGTCTGCGCTTCGCCGGGGCCGTCGGCGCCTTTCCAGTGCCATTGCAGCCAGCGGCTGCTGTTGACCAGCGAGCCATCCTCCTCGGCGAAACAGGTGGTCGGCAGGCGAATCACTTCGGTCTGGATTTCCTCGGTTTTGACGTCGTTGTACGGCCCGACGTTTTGCCAGAACTCCGAGGTTTCCGTGGCCAGCGGGTCCATCACCACCAGCCATTTGAGCTTGGCCAGTGCGCCCATTACCCGGTTCTTGTCCGGCAACGCGGCGATCGGGTTGAAGCCCTGGCAGAAGTAGCCGTTGACCTTGCCCTGGCTCATCAGGTCGAACATTTTCAACACGTCGTAGTTGGGGATGTCGAGCTTCGGCAAATGGTCGAACAGCCAGTTGTTCTCGGCGGTGGCGTTGGCGCCGTACCAGGACTTCATCAGGCTGACGTGGAATTTGCTGTAGTTCTGCCAGTAAGAGAGCTGCCCCGGTCTCAACGGCACCTGCGTGCGTTTGAAGATGAACTGGCCGTAGTCCTGCTCGCTGTCGCTGGCCAGAGTGAGGTAGCCGGGCAAGGCGTTGGACAGCAGGCCGAGGTCGGTCAGGCCCTGAATGTTCGAATGCCCGCGCAAGGCATTGACTCCGCCGCCGGGCATGCCGACGTTGCCCAGCAGCAGTTGCACCATCGCCGCGCTGCGGATGATCTGCGCGCCGATCGAGTGCTGTGTCCAGCCGAGCGCATAGAGAATCGTCATGGTCTTGCCCGGTGTCGAGCAGGTGGCGATTTCTTCCCAGATTTTCTGCATGGCGTCGACGGGCATACCGCAGATCTGGCTCGCCAGATCGATGTTGTAGCGGCTGTAATGCTGCTTCATCAACTGATAGACGCAGCGCGGGTCTTGCAGGGTCGGGTCAACCCGGACGAACCCGTCCTCGGCGAATTCGTAACCCCAGCCGGACTTGTCGGTATAGCTGCGCTTCTTCGCGTCATAACCGCTGAACAAGCCGTCTTCGAAGCCATAGCCGGCTTTGACGATGAACGACACGTCGGTGTAGTTGCGCACGTATTCGTGCTGGATCTTGTCCTCGGTCAGCAGGTAATTGATCAACCCGCCCATGAAGGCAATGTCGGTGCCGGTGCGGATCGGCGCGTAATAGTCGGCCACCGAAGCGGTCCGGGTAAAACGCGGATCGACGACGATCAGCCGCGCGGCGTTATGCGCCTTGGCCTCGGTCACCCATTTGAAGCCGCACGGATGCGCTTCTGCTGCGTTGCCGCCCATTACCAGGATCAGATTCGCGTTGGCGATATCGGTCCAGGTATTGGTCATGGCACCACGGCCGTACGTCGGGGCAAGACTTGCCACCGTCGGGCCGTGTCAGACACGCGCCTGGTTATCGAACCCCAGCAGGCCGAGGCTGCGAATCACCTTTTGGGTGATATAGCCGGCTTCATTGGACGCCGCCGACGCCGCGAGGAAACCGGTGGTCAGCCAGCGATTCACCGTTTGCCCGTCGGCATTTTTCTCGATGAAATTCGCATCGCGGTCGGCCTTCATCAGGTCGGCGATGCGATCGAGCGCTTCGTCCCAGCCGATGCGCGTCCATTCATTGCTGCCGGGCTTGCGCACCTGCGGGTACTGCAAGCGGCCGGGGCTGTGAATGAAATCGAGCAGGCCCGCGCCTTTCGGGCACAGGGTGCCGCGATTGACCGGGTGGTCGGAATCGCCTTCGATATGAATGATGTTTTGCGCCACGTTCTTGCCGGCATCGCCCTGGCTGTACATGATCAAGCCGCAACCGACCGAGCAATACGGGCAGGTGTTGCGGGTTTCACGGGTGTGGGCGAGCTTGAAGTGACGCACCTGCTCGGCGAAGGCCGCCGTCGGGGCCATGCCCAACGCGCCCAGGCTTGAGCCTGCAAGGCCGATACCGGCGACCTTGAAGAACTGACGACGGCTGAGATCCATCGTGCACTCCTGATCAGGTGGAACCCGGTACTTGCGCCGGGCTTTATCTGGACAATCACGGTTGCGACGCCTTGGCGCCGACATTTTCACTGTAGACAAAGACCTTGCCGATTGTGTGAAAACCGACCGTCGGGAGTCTGGCCCGGATTTCCAGCCAGTACACAACCCCTGTGGGAGCGAGCCTGCTCGCGAAAGCGGTGGGTCATTCAACTCGATACTGCCTGACCCGACGTATTCGCGAGCAGGCTCGCTCCCACATAGATGGCGTTGCGCATAGAATGTCCGCCAGGACCAATCCCGCCTTGACGAGACCGCGCATGACTTTCGATTTTGATCAGCTGTTCGACCGCCACCACACCGGCAGCACCAAGTGGAGCCGCTACCCGGCCGATGTGTTGCCGATGTGGGTCGCTGATATGGATTTCGCCGCGCCACCGGTCATCATCGAAGCCTTGCAGCAGCGCCTGCTGCACCCACTGCTCGGGTACAGCGTGGCGCAGGACAACCTGCGTGAAGCCATCGTCGCCGACCTCTGGAACAAGTACGCATGGCGGGTCAAACCGCAGGAACTGATTTTCCTGCCGGGCGTGGAGTCGGGCTTCAACATGGCGCTCAAGGCTCTGGTGCAGGCACAGCAGAATGTCGTCGTGCAAACGCCCAACTATCCGCCGCTGCGCCATGCGCCGGGCCATTGGGGTCTGAACAAGGTCGAGCTGGAATTCGACGCCCAAGCCGATGGCACTTACGCCACGCCGCTGGAATCTTTGCGTGAGGCGCTCGAGGGCGGTGGCGCCCTGCTGCTGAGCAACCCGCACAACCCGATCGGCAAGGTCTTCGACCGCGCAGAGTTGCAGGCAGTGGCGGACATTTGTGCAGCGCAGAACGCGTGGATCATCTCCGACGAAATCCACGCCGAACTGTGCTTCGACGGCCGCGTACACATTCCTGCCGCGTCGCTGAGTCCGGAAATTTCCAAACGCACGATCACCCTGATGTCGGCGAGCAAGGCGTACAACATCGCCGGTCTCAAGACCTCGTTCATGATCATTCAGGACGCCGCCCTGCGCGAACGCGTTAACCACGCGCGCTGCGGCATGGTCGACAGCGTCAATCCGCTGGGCATGGAAGCCACCCGTGTCGCCTACAGCGAAGCCGGGCCGTGGCTCGCTGAAATGAAAACCTACCTGCAGGCCAACCGCGACTGGCTGGTAGACGCCGTGCGCACGCGCCTGCCGGGCGTGACCATCAATGTGCCACAGGGCACCTATCTGGCGTGGCTCGATTGCACGGCGCTGGAGCTGCGGGATCCGCAGCGGTTCTTCCTTGAACAGGGCAAGGTCGGGCTCAGCGCCGGACTGGATTTTGGCGACGCCCATCAGCAGTTCGTACGCTTGAATTTCGGCTGCCCGCGGGCGTTGCTCGAAGAAGGGATTGCGCGGATGGAGCGGGCGCTGACAAACCGCAATATCTGAGCTCAAACAGATCCCCTGTGGGAGCGAGCCTGCTCGCGATAGCGGTTTGTCAGTCACCTATTCCTGGCTGACAGACCGCTATCGCGAGCAGGCTCACTCCTACAAGGGGACCGGTGTTCAGCAGAAATCCAGCGCAAATCCGATCGAACTCAAGGCAAACCCGCCGGGTCAACCCGGAACACTGGCCTTGAAATCAGGAGACCCTGCGATGACTGACTATCCAAAACCACCCTTCCCGAAACAAGCCCAACCGGTACCCGGCTCGCAACGCAAAATGGAACCGTATCCAGACTGCGGTGAGCAAAGCTACGTCGGTTCCGGCCGCCTCGCCGGCAAGATCGCGCTGATCACTGGTGCCGACAGCGGCATTGGTCGCGCGGTGGCGATTGCTTTTGCCCGTGAAGGTGCCGACGTCGCCGTGGCGTACTTGAATGAACACGAGGACGCCAAGGAAACCGCACGCTGGGTCGAACAGGCCGGGCGTCAGTGCATCCTGCTGCCGGGCGACATTGCCGAGAAGGCTCAATGCCAGGCGCTGGTCGACCAGACCGTCGAGCGCTTCGGCCGCATCGACATATTGGTCAACAACGCCGCATTCCAGATGACCCACGAGAACTTCGAAGAAATCCCCGATGACGAATGGGTGATGACCTTCGACGTCAACATCACTGCCATGTTCAGGATCTGCCAGGCGGCGATCAAACACATGCGTCCCGGCTCGTCGATCATCAACACCAGCTCGGTCAACTCAGACATGCCCAAGCCGACCCTGCTGGCCTATGCCACCACTAAAGGCGCTATCGCCAACTTCACCGGCGGCCTGGCGCAGATGCTCGGGCCGAAGGAAATTCGCGTCAACAGCGTCGCACCCGGCCCGATCTGGACACCGCTGATCGTCTCGACCATGCCCGATGAAGAAGTGCAGAACTTCGGCGGCAGCACCCCGCTCGGCCGTCCTGGCCAACCAGTGGAAGTCGCACCGATCTACGTGCTGCTGGCCTCTGACGAAGCCAGCTACATCACCGGCCAGCGCTATGGCGTGACCGGCGGCAAACCGATGCTGTAACCGTGCAGCAGAAAAACTGAACCCGAGCGGCATGACATCCCTCCATACCTGTAAGCGCCTACGGGCCATCAGGAACAGGAGGTTGTCATGTCCGCCCCCCTCGTCAGACTCTTCACCCAACCCAACTTCGCCTGGACCGATATCCGCCGCGAAGAAGAAACCCATCCCCGCCATTACCTCGCCCATTTGCTGTTGCTCGCGTTGATACCGGCCGTGTGTCTGTTCATCGGCACGACCTATGTCGGCTGGAGCCTCGCCGTGGGTGAAAACGTGCGCCTGAGCACGGCCAGCGCCCTGCAATTGAGCGTGCTGCTGTACGTAACGATTGTTGCCGGCGTGGCGATCATGGGCGGCTTCATTCGCTGGATGTCGCGGTCATTCGATGCGCGCCCGACGCTGAATCAATGCATCGGTTTTGCCGCCTACACAGTGACGCCATTTTTCATCGCCGGGATTGCCGGGCTGTATCCGAGTCGCTGGCTGGCGATTCTGGTGCTCGGCGCGGCGTCGATCTATTCGACATTCCTGCTGTTCGTCGGCCTGCCGACGTTCATGCATGAGCGCAAGGAACAGGGCCTGTTGTATTCGGCGTGCGTGTGGGGCGTTGGCCTGCTGGTGCTGGTGACCATGCTGGTGTCGATGATCCTGTTGTGGTTCAACGTGCTCATCCCCGAGTACCTGCGCACGACCGTGAGCTGACCCGGTGCGCCTGTCCTTGAACATTCATTGCAGTGAGCGGTCATGAGTTTCGGCGTATGGGTTGCGGTGCTCGGCGCCGTGCTGCTGATGCTGGCCCTGACGTCGTCGTGGTTGCGCTGGATGCCGGTCACCACCTCAGCGGTGTGCCTGTTGCTGGGCATCGCCATCGGTCCGAGCGGTCTCGACCTGCTGAAACTGTCGCTGGAAGAATCGTCGTTGTGGATGGAGCACCTGACGGAAGTCGCGGTGCTCTTTTCCTTGTTCGTCTGCGGGCTGAAGCTGCGTTTGCCCCTGACCAACAAAACCTGGCGCATTGCGTTCGGCCTGGCGGGTCCGGTGATGATCCTGACGATCATCGGCGTCTGCGTGTTGCTGCACTGGGGCCTGCAATTGGCATGGGGACCTTCGCTGCTGATCGGCGCGATGCTGGCGCCGACCGACCCGGTGCTCGCGGCGCTGGTGCAGGTCAACGATGCGCAGGACGTCGACAGCGTGCGTTTCGGCCTGTCCGGTGAGGCGGGTCTCAACGATGGCGTGGCCTTCCCTTTCGTGATTCTCGGCTTGCTGTTGCTGCATGGTGACGGCAGCGCCGGCGAGTGGCAGCACTGGGTGATCCGCAGTCTGTTGTGGGCGGTGCCGGCGGGTCTGCTCACCGGTTACTGGATGGGCCGCGGCATCGGCCGCATCGCGCTGTCACTACGCATCCACAACGAGGACAGCACTCTCGGCCCCAACGATTACCTGACCCTCGCGCTGATCGCGCTGTCCTACGTGGTCGCCGACGCCATTGGCGGCTACGGCTTCCTTGCAGTGTTTGCCGCCGGCCTCGGCTTGCGTCAGGAAGAAGTGAAATCCACCGGCATTACCGAAGTACCGGCCGAACATCTGGTGCAGCCGGTGGTCGGCCATCAGAACGTCGAACCGGAGAACGCTGTGCATGGCGACACCGAACAGCTGGAAGACAGCCAGGTCGCGGCGGGGATCATGATGGGCGACATGCTCGCTTTTGGCAGTCTGGTCGAGCGGGCGATGGAGGTGTTTCTGGTGACCTTGCTCGGCGTCGTGCTGATTGCCCACTGGGACTGGCGGGCGCTGTGGATCGGCGCCG
The DNA here is from genome assembly GCF_030209115.1 of Pseudomonas sp. FR229a. Taxonomy (NCBI): domain Bacteria; kingdom Pseudomonadati; phylum Pseudomonadota; class Gammaproteobacteria; order Pseudomonadales; family Pseudomonadaceae; genus Pseudomonas; species Pseudomonas sp. FR229a. Next base: position 188,215 of record NZ_JARVSP010000005.1, on the reverse strand, counting down.
TGCTGTTTTGCCTGATCCGTCCGTTGAGCGTGGCGCTGATGCCGTGGGGCAAGCTGCTCAGCGGGCCGCAGCGTTTGTTGATCGGCTGGTTCGGCATACGTGGCATCGGCAGCTTGTTTTATCTGTTCTTCGCGCTGAACCATGGACTGGATTCCGACGTGGCCAAGGTCTGCACCGACCTCACCCTGTCGGTGGTGGCCTTGAGCATCCTGCTGCATGGCATCAGTACACAGCCGATGCTGGCGCGGTATGAAAGCTTGAAGCAACGAAAAAGCTGATTCTTCCGGCGCTGCGGTTTGCCGGAAATCATCGAAGATTTTTCTGCAAAAAAATGGATCGCCGAGCGCGCCCCAAGGGTCACAACTTTAACCGCGCCAATCATCCAGCGCGGCCCGGCAGGTTCGGTTCCCCTGCGGTGCATAGCCTGTCAACGGAACCCCGACACAAACAAGGTTACAGTCATGAACGAATGCTCGACTCCTGCGCAAATCAAGGCTTGCAGAGCACTGGCTCTGGAACGCAATCGTCAACTGTTCGAAGAAGCCCACGAACTGAACCGAGCGGCCAACGCGCTGCTGGAGCAGACGCCGATGGACTTCGAACGCTTTGAGCAATACCGGGCACTGCGCAAGAAAGCCGACGCGAAATTTGAAGATGCGATTGATCATCTGTGTGTGCTGAACGAGGATTTCCCGCCGATTCCGGCGGCGGTGCAGAATGCTGTTACTGCGCGGCGTGAGCTGGAAACGGCGTGATAAAAGTCAAAAGCCCCTCACCCTAGCCCTCTCCGGAGGGAGAGGGGACTGACCGGGGTGTTCTTTCGTTATTCATCGACCTGAAAAATCGAGTCGACTACAAGTTTTGAAAAGCGTGAAAATCGGCTCCCTTTCCCCCTCGGCCCCTGGGGGAGAGGGCTGGGGTGAGGGGGTAAGATCTCACAGACACCACAAAATCCAGCACCTGTCCCCTGCCCCCGACCAACCCACCTCAAGGATTGGTCACCTGAATAAACACCGCATACACCCCCAACATCACCCAGAACGTCGCAAAGATCCAAGGCGTGCGCACCGAGAACAGCAGCGACTTGCGATAGCCCTTGTGGCTCGATTCCATTTCACTGAACAGCGGCGATTCGTCATACGCCGCGCCCATCACCGGCTCGCTGTGCAGCAACTGGCTCTGCTTGAAGTGCCAGTGATCGATGATGTCGTACGCCGCGCGAATCCCCGGCCAGGCATTCAGTGAACTGAGCACGCCAAGCAGTGCCAGAAACGGCGGCACGACGAGGGTGAACATCTTGCCCCACTCCGGATTGAGGTTGGCCATGCACGAGGCGAAGGCAATTACCAGAAACGACTGCGCTGCCAGGTAGGCGTCGGTGCGGTTGGCGAGGATGCTGGTTTCGTACTGGATTTCCCGGCGATAGAAATCCAGCCGCTCCTTGGGTGAGCCAAACATCTTGGCGTCGTGTTCGGCCAAGGCTTCTTCAACAGCGCTTGGCTGGGTCAATATGCGAGGCAAGAGACGTGCCCTCCAAAAGTGAACAAGATCTTTTGGAAAGGCACGCGTCCAGACTAGTTCAGCCGGATCGACCAGCGCGTCACTTCATCGACTGGGCGATGATCTGCACCAGATTCAACTGGGTAAACGGTTTCGGCAGGCGCGGCAGTTCGGCGGCGAAACCTTCCAGGCGTTCGGCGTAACCGGTGGCGAGAATGATCGGCAGATCCGGCTTTAGCAGGCGCAACGCGTGGGCCAGTTGCGCGCCGCTCATGTGCGGCATGGCCATGTCGGTGATCACCAGATCGATCACCTCGCCTTGATCGAACATCGCCAGCGCCTTGGCACCGGAGGTCGCACCGATGACGCGATGGCCGAGGTCTTCGAGGAGCAGGCTGGTGCTGGTCAGCACCAGTGAGTCGTCGTCGACCACCAGCACACTGAGCCTTGGCACCGCAATGGGCGCCGCGTTGCTATAGACCGGTCGGCTGACTGGACGCTCAAGCGCCACCGGAATCCACAGCTCGGCGGAGGTGCCCCGGCCCTTCTCGCTCTTGAGAATAAAGCGCCCGCCCAACTGCTCGATAAAGCCATGCACCATCGACAAGCCCAGCCCGGTGCCCTTACCCAAACCCTTGGTGGTGAAGAACGGGTCACGGGCGCAGGCCAACGTGGCTTCGTCCATGCCTTCGCCGCTGTCGATCAGGCTCAGGCAGACGTAACGGCCCGCCGCTAAAGTCGAATGAGTTTGCTCAAGCACCACTTCCGCCTGCGCCTGGATGACCACCGTGCCGCCACCGGGCATGGCGTCGCGGGCATTGGTCGCCAGATTGAGAATCGCCAGTTCCAGCTGATTGCTGTCGGCCAGCACGGGCTGAAGATCTGCAGGGAAGCGCGTTTCGATACGAATCCCCGGCCCCAGCGAGCTGCGCAGCAGCCCGGTGATGCCTCGCACCAAGTGCGGGATATCCACCGATTCGGTTTTCAGTTCCTGGCGACGGGCAAAGGCCAGCATGCGCTGGGTCAGCGAGACTCCGCGCAAGGCGCCTTGAGTGGCATTCTCCAGTAGTCGAGCGATTTTCGGCGCGTCGCCGATGCGCTTCTGCACGATCTCGAGGTTGCCGAGAATCACCGTCAGCAGGTTGTTGAAGTCATGGGCGATACCGCCGCTGAGTTGGCCGATCGCCTGCATCTTCTGCGCCTGGAACAACGCCTCGCGGGTCTTTTCCAGGGCCTGCTGCGCTTCGTGCGCCTCGGTCACATCGCGGGTGATCTTGGCAAAGCCGAGCAGCGTGCCGGTGTCGCCGCGAATCGCATCGACCACCACGTGAGCGAGAAAGCGCGTGCCATCCTTGCGCATCCGCCAGCTGCGGTTCTCGAACCGGCCCTCGCGGGTGGCAATTGCCAATGAACGCTGGGGCTCGCCGAGTTCGCGGTCTTCGGGGGTGTAGAAAATCGAAAAATGCTGGCCGATGATTTCTTCCGGCAGGTAACCCTTGATGCGTTGCGCGCCCTGGTTCCAGTTGCTGACGCAACCTTCAGGACTGAGCATATAGATCGCATAGTCGGTGACGCCCTGCACCAGCAGGCGGAACTGCTGTTCGCTTCGCTTGAGGGTCTCTTCGGCCATTTTAAGGTCGGTGAGGTCGCGGGTGATCTTGGCGAACCCGAGCAATTTGCCGCTGGGGTCGATGATCGGGTCGATCACCACGTGCGACCAGAAATGCGTGCCGTCCTTGCGCACGCGCCAGCCCTCGCCTTCGAAGCGTCCTTCACGGATCGCGGTGTCCAGCGCCCGTTGCGGCATGCCGTTGGCACGGTCTTCAGGGGTATAGAAGCGCGAAAAGTGTTCGCCGATGATTTCCGCTTCTTCGTAACCCTTGAAACGCTTGGCGCCGGAGTTCCAACTGGTGATGGTACCGTCGGGATCGATCATGTAGATCGCGTAGTCGACAACCGCGTCGATCAGCAGCCGGAAACGGCTGTCGTCGATCGCTGCGGTTCTGTTGTTCTCACTCATCACACTCACCAGCCACTGTCATGGGCTGAAGTATGCGTGAATCCGCCGATTTGAAAAGTGCCGGCTCGCTTTTGATCACCCACCAGCGCGGCAACAACTGCTTGATGCGGCTTTCGGCAAAGCGATCGTCGATGAGCATCACCGTGCCGCGATCCTCGCGGGTGCGGATCACCCGTCCGGCGGCCTGTACGACTTTCTGCATCCCCGGGTACAGATAGGTGTAGTCGTAACCGGCGCCAAAAATGGCGGCCATGCGCCGCTTCATCTGCTCGTTGACCGGGTTGAGCTGCGCCAGTCCCAGCGTGGCGATGAACGCACCGATCAGCCGCGCGCCGGGCAGATCGATGCCCTCGCCGAACGCCCCGCCCAGCACCGCAAACCCGACGCCCTGGCTGTCGGCGCTGAACTGGTCGAGAAACGCCTGCCGCGCGCCCTCGGCCATGCCCCGCGACTGCAGCCACTGAGTGATCTGCGGGTGGCGCTCAGCCAATAATGTCGCCACCTGTTGCAGGTAATCGAAACTGCTGAAGAACGCCAGATAGTTGCCCGGGCGCTCGCTGAACTGGCGGGCGATCAACTCGACAATCGGTTCCAGCGAGGCCTGGCGATGGTTAAAACGGGTGGAGATCTGGCTGACGATGTGCACCTGCAACTGCTCGGCACTGAACGGCGATTCGACGTCGATGCACACCGTGCCGGCGGGCGTGCCGAGCAGGTCAGCGTAATAGTTGCGCGGGCTCAGCGTGGCCGAGAACAGCACGCTGCTGCGCGCCGCAGTCAGGCGCGGGCCGATGAACGCCGCCGGCACTACGTTGCGCAAGCACAGTTGCGACAGCGGACGCTTGCGGTCGAGGTCGCGTTTGCTGATATCGAACAGGTAATGCTCGTCGTACAGCTCGGCGACCCGGGCGAATTGCAGCAGATCGAAATAGAAGTTCTGCAAACCGCTGTCGAGGCCTTGCGGATGCTCGTTGAGGTAATCGCCGATGGCCGCGCAGCACAGGGAAATGGCTTGCAGGAGTTTGTCCGGGGCTTTGTCGTAGGCTTGATACGCCGCCAGTTGCGGCGCATGCAGCGCGTTCCATTCGCGGTTGACCCGTTGCAGGGAATTCTTCAGCGCTGCCGGCGCGGTTTTGCGCACGCTGGCGAGGGTGAACTGGTCGAGACTGGCGCTGTACATCTGCCGGCCACGCTCGACGAGGTTGTGGGCCTCGTCGGCGAGCACCGCGACTTTCCACTGATTGAGCTGGGCGAGACCGAACAGCAGCGCACTGAAATCGAAGTAATAGTTGTAGTCGGCAACCACGACGTCCGCCCAGCGGGCCATTTCCTGGCTCAGATAATAAGGACACACGCTGTGCTGTCCGGCGACTTCACGCATCGCTGCCTGATCCAGCAGGTTGATCTGGCTGGCGGCTTCGCGGGCGGCCGGCAAGCGATCATAAAAACCTTGGGCCAACGGACAGGATTCGCCATGACAGGCTTTGTCCGGGTGTTCGCAGGCCTTGTCGCGGGCGACCATTTCCATCACCCGCAATGGCAAATCAGGTGTTTGTCTGAACAACACCTGACTGGCATCCAGCGCCAGTTTGCGCCCCGGGGTCTTGGCGGTGAGAAAGAACACCTTGTCCAACTGCTGCGGCGCCAGCGCCTTGAGCATCGGAAACAGCGTGCCGAGGGTTTTGCCAATGCCCGTCGGCGCCTGGGCCATCAGGCAGCGCCCGGTGCTGACGGCTTTGAACACCGACTCGGCCAGATGTCGCTGGCCAGGACGAAAATCCGCGTGCGGGAACGCCAGTTGCTGCGCGGCCAGATTGCGCGCTTCGCGGTGGGCCATTTCCTGCTCGGCCCATTGCAAAAACAAAGCGCACTGCTGCGCGAAAAACCTCTTCAACGCTTCGGCGCTGTGGGCTTCGACCAGGCAGGTTTCCTTTTCGCTGACGATGTCGAAATACACCAGCGCCAGTTTGATCTGCTCCAGTTGCAGTTTCTCGCACATCAACCAGCCGTAGACCTTCGCCTGCGCCCAGTGCAGCTGGCGATGATTGGCCGGTTGCTTGCTCAGGTCGCCGCGGTAGGTTTTCACTTCCTCCAGGCAGTTTTGCGCCGGGTCGTAGCCGTCCGCCCTGCCCTTGACCCGCAATTTGCCGAACTCGCCTTGCAGCGCCACTTCGTTCTGGTACTGCTCGCTGCGCCGCGAAGCCACGGTGCGATGGCCGACGATGCCTTCCAGCGCCGTCGGCGAGGGGGTGAAGCGCAGGTCGAGATCGCCGGTCTTGGCGGTGAACTCGCAGAGGGCGCGGACGGCGACGCTGTAACTCAAGCGCTCTGCTCCGCCCATTGCACGTAACACACGGCCACCGGCATCTGGTGCTCGTGGCAGAACTCCAGCCAGCGTAGTTGATTGTCCTGCAAGCGGTCGCCGGGGCCTTTGACTTCGATCATCCGATAGGTCTTGTGCTGCGGCCAGAACTGGATCAGGTCCGGCATGCCGGCGCGGTTGGCCTTGATGTCGAGCAGCAGGCGCTTGAACCAGTGCTTGAGGTGGTCAGCGGGAAAGCAGGCCAGCGCCTGTTCAAGCAGTGCTTCATTGAGCGCGCCCCAGAACACGAACGGCGACTGGATCCCCCATTTGTCGACAAAGCGCTGACGGATCGTCTCGGCGTAGCGGCCGTCGTCGAGCTCGCCCAGACACGCCTGAAACAGTTCGGCGCGGCGCTCGAGGAAATCTTCGCTGAGCAGATCGACCGGGCCGCGCTGGAACGGGTGGAAGAAGGCTCCCGGCAACGGCGCGAAGATCGCCGGCCAGCACAACAGGCCGAACAGCGAGTTGATCAGGCTGTTCTCGACGTAATGCACCGGGCCATCATCGGCATGCAAGTGCGCTTGCACATGGAATTCCACCGACCGCGCCGGATCGACGCGTGGCAAGTGCAAGTCCAGGCGCTCGACCGCTCTGGCCTTGGCTCGCTTGAGCGGCGGGCCACCGAGTTTGCGCCGCAGACGCGGGACGATGCGTTGCAAGCCCTGCTGCTCGGCGGCACTCTGCGGCGCCTGTTCGGCCAGCGTGCCGAGCTCCAGCGCCAGCGCATATTCGCCGCAGCGTTCGAGCACGCGGATCATCCGCAGTCGTGCGCCCGGATAGGCGCAGTCGCGGTAAACGCTCAGGGCCAGGCCGAAGTCGCCGATGCGCTCGCCATACTGGCCGATCTGGAACAACGCCTTGGCTTGCCGGCGGCGCAGCCACGGGTTGTCGAAGTGCACGGCGTTGATCTGTTCGACGATCTCCTCCAGCGGCTCACCCGCCTCGAAACGCAGTTGGCACTGATGCAGGAACAGGCAGGCGTCGACGTCTTCGCGACTGCGCAGGCCTCGGGAATCAGCGCAGAACTCGACTTTTTCATAGGTGAAGATGCCAAGGTCGGCCAGCACGAATTCCGACCAGTCCTGATACAGATTGCCGAAGAACATCAGCCGCAGGCGATCGCAAAGATCCATCAGGGTCAGGCTGAACAGGCGATCCGCCAGTTGCGGGGCCCAGGCGCGCAGGGTTTGCGCTTCGGTGAACTGGTCAGCCAGCAAGGGCAGCCATTCATCCTTGCGCCCTTTCGGCTGTTCTATGAAGGCGCCGAATGCCTGCAGCAGCTCGGCCTTGAGCAAAACATCGAACAGTTCTGCGAGGGTCAGCGCCGCGCGTTCGTCGAGCCAGCCGTGGCCGAGCAATGGCTGCGCCGCCTCAGCGATATCGCCGATTTCCACATAGTTGAGTTTGCTCGCGCGAAAATGAATGCCCTTGCGCATGACCATGCGCACCAGCAATCCCTGCGAAGCTTGCGGCAGCGTGTTGAAGTCGCGGATGAAGCCGTGTTCGCGTGCGCTCATCACATCGGCGTAACGAAGTCCAAGCCAATCAAGCACTTGCCGGAAGTTGTTGAGGTAATAGAACGGATCGTCGAGAGGGTTGGAGGTCACGGGAATTCAAAGCCACGGCAAGCGAACACTGGTTATGCGTACAGATACCAGCTCAGCCGTCTCCGGCGCAAACGGAAAAAGATCAATGGCGTTTTTTTCGCGCTGTGATCGAACTTTTCCGCCGATGCTGGCACCAACCGCGTTAGAGGGCCGACAATGCCCGCAATCACATTCAAGCAAGGAGTCAGAGGTGGGTATGAAAATCAAGATGCTGGGCATTCCTGTAGCGGTTGCAGCCCTGTTGGCGCTGGGCGGCTGTTCGACCCAGACCGTGGTGACGCTGCAGAACGGCACCCAATACCTGACCGAGGACATGCCCAAGACCAAGACCGAAGACGGCTTCTACGAATTCGAGGATATTTCCGGAGCCAAGGTCAAGGTTCGCGCTGATGAAGTAGCGACCGTTCGCAAGGAAGATTGATACACGCCGATCGTTTTTCGCGAGCAGGCTCGCTCCCACACTGGATGTGCGTAGTCCACAAATCCCCTGTAGGAGCGAGCCTGCTCGCGAAGGGGCCGGCACAGGCCCCGCACCAACATCAGGCAATAACAACCCCGTCAGCGCTCAGACTGCCCAGCGCCACCCCCACCAACGTCACCGAATCCGCCCCAAACGTCAGCACGGTATCCTGCCCGACCGTCGACGCATGCGCGCGGAAATCTTCCCCCGGCAACAGACCCTGCACGCCAAGAAACACCAGTTTGTCGTTGGCCGTATAGCCCACCACACGATCCTGGCCGAATGCACCGTGGAACAGAAACGTATCCGCCCCGCCGCCCGATTCCAGCAGATCATTGCCAGCTCCGCCGACAAACACATCGTTGCCCGCGCCGCCGAGCAAATGATCATTGCCCTCAAGCCCGAACAGCCAGTCGCCGCCAGCGTGCGCCTTTAGCGTGTCAGCGCCGGCCGAGCCTTTTACGCTCGATTCATAAGCGGTGAGGTTGCTGCCGACTTTCAACCCCGTGGCAGTGGCACTGTGCACCACGTCATCCTTGAAAACGCCCCAGAGAAAGCCCGGCTCCTTGGTCACGATGCTGCCAATGTCGCGGGTGATGCTGATTGCGCCGTTGGCGTCGCGGATGTACAGGTTGCCGGCGCCGTCATTGGCGAAGTCAAAGTTCTTCACCGTCTGCTGCAAGTCGAGCGTGTTGCTACCCTGCCCGCCCAGAATGATGTTGTAGCCACCGCTGTCGCGGAAGCTGTCATTGCCGGCGCGCCCTTCAAGGTAGTCATTGCCGCTGCCGCCCTGGATCAGGTCGTTGCCGTCACTGCCGATGATGAAGGTGCTGCCCTTGTGGGTTTCGGCGTTGCGGTTGAGGTCTTGCACCCACGTGTTGGCCCGGGCCGGGTCGGACAGGTTGGCGACGATGATCGTCGAGTCGCGGCTGGTCAGGTCGTAGAACTTCGATTCCAGCACGCGGGTCATGCCGTCGCCATAACCGGTCGGGAGGTGCGAAATCCACGTCGGAATGTTCAGGATCGAATACGGCAGCACGTTCCACGCGCTCGAGGCGTAGTGGTCGTTGAAGCTGACGATGTTGTCGGTGGTCGATACGTGCGGCGCGTCGTGCACGCCCAGCGAAGCACTGCTGAAGGTCGAACCGTCGAGGGCGCGAAACACCGGGTCGTTTTCGTAGCCGATATTCAGCACCTTGTCGCCGCTGCTCTGGGTCGGCGAGGCGTAGGCGATGTAGTTGGAATCGGCGAAAAAACCGCCCCACTTGCCGCCACTCAAGTCGGCCATGCTGTTAACTGCCAGGCCGCCGAGGCTATGGCCGCTGACTAGCACGTCCTTGCCGCTGAGGCCGTTGGCCCGGGCGAATGCGACGACATCGTTGAGCAGGTTGCCGAAAGCTTCGCCGACGTAGTTTTTCGCGTAATCGGCCGGGCCGAACGCTGCGAGCAGATCGCTGATCACGTCGCCAATCGAATCGCCAATGAGGATCTCCCGCGGGCCGCTGGTGCCACGAAAGGCAATGCCCAGTTCGGTGAGATGCCCCTGGGCGTCGTATTTGCCGAGGATTTCCACCTGCGCGCTGGTATAGCCGGCCTTCTCGCCGAAGAACGTTCCGCGTGCATCGGTCTTGCCGTCGTAGCCCAACTGCGCGGCGCTGATTGGCGTCCAGCCGGCCTTTTGCACGGCCTCGAGGGCGAGTTTTTCCGAGTCCGGATTCCACGGGATACCGGGGATCACCCCTTGCGAGTCGGTGCCGCCAATCAGCGCGCTGACCAGCGTCGCCGGCAGGCCGAGGCCGAAGCCGTTGTGCTGGTAGCCGGCGGCGAAACCATTATCGAGGTTGTGATAGGAATACAGCGTGATCGCCATGGCATCGCTGAACAGTGCCTTGGAATCGGCCGTCGTGAGGTTCTTGTAGTCGTATACACCCATTGCCATTGCCTCTCTTGTTGTTGGAATTGTCAGAGATAGCTCACAGCCAGAGCGCAGGGCTCCGGAGCATTCATCACATTTCGCACATTTCCCTTTGTAGGAGTGAGCCTGCTCGCGATAGCGGTGTGCCAGTTGAGAAATTTTTATCTGAAACACCGCTATCGCGAGCAGGCTCACTCCTACAGTTGAATGCGTTTCGTCAGCAAAACCGCTTCCAATTCAGGATCGCCCACCTATTGGGAATCAGGTGAAGACGAAGCTCGAATCAGACAGGTTAGCCACGCCCACGCCAATCAGCGTCACGGCAAAATCGCCAATCTTCAGCACGGTGTCGGCGCCGGACTGCGCGGCATGCTGCTTGTAGTCATAGCCCTGCCCCGCGCCCTCGACGCCCATGAACAGCAATTTGTCGCTGCCCTGATAACCATTGATCGCATCAAAACCGAACGCGCCGCTGAACAGGAAGGTGTTGTTGCCACCCACCGCCGTCATCACGTCGTTGCCGGCGCCGCCAACGAAGGTCACCTGCGCCTTGTCGCTGATCAGTTGGTCATCGCCACCGAGGCCGAACAGCCAGTCGCCGTCCGCCGTGGCGTGCAGCGCATTGCCATAGCCATCACCGCTGAGCGAATGGTTGTACCGGGTCAGTTCGCTGCCGTTGCTCAAGCCCTTGGCGGTGACGCCCCAAGTGAGCTCCTTGCTGCCCCACCATGAACCCGCCTCCTTGCTGACCAGCGCGCCGATGTCGCGGGTCAGGCTGATGCCGCCATAGGCGTCGCGCACGTACAGCGTGCCGTCGCCGTCGTTGGCGAAGCTGAAGTTCTGCAGCGGTTTCTGCAGATCGAAAGTGTTGTGGCCTTGCCCGCCCAAAATCACGTTGTAGCCGCCGTCATCGCGGAAACGGTCATCGCCGCCCAACCCTTCCAGAAAATCGTTGCCCGCCCCGCCCTTGAGCCAGTCGCCGCTCTGCGAGCCAATGATGAAAGTGCTGCCGGTGTGCGGCTCGCCGCTGCGGCCCAGGTCCTCGACCCAGGTCTTGCCCCGCGACGCTTCTTCAAGATTGGCGACGATGATCGTCGAGTCTCGCTCGGTCAGGTTGTAGAACGCCGAATCGATCACTCGATTCAAGCCATCGGCATAGCCCAGCGAACTGTGCGCCGACCAGTTCAGCGGGTTGACGATGCTGAACGGCACCAGGTTCTGCGCCGTGGAGGCGTAGTTGTCGGTGAAGTTGACGAGGTTATCGGTGGTCGATTCGTGCGGCTTGTCGTGCTTGCCCATCGACACCGCGCTGAACGTGGTGCCGTCGAGCACGCGGAACACCGGATCGTTCTCGAAACCGATATTGAGCACCTGGCTGCCGACGCTGCTCTGGGTCGGCGAGGCGAACGCAATGTAATTGGCGTCCTGGTAGAAGCCACCCCAGTTGTCCGCGCTCAACTCGGCGACGCTGTTGACCCCAAGGCCACCGAGGCTGTGGCCGCTGATCAGCACGTCCCTGGCGGCAATGCCGTTGCCAACCGCGAAAGCGGCGACGGCCTCAAGCAGTTTGTCGAAGGCGTTTTTCGCGTAGTTGCTCGCATAATCCGATGGCCCGACCGCTGCCAGCAGATTGTTTTTCAGATCGCCGAAGGTGTCGCTGTAACCGAGCCCGCCGGTGCCGCGAAAGGCAATGCCGAGGCCGATCAGTTTGCCAGCGGCGTCGTATTTGCCGAGCACTTCGGCTTCAGCGCTGGTGAAACCGTCCTTTTCACCGAAAAACGTACCTTGCGCGCCGACCTTGCCCTGATAGCCCAGCGCCGTCGCAGTGACCGGCGCCCACGCGGTGGCGGGCAACGGTTTGCCGGTGGGCGTGTAGGCATACAGCGTCAGTGCGATGGCGTCGCTGTACAAGCCTTTGCCGTCGGCATTTTTGTAATCGAACAGTCCCATATGCAGCGCTCCCTTTTCGTGAAAAACCGGCAGCCCGTGAAGCGCTGCCGGTTACGCCTCAGAACTGCCAGTCGAGGGTCAGACCAACGCCGTGATCCTTCTCGTTGGAACCGATCAGGCCGTTGTAATCGAGGTTGACCCGCACGTCGCGATTGAGCGCCAGACCGGCACGTACACCGACTACGGCGGCATCGCGATCCATCGACACGCTCTGCACGGTGAACGCGCTGTTGCCGTTGGCGAAGGCCAGGTGGCTGTCGGCATCGACGCTGCTCAGGTTGTGCTGCCAGCCGAGGCTCGCGCCCAGCTCCAGTTGATGCTGGTCCGACAGGGCAAAGCTGCGCTTGGCACGCACGCCGAGGGTCGACAGCACCACGTCGCGGTTGTCTTCACCACCCTTGAGCGCAGCAGCGTCACCCTTCTCGGTGAAACTGTCGGTGTTGAGGTGGACGTAGGACAGATTGGCGAACGGCTCGAGGTTCATCGGTTGCAGGCCCAGATCGTAGGCGGCCTCGGTGAACAGTTGCGCGGTGGTCGCGTCTCGCTTGGTTTTCTGTTTGCCGCTGACGTCGCCGAACTGCAGATCACGTTTCACATCGATGCGATGCCAGCTGTAGGCGCCGCCGACGGTCAGGCGCAACGCGTCGATTTCATGGCCCAGATACGCGCCCAAGTGGTAGCTGTCGACCGACGCCGAGGAATGCGTGCCGCTGCCCATGCTCAACGAACTGTCGCTGTAACCGGTGACGAAACCGAGACGGGTATCTTCAGTAATCAGACCGTCGACACCGGCCAGCAGCCCACCGATGGAGCTGTTGGAATCGGCATTCTCATGTCCGCCATCACTCTCGCCCCACGATCCGAGGACCTTGACCCAGACGTTACTGCGATCATCCGTCGGCGCATCGGCATTGAACAGATCACGCTCACGCAGACGCTCGCCGACCGCTTCGCGCAGGTAACGGCTGTCGTTGATCAGCAGCGTGCCGATGGCCGGGTGAATCTCGCCGGACAACTGTTGAAAAGCCTGCTGCGCCGACGCCGCGTTTGGCGACAGCAACAGGGTTTCGAACAGCGCATTGCCTGCGCCCAGACGCTCGGCGGCGGTACCGACGGCGCGCTGGTTGGGCGTCAGACCGACGCTGGCAAACGATGCCTCATTCCGCCCGACCGCCAGTTGAATGCCGCCCGCCGAGTAATCGAGGGTGCCGCCGAGGAAGGCGTAATTCGGCAAGACCTGACCGAAGCGCCCTTCAATGCCACCCGCTGCTTGCAGGATGTTGTAACGGGTGCCGAGCAGGCTTTGCACTTCGCCGGTGCTGAGCAAGGTCGGGCTGTTTTCCAGTGACAGGCTCACCGTGGCGCCTTCGACGACCGCTTTGCCGCTCGCAACGATCTGGTCGCTGCTGGTTGGCGACAGCTCTACGGCGTAGGTCGAACCCGGCGCGAAGGTCACGTCACCGGCCACATTCAGAGTGCCGATGGAATTGCCCGGTGCCACCGTACCGCCGCTATTTACCGCCAGTGCGCCGATGCGGCCGTTGCCGCCGAGAACACCGCCATCATTCACCGTGACCGCCGATTGCAGCGAGCCATTGATCGCCAGTCGCCCCTGATTGACCTGGGTCGGGCCGCTGTAAGTGTTGTTGCCGGTCAGCACCAGGGTGCCGATGCCTTGCTTGGTCAGACCGCCATGGCCACCGATGTCGTTGCGCCAGGTGTCGAGGCCGCAAGTGATGTCGCTGCACACGCGCTCGGTCGGTTTGCCCTGATCGATGATCGCGCCGATGCCCGGCAAGTCAGCTACAAACTGGCCGGAGCCGTAAGCGCCCTGCACCCGGAATTCCTCGGGAATATCCTGCTCGGTCACGAACATCGCCGGGCCGTCGATGGCTTTGCGCAGATTGATCATGCCCCAACCGTACAAGGCGTCGATGCCCGGCGCGCCGAGGTCGGTCGCCGTAGTGCGCAACACGCTGGCGACCTGGTCGCCGCTCATGTACGGAAAGCGCTCCATCAGCACCGCGATGGAACCGGCGACGTGCGGTGCCGCCATCGACGTGCCGTTGTAGTTGGCGTAGCTGGTGGTCAGGTTGCCGGCGTTGGTGCCTTCGATGATCGAGCTGTAGATCTTCGTGCCCGGCGCCGAGACGCAGTAACTCGCCGTGTAGCCGCAACGCGAGGAGAACGTGCTGATCACGTAGGGGTTGGCGCTGGCCGCGTCCGGGTTCTGCTGCAACGCGGCGACGGTGATCCAGTTCGGCGCGATGTCCGGGACGAAATAACCTAGGCCGGCGATGGCATCCGGGTTGTTGAGGTTGTAGTCGTTGCCGGCGGCGAAAATGGTGACGATGCCGCTGCGTGCGGCGGCAATCGCACCGTCGTAGGCGCCGCCCGGTTTGGTGCCGAGCAAGGTGCGGATTTCGTTGAATTGCAATTGCGCGTCGTTGACGGTGAAGTGCGGGTACGCCGGATCGCGGCCGCCGAGGTCGAAGCGGTCGGTGATGCCGATGCCCCAGCTGTTGTTGATGATCCGCGCCCCGCTGGCGATCAGCGCATCCCAACCGGCCTTGTACACCGCACCATCGTTGCCGCGAACGATGCCGTCCTCCGGCCCCGGGTCGCCGTTGTCGGCGCTGATGATCTGCGCGCCGAACGCGACGCCATGCATCACCCCGCCGTCGCGACTGCCCGCCGCGATGCCGCCAACGTGAGTGCCGTGGGCGCCGAGTTTGCCGTTGGAGCCGACCGAGGGTGAACCGTCATACAGGAACGCATCGCCGGCCTTCACCGGAATGTACGGGTCGGTGTATTCGCGGATACCGCTGGTGACCAGGGTCACCACTTTGTTGCTACCGGAGAACTCCGGATGCGCGGCGTACACCGGCTGATCGAAGATCCCCAGTTTCACGCCTTTGCCGGTATAGCCAGCGGCGTAAGCGTAATCCGCGCCGATCGCGCCCAGGCCCCAGTCAGCCTTGAATTCATTGCTGCGCCAACTCGACGGATCGCCGTTGCGGCCGTTTTCCACGTAAGGCGCTGCCTGCGCCATCGCACTGGCACAGAGCATTGCGACTGTCAGGGTTTTCAGGGCAAAGCGGCCACCCGATTGCGCGGGGGTATTGTTGTTATCCATCCACGACCTTCCTTAGTGATGTTGCGAAAAATCCTGTTGTCTGTGCTGCCGTGCACGCTATTTGTGGCGAGGGAGCTTGCTCCCGCTCGGCTGCGCAGCAGCCGTAAAATCAGTCACCGCGATCTACCTGACGCAAGGCGGGGCCGCTTCGCGCCCCAGCGGGAGCAAGCTCCCTCGCCACAGGAAAGCGCTCGGTCAGAACTGCCAGTTCAGGCTCAGCCCAACGCCATGCAACTGCTCGCGGCTGGCCAGTTGGCCGTTGTAATCGAGGTTGACCCGCACGTCCTTGCTCAACGCCAGACTGGCCTGCACGCCGACCAGCGCCGCATCGCGTACCAGCGCCGAGCTCTCCACCGCGTACGGCGTGCCGCCATTGGCAAAGCGCACATGTTGCTCGGAATCGATATCGCTGAGGCTGTGCTGCCAGCCGAGACGAGCGCTGACGTCCAGCGCTTGCTGAGTCGAAAGGTTGAAGGTTTTGCTCGCCCGTACGCCCAGAGTGCTCAGCACCACATCGCGCTGATCGCCCGAGCTTTTCAGCGCAGCGGCATCGCCCTTTTCGGTGAAGCCTTCGGTGTCCAGATGCAGGTAAGTCAGGTTGGCGAACGGTTCCAGCGCCAACGGTTGCAGCTGCAAGCGATACGCTGTCTCGCCGAAGACCTGGGTGGTGGTCGCATCAAGCTTGGCTTTCTGCTTGGCGCTGACTTCGTCGTATTGCAGATCGCGCTTCACATCGCCGCGATGCCAGCTATACGCCGCGCCGGTGCTCAAGCGCCACGGGCCGAGGTCGTGGCCGGCGTAAGCGCCGAGGTGATAGCTGTCGACTTTCGCCGAGGAATGCGTGCCCGAGCCCATGCTCAGCGAACTGTCGCTGTAGCCGGTGACCAGACCGATTCGGGTCTGCTCGTCGAGCGCGCCGTCGACACCGGCCAGCAGGCCGCCGATCGAGGTGTTGTAGCCTGCGGTGTCGTGGCCCGAATCGGTGCTGCCCCACGCGCCAAGGGCTTTGATCCAGCCGTTGCCGCGGGTCGCGGACTCATCGCGCAGGCGCTCGCCGACTGCATCACGCAACTGGCGGCTGTCATTGATCAGCATCGTGCCGAGCGCCGGATAAATCTCGCCGCTCAGCTGTTGAAAGGCTTGCTGCGCCGAGGCTTGGGTGGGTGCACGCAACACACTTTCGTAGACGGAATTACCGGCGCCCAAAGCTTCGACGGCCGCCGCCACCGAACGCTGGTTGGGCGTTTGCCCGACGCTGGCGAAGCTGGTCGCGTTGCGTTCGATGTTCAACTGAATGCCGCTTGCGGCGTAATCGAGGGCACCGCCGATGAACAGGTAGTTCGGTACTACCGAAGCGAACTGCCCCTGAACGCCGCCGGCCGCTTGCAGGATGTTGTACTGGCGACCGAGCAGGCTTTGCGCTTCGGCGCTGCTGAGCAGTGTCGGGCTATCTTCCAGCGCGAGACTGACGCTGGCGCCGCTGACGGTTGCCGTGCCGCCAGCAACGATACGGTCGCTGCTGCTTGGCGATAGCTCTACGGCGTAAGTCGAGCCCGGTGCGAATGTCACATCACCGGCGACGTTCAAGGTGCCAATGGAATTGCCCGGCGCGACCCGGCCGCCGCGGTTGGCGGTCAACGCGGCAATGCGTCCGGAGCCGCCGAGGGTCCCGCTGTCGTTGACGGTGACCGCTGAGGTCAGCGAACCGTTCACGGTGAGCAGCCCGCCGTTTACGGTGGTCGGGCCACGGTAGGTGTTTGCGCCGCTGAGCAGCAATTGACCGGCGCCGGACTTGATCAGGCTGCCCTGATACACCCGGTTCGCCGCTGCTGCATCGCGGAGCATGCCGACCGCGTAATCGGTCTGATCCTGCTGGCTGGCGCCGGCCGCAACGCCGTTCTGCCAGCCTTTATCCTGCAGGGTTTGCTGCCAGGCGCTGTGCTCGGCGAGGTCTTCGCTCTGACGCTGGATCAGCGCCTTGTCGGAGATGTCATTGCTCCAGACATCGCGCTGCCCTGCCTCCAGATTGGCATCGAACGCGCCGAGCAATTGCCCCGGCCCGCGCATGGCCCGGTTGAGGTTGGCGACGCCCCAGCCGACGCGCTCGTTCGGTGCGTCGGTGACCGAGCCATCGAGCTGGGTGGCGGTGGTCAGCAGCACTTCCAGCGCCTGCTGGTTGTTCATGTACGGATAGCGTTCCATCACCAGCGCCAGGGCACCGGTCGCGTGCGGTGCGGCCATCGAGGTGCCGGACTTGATCCCGTAACCGCCACCGGGAATGGTGCTGTCGATCTTCGCCCCCGGTGTGGTGATGCACCAGTATTTGGCGATGCCGCACTGGTTGTACTTCTGCTGATTGCTCTGATCGAGCCCGGACACCGCTAGCCAGTGGCCTTCCAGATCGGGCTGAAAGTACGGCAGCGCTGAGCGCACGCTGGCATTCGGGTAGCCGCTGTTTCCAGCGCTGAACACATTGATCACGCCGCGCCGCGACACATCGGCAGCGGCGTCGAGCCACGTGCCCTTGTTCCAGTGTTGCGCGTAGGCGGCGTGCAGATCCGCCAGCGTGCGGTAGCTGACATCCGGCGGCTGACTGCCCCAGCTGTTGTTGATCGCCCGCACGCCGGCGTCGGCCAGGCTGTCGTAGACCGCTTTGAAATAGCGCGGATCGGGGCCGGGGCCGAAGAGGAAACTGTCGTTCTTGTTGGTATTGCCGACGTAGATTTGCGCGTTATACGCCACGCCATGCATGCCGCTGCCGTCACGCGACGCGCCCATGGTGCCGACCACGTGGGTGCCGTGGGAGTCGTTGTTCGGGTTGAGCGTGCCGTCGACGTTGAACACTGAGCCATCGACGTAGCTGCCGCTGGCGGTTACCGGGTGATAACGGTCGGCGGAGAATTCGGGGTGGGCGGCATCGAAACCGGAATCGAGCGCGCCGATTTTTACGCCCTTGCCGGTGATGCCGGCGGCGTAGGCTTGATCGGCCTGCATGCGCTCCAGACCCCAGTCACGCAGAAACTCGGCGCTGCGCCAACTGGCCGGATCACCGGGCTGGCCGGATTCCAGGTATTGGGCCTGAACCTGGTTTGCAGAAATCACAAGCAACAGCGTGCCGACCGAGATCGGCTTGATGCGTACGTCCATGTTCATCACTCTCGTTTTTTGTTTTTTTGTACAAGGCTGACTGCGGTGTCGCCTGTTTCCCCTCACCCCAGCCCTCTCCCCAGGGAGAGGGAGCCGATTTGTGTTGATGTCAAAACCTGAGTTCGACGCGGTCGTTCATGTCGATGCAGCTATCGCAGGCAACTCGGTCGCTCCCCTCACCCCAGCCCTCTCCCCGAGGAGAGGGAGCTGATTTGTGTTGTCTTCAGTCATCCTCGACCTGAAAAAATAGCCGACTATGGATTCAGTGCCGCTCGTTCAAGTCGGTGTATCTTTTCAATCTCCCCGGATCGGTCCCCTCTCCCTCTGGGAGAGGGTTAGGGTGAGGGCTGTTGCGCAACCACAAATGCCTCATCCACCCGGGCCAGATCCTGCTCGTTCAGGGTGCCGGCGTAGTAATGCAATTTGGTCCAGGCCATCAGGTAGTCGTAACGCGCCTGGGCCAGATCCCGGCGGGTGGTGAACAGTTGCTGCTCGGCGTTCAATGCGTCGAGATTGGTCCGTTCGCCACCCAGAATGCTTTGTCTGGTCGACACCACCAGCGCTTCCGCCGACTTCAAGGCCTTCTGATAAGCGCGCAATTTGTTCACGCCCGACAGACAGGCGCTGAATTGTCGGCGCAGTTCGATCAAGGTCTCGCGGGTCTTGCCATCCAGTTCGTATTCGGCCTGTTCCATGGTGCGGCTGGCTTGACGGGTCGAAGCCGATACCCCGCCCCCGGCGTACAGCGGCACGCTGACTTCCAGGCCGATGGTGTTGGTTTCGTAGCGCTGGTTATAGGTATTGCCGCTCTCCGACTCGTTGTCGCGCATCGAGGCGTAGGCGCTCACCTTCGGCAGATGCCCGGCGCGGTTGCGCTCGACTTCATAGCGCGCCACCTCGACAGCCTGGCGTTGCGAAGCCAGGTTCGGGTTGTTGCTGATCGCCAGTTCATGCCAGGTGTCGAAGTTGGCCGGTTGCAGCGTGAAGGTCTGAAACTGCTGACCGAGCGGGGCCAGGTCGCCGATGTCCACCGCTGGCACGCCGACCAGCGCCCCCAGTTCGCGCAAGGCAGCATCCTGCTCGTTGCGCGCTTCGATCTCCTCGGCAGTTGCCAATTCATAACGCGACTCGGCTTCGAGAATATCGGTGCGGGTGCCCTCGCCCTGCTTGAACATGTGTTCGTTCTGCTGGAACTGTTGCTCGTAGGCCTTCTTCTTCGCCTGGGCGATGTCGATCTGATCTTGGGCAAACAGGGCTTTGGTGTAGTTATCCAGCACTCGCACCAACAGCTCCTGACTCTTGCCGCGAAACGCTTCGTCGGCGAACAGCGACTGGGCGACACCCTTGCGATACGCCGCGTAAGCCTCGTAATCGAGCAGCGGTTGTTGCACGGTCAGCGCCGAACCGTAACTGCTGTAGTTGCGCTCGTCGGTGCGGTTGCGTGCACGATCATCAAGGGACGTAGCCTTCGAAGAGTTGCGCCCCTTGTTGTAGGTGTAGCCGATCCGAGGCAGCAGCCCGGCGCGGCCGATGGCGCGGTTTTCCAGGCCGGCATCGCGCTCCTTGATCGCGCCAAGGAACACCGGGTCGTTACGCAACGCCTGTTCGTAGATCTCGAACGGCCCCATGGCCGCGACTGCCGAGTGACTGGCCAGCAACATGACTGCTGCCAGCATTGAAAGCTTATTCATACAGCCGAACATCCTTATTCCTCGGTCAACGCGGAACCGGCGCGATCGAGCAGCGGTTTGAACAGGTAGTTGAGGAGTGAACGCTCACCAGTGCGCACGAACATTTCCGCTGGCATGCCCGGTTTGATCACCAGGCCGTTGAGTTTTTC
This sequence comes from Pseudomonas sp. FR229a, assembly GCF_030209115.1. NCBI lineage: Bacteria > Pseudomonadati > Pseudomonadota > Gammaproteobacteria > Pseudomonadales > Pseudomonadaceae > Pseudomonas > Pseudomonas sp. FR229a. Next base: position 168,275 of record NZ_JARVSP010000005.1, on the reverse strand, counting down.
CATCGCCTGATCGCTGACGCTGCTGCGCAGCACGTAATAGGGCACGCCGGTTTTCTCATCGACCATCTGGTCGGCGGAGATCAGGCTGACTTCGCCGGGCACGCGCGGGGTTTTGCTCTGGTTGAAGGCGGTAAACAGAATGTCCACCGGCAGATGCGTGCCGACCTTGTCGATCAGGTTGATTGGCAAATGCCCTTCCACTTCCAGGGTGGTGCCTTGCGGAACGATCTCCAGCAGCGTTTCGCCCTGACGCACCACGGCGCCTTCAGTGTGCACGCCGAGATTGACCGCTACGCCATCGGCAGTCGCCAGGATCTCGCTGTGCTGCAAATCGAAACCGGCGGAGGTCAGTTGCTCGGACAGGGTCACGCTCTTCAACTGCGCGTCGGCCAGTTGCGTGCGGACCTCCTTCTGGTATTCCTCGCCGTGCTGTTGCAATTTCAGGCGCGACTCAAGGATGCCCTGCTCGACACGACCGCTTTCGCCGGTGTTTTCCGCCAGTTGCTGTTGCACTTGCGACAATTGCCGCTGGTAGTCCATCAAGCGGTTGCGCGGAATGTAGCCGTTGTCGGCCAGCGGTTGCAGGTTGCTCAATTGTTGCTGCAAAGAGCTGGCCTGGGCATTGAGGTCGCTGCGCGCGCGGCGCATCCCGGCCAGTTGCGCAGTGGCGCCTTCGATATTGGCGCGCAGTGCCGCCTGCTCCCGCGAGAACGCTTCGCGGCGGCTGCTGAACAGTTGCCGCTGGCCTTCCAGCACCAGCGCCAGACGCGGATCCGGGTCGTCGCTCAGTTCGGGCGGAAAGGTCACTTGTTTGAGGTTGTCGCGCTCGGCCTGCCAGCGCGCAAGGCTGGCCCAGGCCATGCGGTATTGCGCCTGCAGCGATTGCACATCGGCCGCCACTTGCGTCTGGTCGAGGCGGAACAGCGGCTGGCCCTGCTTCACGATTTCGCCTTCGCGCACCAGAATCCGGCTGACCACGCCGCTGCTCATCGACTGCACGGCCTTGCGCTTGCCCGAAACCACCACCGTGCCCTGCACCGGAATGCCCTGATCCAGCGGCGCCAGTGCCGCCCAGGTGAAGAAACTGCCAGCGCCGACGATGGCCAGAATCCAGCCCATGCGCGCGAAAAATTTCGCATCGCGTTCCGGACGCTCAGTGAGATAGGCGTGTTCCATGTTTGCTTCGTTTTCAGTGTTCATGCTGGCGCTGCTCATACACCCGAATTCCTGGTCGTGGGCTGATACTGCCGGCTCATGCTGAGCCCGCCCGGTGCTTGTGCAGCTTTTTCGCGTTGCTGTTCCTGTTGCCCGGACAGTGCCTTGAGCACATCCTGACTCGGGCCGAACGCCTGCAGACGACCGTCGTTGAGTACCAACAGCTTGTCAGCCTGGGCCAGTACCGAAGAGCGGTGCGTAACCAGAATCACGGTGGTGCCCTGCGCCTTGAGTTGTGCGATGGCACTGGCCAGTGCAGCCTCGCCGACCGTATCGAGATTGGAGTTGGGCTCATCCAGCACCACCAGACTCGGCGTGCCATACAGCGCACGGGCCAGTGCCACGCGTTGCTTCTGGCCACCGGACAAGCCACTGCCGTCCTCGCCCAGCTTCGTGTCGTAGCCCTGCGGCAGGCGCAGGATCATCTCGTGGACGCCGGCCTGTTGCGCAGCAGTGACGACTTTTTGCGAGTCGGTTTCACTGAATCGCGCAATGTTTTCCGCGATGGTGCCGCTGAACAGCTCGATGTCCTGCGGCAGGTAACCGATGTAAGGGCCAAGCTGATCGCGATTCCAGCGGTGGATATCGGCGCCATCCAGACGCACGGTGCCGCCCAGTACTGGCCACACGCCGACCAGCACCCGGGCCAGCGTCGATTTGCCGGAGCCGGAAGCGCCGAGCACACCGAGTACTTCACCGGCACCGAGGTTGAAATTGACCATATGCAACGTCGCGGAACGTTGTCCCGGTGGGCCGGCGCTGACCTGTTCGAAGGAAATCTGGCCCTTCGGCGCTGGCAGCGCCATGGCCTCGTCGCTTGGCGGGAACGCCTGCAACAGCGCATCCAGACGGCGGTAAGCCAGCTTCGCCCCGCTCCACTGTTTCCATACGGCGATCAACTGGTCGATCGGGCTGAGCACGCGGCCCATGAGGATCGAGCCGGCGATCATCATCCCGGCGGTCATATCGCCTTTGATCACCAGCAAAGCGCCCAGGCCCAGCACCAAGGATTGCAGGCACAGACGCAGGGTCTTGCTCAACGAACTGATCACCGCGCCGGTGTCGCTGGCCTGGTTCTGCAAGCCGAGAAAGCGCGAATGCACCCCGAACCAGCGTTTGCGCAGCGACCCGAGCATGCCCATGGCCTGAATGGTTTCGGCGTTGTGCAAATGGCTGGTAGCCAACTGACTGGACTGCTGGGAAAACCCGGCGGCCTCGCCCAGCGGCTTCTTGGTCATGTATTCGTTGAGGCACGCCAGTGCAATCAGCAGCAACGCACCCGCCGTGGCCAGCACGCCGAGCCAGACGTTGAACAGGTAGATGACAAACAGATAGACCGGAAACCACGGCGCATCGAAGAAGGCGAACAATGCAGGACCGGTGACGAACTGACGGATGTGGGTCAGATCGCCGAGCGACTGCCCGGCATTGCCCTCGCCCTTGAACAGGTTGCGCTCGAATGCAGCCTGATAGACCCGCAGGTTGAAACGGCGCTCCAGCTGGCTGCCGATGCGGATGACGATAAAGCTGCGGATCACTTCCAGCAGCCCGATAAAGGCGAAGAAACCGACGACCATCAGCGACAGCATCGCCAGGGTGGTTTCGTTCTGCGACGACAGCACCCGATCGTAGACTTGCAGCATGTAGATGGACGGCACCAGCATCAGCACGTTGATCAGCGCGGTAAAACAACCGACGCTGATCAAGATGTTCTTATAGTCGCCCAATGCCTTGATTAACGGAGCGGTGGCTGGGGCCTTCGCCATCTTCATTGATTATTCCTGAACATTATTCATCGCCCCTGCGAGGCGACACTTCAATTAATAAAGCGAGCCATCCGCGGATACACTTTCGCGGCGGCCACTTACACTTTCATAACAACTAACGCCGGATATTGCGGCGCAGTTGCCTTTATTGACCTTGCTTATAACCGTGTGACCAATCGCTATAGCTGTATTGGTTTGTAAAAAGGCCGATCAGTTATCGGGCGCCGTACGTTCCAGCGTGACGATCAGCCCGGACTTCAAAGTCGCCAGATACAACCCATCACGTTGTCGGCTGAAAAACTGGATTCTTGAGCCTTCGTTACCGGTGATCGACAAGCCGTCAGGATCAGGAAACCAGCCGATCGGAGCTTGCTCGAGCCACGCACCCAGACAGTCTGCTCCCTTGCCAACGGTCTTGTTGGCGAGCAGTTCGACGCTACAGGTATTGGAGGGTTTGTCCTGCAGCTTTTGCGTCCGCAGGTCCTCGACTGTGCTGGACAGTGTTGCCTGCCACTTTCCGGCAAACACGGAGGGCTCTTCGAGTCTGAGGCTGCTTGCCATCGCTGTTGCTCCTGAAATCGTAACGAGCGCCGCTGAAAGCCACGCCGATGCCTTGTAGGTAAAAGCTCTGTAGATCATGGGAAATTTCGCTCCAGCCCTTAGCGTTGCGTACAGCGCCTACCGATGCAAGTAAAGAAAGCGACGCCTTGGGCGCCGCTTTCCCTTCACATCACGCCACGATGTCGCTGGTCGCTGCCTGGCCAACGGTGCTGACGATGAAGTCCGCCACGCCGTGCCCGGAGAAATCCACCGACAACAGGCTGTTGCCGCCCGACGAGGTCAGCACTGCATCGCCAGCGGAACCGGTGAAGCTGCTGACGAAGTGCAGGCCCGCCCCGTTGGTGATGCCGGTCAGGTCGATTTTGTCCAGACCGCTGACGAAATCGAGGATCTGATCGATCGCACCCGGCTTGGAGTCCGAGCTGGCAGCGAACACGAAAGTGTCCGAACCGGCGCCGCCCCACAGCTTGTCGGCACCGCCCGCGCCGTAGAGGATGTCGTTGCCGGCACCGCCCTTCAGCTCGTTGGCCACACTGTTACCGATCAACAGATCGCTGCCCGAACCGCCAATGGCGTTTTCGATGATCGCGCCCTTGGCAATCGACACGTTGCCGACCAGCCCGCCCACGTCGGAGAACGAAGCGTCATTGAGGTTGATCTTCTGGTTCTGAGTGAAGCCAGAGAAATCCAGAGTGTCCTTGCCGCCGGCGTCCCACACCGAGAACACCACTTTGTCACTCGACGACGAAGCGCTGAGGAAATCGCGGCCGGCGTTGGAATTGAAGCCGTAGGTGGTGTCGCCGGTGCGGGTGCTGGTGTTGGCACCGTAGAGTTTCTGGATGGCGGCGATATCGTCCATCAGCGGGCCGGACGAATAGGCTTCGACGCCGCCCTTGCTGAAGTTCTGGTTGGTGTTGCTCTCGCTCCAGTAACTCATGACGCTGTAGCCGCGCGTATCCTGGCCGTAAGTAGCGTCATTGTAGGTCGGGTTGCCATTGCCGGCGTTGTAGTCGCCAGGGTGAGCCAGGCCCAGGGTGTGGCCGATTTCGTGGGTCAGGGTCTGACGACCGTAGTTGTTCAGATCCGGGTTCTTGTTCTGCGTGTAGCCGCTGTTGATCAAGTACCACGAAGTACCGTCATAACCTGCGCCGGTACCTGGCAGGTAGGCGAACGCCGCCGCGCCATCCTGGCCGCCACTGTAGTTACCGAACGTCATGTGGCCGTCGCCGCCCGAAGCTTTCTCGGTGAACGTGACATTGGCCACGTCGGCCCAGGATTGCATGGCGAGCTTGGCCTGCGCCTGCTGCTGCGCGCTGAACTGACTGAACCCACTGATCCCGTGCTTGTTCATCGTGCTGTTCGATGCAGACGTCAGGAACGTATAGGTGAGTTCGATTTTGCCGCTGCCGTCCTTGTCCTGGTAGGCAGCGCCATCACGCAGCAATTGCGTAGCCGCCTGATCGACGGTGTACGAGGGTTTGCCATTGACCGTGAGGTTGCCGCCACGATCGTATTGATGGCTGAAGCTATTGATCTGGTTGTACGCCGAGCTGAAGGCGGCCAATTGGAAAGCCTGTTCGGCGGAATCAACAGCGTTGGTTTTAACTTTTGACATAAACACACTTCCTTGTTTAGCAATGGAACAGTTTTTGTCCGACAGGACGATCTTTGGCGAGATCGTCCTATCACTCGCCCAATGAAGGCGTAACGAACCTGACACAATTTGAAATCTGTCGTAAAGGATTTTTTTGCGATCCAATTTCGATATATCAGGAAACTGCCGTAAACAAAGCGCACAGGGAGGAAAGATTGTTGTTAGTTGCTGGGGACAGGGCAAATCGTCTGACGATTTCCTATTTAAATATTAAATATCGGTAAGTTTGGATTTGTTGGGCAAGTCACACTTTCAGACAGCGGTGCCAGTGCTTTGATATCAACTACTGGCTTCACGCAATATCATTGTGGGAGCGAGCCTGCTCGCGAAGGCGCCTGCCCAGTCAACATAATTGTTGAATGACAGACCGCTTTCGCGAGCAGGCTCGCTCCCACAGGGGTCTTGTGTGTTCGTCCTGGAAAACTCAGCTACCGGTGCGGATCTTGTTCCAGACCCGCGTACGAATCCGGTCGATATTCAGCGGCATCGCCTCCAGCGCGAACAGCTTGCCCATCATTTCCGGGCTCGGGTACACCTTGGTGTCGTTCTTGATCGCCGGATCGATCAGGCCGTCCGCCTGTTCATTGCCATTGGCGTAATGCACGTAGTTGGTAATCCCGGCCATGACGTCGGGGCGCAGGAGGTAGTTCATGAAGGCGTAGCCGGCCTTCTCGTCCGGGGCGTCGGCGGGCATGGCGACCATGTCGAACCAGATCGCCGCGCCTTCCCTGGGAATCGCATAACCGATCTCGACGCCGTTTTTCGCTTCCCTGGCGCGGTTCTCGGCTTGCAGGATGTCCCCGGAAAACCCGACCGCTACGCAAATATCACCGTTGGCCAGGTCGCTGGTGTATTTCGATGAATGAAAGTAGCTGACATAGGGCCGGACTTTCATCAGCAGCGCTTCGGCTTTCTTGTAGTCCTCGGGATTCTTGCTGTGGTGCGGCAGACCGAGGTAGTTAAGCGCCGCCGGGAGCAATTCCGGGCCGTTGTCGAGAATCGCCACCCCGCACTTCTGCAGCTTTTCCATGTATTCGGGCTTGAAAATCAGGTCCCAGGAATCCACCGGCGCATTGTCACCGAGCACCGCTTTGATCTTGGCGATGTTGTAGCCGATACCGGTGCTGCCCCACAGGTATGGAAAGCCGTGCTCGTTGTTCGGGTCGTTGGTCTGCAAAGCCTTGAGCAACGCCGGATTGAGATTCTTCCAGTTCGGTAGCTGACTTTTGTCGAGCTTCTTCAGTGCCCCGCCCTGAATCTGCCGCGCCATGAAGTGGTTCGACGGGAAGACCACGTCGTAACCGGATTTGCCGGTCATCAACTTGCCGTCGAGGGTTTCGTTGCTGTCGTAGACGTCATAGGTGACGCCGATGCCCGTGTCTTTCTGGAAATTCTTGGTGGTGTCCGGGGCGATGTAATCGGACCAGTTGTAGACCTTGACCGTCTCGGCCGCGTGACTGACGGAAACGGCCAGCAGCAGCGGCGCCAATGCGAGGGTTTTCTGGATCATGGGGCGATTCCTGTATGGGCTTTTTTTGTTGGCAGGCAATCAAACGATCGAACAATCAGAAAATCAGCACGTAGCTCTTGCGCACGGTTTCCTGGATATCCCAGATCCCGAGCGTGTTGGCTGGCAACATCAGTGCGTCGCCGCCTTGTATGTGCAGGGTTTCGCCGCCACCGTCGGGGGTGAACGTGCAGCGCCCGGAAATGAAATGGCAGAACTCCTGCGCAGTGATCTGTCGCCGCCAGCGCCCTGGGGTGCACTCCCAGACGCCGGTTTCAACCCCGTCGTCGCGCTCGACACTGGTGGTCGAGGCGATTGCGACGGGCTCGCCGAGGGGCACGGCGACCGGGCTGGATTCTTCGAGGGCCAGCGTGGCGGTGTTCTTGAATTGGGTGATGCTCATGGCGTGACCTGTTTATTGAGGGAAACGGCGTTTAGTGCATGAAACCTTCCATGAAGCCGGCGACCCGGCTGGCCAGCTTGCGCCGCCAGGGTGCGGTGGCCGGGTTGGCCAAGGTCTGGTCTTCGTGCACGAAGCTTTTGATGATCGCGTTGTAGCCCAGCCAGCGGCACGGCTCCGGCTCCCAGGCGCGCAGCGCATGAATGCCGCCATCGGGCAGTACCCACGGCTGCCGGGTCAGTTCGCTGTCGCGTTCGAGAATCAGATCGGCCAGGGTGCGTCCGCCGAGATTGCTGGCACCGACGCCCTCACCGCCGTAACCGCCGGACAACGCGACGCCATTGGCACGGTCGCAGAGCATGTGCGGCTTGAAGTGCCGCGACATGCCGAGGTTGCCGCCCCAGGCGTGGGTGATCTGCACGTTTTTCAGTTGCGGAAACAGTTCGCCGAGCAGGTAGCGGCGCAGTTCGACCTCGTCGCCGGTCAGGTTGAAGTCATGACGCAGCTTGCCGGCGAACTGATAACCGCCACGGGCGCCGAAAATCAGGCGGTTGTCGGCACTGCGCTGGCCGTAGGTGACCTGACGGCTGAATTCACTGAACGCCTGGCCGCGATTCAGGCCGATTTCATCCCAGGTCGCAGCCGACAGCGGCTCGGTGGCGACGATCAGGCTTTGCACCGGCAACTGATAGCGGCCCAGCGGCGGCAACGTCACCGAATAACCTTCCACGGCCGGGACAATCCAGCGACCGCGCACGCTGGCTTTGGCGGTGCGCAAACTGCCTGACTGCCAGTGGCTCACCGGGCTGTTTTCATAGATTTTCACGCCCATGTTCTGCACGGTCTGCGCCAGACCGCGCACCAGTTTCGCCGGGTGAATGGTCGCAACGTGAGGGGCGAAGATGCCGCCGTAGGGTTTCGCCACGCGGATCTGCTGAGCCAGTTGCTCGGGGCTGAGCCAGCGGTAATCGTCGTCCGTCAGCCCTTGAGCGTGCAGCTTGCTCAGGTAATCGCGCAGCACAGTTTCCTGTTCGGGATAGCGCGCGGCGCAATAAAGCACCCCACCCTTGCGGTAATCGCAGTCGATGCCTTCACGTTCGATGACGATTTCCACTTCATCAGGAATGCTGTGCAGCAGGTCGTAAGAAGCCCGGCGTTGTTCGGGCGACAACCCTGCCAGCAGACGATCCTCGCCGAGCAGGTTGCCCATCAGCCAGCCGCCATTGCGGCCGGAAGCACCGAATCCGGCGGTTTGCGCCTCGATGATGGCGATATCCAGGCCGGGCGCGTGTTTCTTCAGGTAGTACGCCGTCCACAGTCCGGTGTAACCGGCGCCGATGATTGCCACGTCGACGTCCAGATCCCGCTCCAGCGCAGGCCGGGCCACCAGCGGCTCTTCGAGCTGATCCATCCACAAACTGATCGTGCGCCACGCCGACATGCCAGACTCCGCCACTGAAAACCTCGATGGCGTCGATCCTAGTGGTTGTCTTCAGTGGCTGTCTTGCGCGCGTGCCCGCAGAGAAATTTGTCTGGCGTAGGCCTTGGGTGACTGACCGGTATGCTCGCGAAAGCATTTGTAGAACGCTGACAGCGAATTGAAGCCGGCGGCGAACGCCAGCTCATCGATACGCAACGGCGGCGTGGCGCTGTCCAGGGCGCGCAGCAAATGCTGCAGGCGCGCCTGATTGACGTAGCGATAGAAGCTTTGCCCAAGCACTTGGTTGAGCAGATAGGAGATCTGATTGCGGCTGTACCCGCACTCCTTCGCCACCCGTTGCAGGTCGAGCTCAGGATCCAGATAAGGTTGCTGGTTTTCGAAATACTGCTGCAGGTCTTCGGCCATGAAACTCAATTGCCGCGGTGACAGCCCTAGACGACTGACCGCCGGGCGCTGGCTGGGTGCCGAACTGCCGTCGGCTTGCGTACGCACCAGCGAGGCGTACTCGTTGACGCGCCAGATCAAACCGTCCTTGACCGTGATCGCTTCGCTGGAACGGAACGACACCAGGCCATCGCCACCGCGCAAAGTCACCTCGTACTGAATGAACGCCGTGTTGCCGTCCACCCGGATGCGGTCGCAATGTTCGAGCAGTTCGTCGGATTCTCGCGGCATGCTGACGCGCACGTATTCGCGCAACTCGTCCAGAGCAAGCACGCGATTCTGAAAGAAATCGTTGTACTGGATATCGGCGTGATAAAGCGCCATGACGCTGTCCAGATCTCGGTGTTTCCAGCTCAGGTGATAGCGCATGACCGTGGCGGCCGTGGCTTGGGTCTGTTCTGGGCCGTCGTCATCGGCGTGCATAAGCGGCTCGGCGAAAAAGAACCGAGCTTGCCCAACTTCCTCTGCCGCTTCAATGAAAAATCCATGCTGGCGTTTTGGCGATAATCGATGAGCCAGTGACTTACATCAAAAAATGCGAATCAATCGCTAAACGGACTGAAAAAACTCACAGTTTTTCACACACGGATGCTACTTTTAAAGCTCAAGCACTGGTTGAGCCAATGAAGGCTCTTCCCACCTAACATGAGCAAAAGGAAGCGCTCGATGAAGCAGGCGGGCAACACCATGAATAAAGGGTCCAGCAAAGTCACCTTTCCCAACGCTTGCCAGCTGATGCGCTGGCATTTTCATCCCATGGGATTCGAAGCGACGATGGATGCACCGGGCAGCCTGATCGCCCGTCTGTTCGATCGTGCCAGCGGCGAAACCATGATCGCCATCGCTGGCATTCCCTGTGCGACGGTGATGAACGCGGCGGATGTCGAGCGAATCATCGAAGCCATCGAGGATGAACTGGAAGCCTTCACTCCTCCGGAATCTCTGAAGAACTACGCATAACCGACTGATTCAAAAAGAAAAGCCCGCAGCGATGCGGGCTTTTTTATGCTTAGACGGTGGTCTTCTCCGCGCGATGATCGACGAAGAATGGCTTGCCCCTGGTGACTCGATCCGAAGCTCTCGGCATATTCACCGCTTGGGGTTCTTGCGGTTCGACGTACCAGTAGCAATGGCTGACAGCCCGGGTAATGCCCACGTAGGCCAGACGCAGGATCTCGTCTTTTTGCGCACTGTCGTACGGCTCGCTGTCGCCGGTTTTGCCCAGTCCGGCCATGCGGTAGACCTGATTCTTGTACGGCGAACTGGTCAGGTGCTGGCAGTCGCCAAGCAGAAACACTGCATCAGCCTGCAAACCCTTGGCACTGTGATAGGTCAGTTGTTTCAGCCGTCGCGCTTCGTAGGGCAAGTTCGAATCTACATTAAGTACCGGCTGAATATGCTGTTCTATCAATAACTTATCGCTGCTTTTTCGATAGAGCATCAAGATCGAATCGCCGCGGCGGTAATGTTCCGCCAGTCGTTGACCCAGCGCCTCGTCATTCCGCTCAAGCACGTTGACCGGCTGCAATGGTTTGGGCTCACCACTGGCCTTGGCCTTCTTGCCCGCGATGGCCGGCGCTGCGCGGACAATGTGCTCGGCGGCATCGATGATGTGTTGATGACTGCGGTAGTTGTCACTGAGCATCACCCGCGTGGTGCTCGGCGAAGGAAACTCCTTGTTGAACTCCATGAAGTAGCTCGGCGAACTGCCGCGCCAGCCGTAAATGGATTGCCAGTCATCGCCGACGCACAACAGCGACGAACGCTGCGCACCGCGCCCGACGTGCATGGCCGGGCCACGGCTGCGGATTTCGTTAAGGCTGGCGCGTATCCACGAAACGATCTGCGGCGAAACGTCCTGAAACTCGTCGATCATCAAATGCGACATCGGTCGCAGCAGTTCATCGCTGAGCAACTTGAGGTTTTCCGGTGAATGCTCACTGAACAGGGCGAACATGCGGTTGTAGGTCATCACTGGCGGTTTCTGGTCCAGCAAGTGATCCTCGAACGCGCGCCAGAACAGGCTCAGGGCTTCGAAGAAAAACCGATCGGGATCGTCCTTGGCAAAGCTCATGCGACTGACCGCGTCGGGTACATCCAGGCCGAGGTTTTCGATAAAGCCTGCCGCGCCGACAAAACAATCGAGCAGCGGCGCCGATGCCAACTCGCCTTTAACCTTATAGTCGAAGCCAGGACCGGCGCTGGCATCGCCGGCCAAGGTCGCCAGAACACGCCTTGACGACTCGTAACTATCCAACCATATCAATGGCTTACGACAGAAAGCTTGAAACAGTGTGCGCTTGACTGCCCATTCTGCGCGGACGCTCAGTTTGGCGTTTGGCCGACATAGCTGGGCGTTTTCCCTAGAGTCAAACCCGAGCACCACCCAGGCATCTAGGCTTGGGATATAGCCGTGACAGTGGAACGTTGAACCGTTGATCTCGAACGTTTGCCGACTGGGTTCGATCCCCTTGATGGGCCACGCACCCGCGCGAAACCACAGATCCTCAATGACGTCGCACAGCTCTTCATCGCGCTTGGCCGCAAGCTCGGTGACCGCCATGCGCTTCTGCACATCGGGGTGATCGCGTTCCAGCTCCTTCAACTGCAGCCCGGCGCGGGACAGCGGCTGGATCAGCTGGCGGAAACGCTCATCTTCGTTGAACAAGCGGTGATAGCAGGCATTGATTTGCTGTCGCTGCGCGTCATTGATGCGCAGGTCGAACGGATTGCTGTCGACCTCTTCCGCGCTGCTCTGCGGACGATCACTGAGATTCTCGAACGCCTGCAGGCGCTCGAACCCCGGCAGACTGCGGACCATTGGCAAGATGCGCGAGTGGAAGGTTCGCACCAGCTCACGGGCCTGTTTGAGGTTCAGCGGCTGGCCCCACAGCGTGAAGATTTCAATGAGTTTGTTGATGAAATCCTTGCGCGATTCGCGGGTGAAGGTCACCACAGTCATCGAATCCAGCTCAAAACCCAGGTAGTGGCTGAGCAAGAGAATGCGCAGCACCAGCGTGGTCGACTTGCCCGCGCCAGCACCGGCCACCACCGAGGTGGACGGCGTGTCGCTGAAAATCATCTTCCACTGCGCGGCGCTGGGCTGGGCGTGGGCCGGGAGTAATCGGGCCACATCGGCCTTGATGCGCCTCTTCAGCTCCGCCGTGAGCGGCAGGCGCCAGTCATCGAACAGATTGTTATCGACGCCGGGCGGACGATGCTCGGTGTTGCGGCTGTCGCGAATCAGCAGGACCTGACGGCCCTCTTCCAGCCCCTCGAGCTTGCCTTCCCTGAAGCCGTATTCAACGCCAGCAGTGTGCCCGCTGCGAAACCCGTCGGCTTGCCCGTGCAGCCACGAGGCGCGGTGCTGGGCGCGCAGTTTTGTCAGGCCGTGGCCGAAGAAACGCGCGGCCAGACGCTTGAACCAAGGCATCTCGGCCAGTGGACGAAGTTCAGGAGGAAGATCGGGAATGTGTTGCACCACGCTGACGGACTCCAGGGTGTGAGGCTGTGGCGGCTATGGTGTCTGGATTTGTCGTCCAGTTCTAGCGAAATGCTTACAGGTCATCGGTTTAGGCGACGAATTGAAAGTCAGATGAAACGATTTCGAGGCTGAATTCCATCTAATAACCTGATCATGATGCGGCAGTTTTTGCGCTTTTTATCGATGATTGCCTGATAGATGATCGTCGTCATCAACCACGGGGCCCGCCCCCTGACGAACCTATTGAGGAGACGATCATGCTTGAACTCAGACCCTTCAGCTCGCTGGGCGGCGCCCATCATGGCTGGCTGGACGCGCATCACCACTTTTCGTTTGCCGAGTACTACGACCCGCAGCGGATGAGCTGGGGCAATCTGCGCGTGTGGAACGACGACATCATCGCTGCAGGCACAGGTTTTCCGCAGCATCCGCACCGCGACATGGAAATCATCACCTACGTACGTGAAGGCGCGATCACTCACCAGGACAATCTCGGCAACAAGGGCCGTACGGAAGCCGGCGACGTCCAAGTGATGAGCGCCGGCACCGGCATCGCCCACAGCGAGTACAACCTGGAAGACAAGGAAACCAAGATCTTCCAGATCTGGATTCTGCCGACCGAAACCGGTGCCCCTCCATCCTGGGGAGCCAAGCCGTTTCCCAAAGGCGAGCGCGAAGGTTTTGTCACTTTGGCCAGCGGTAAGGCTGGCGACGATGAAAGCCTGCGCATCCGCGCCAACGCACGTCTGGTGGCGGCGAACATCAAGGCTGGTGAAACTGCCGAATACCGTTTGGACGAGGGACGCCGCGCTTATCTGGTCCCCGCCACTGGCGTGATCGAGGTCAATGGCTTGCGTGCGCAAGCGCGTGACGGTGTCGCAGTGGCACACGAGCAAGTGCTGACGGTCACGGCGATCGAAGACAGCGAGATCGTACTGGTCGACCTGGCCTGATCCGCAGGCAACAAAAAGGGCAACCATTACGGTTGCCCTTTTTCATGCGTGCATCACTTGGTGGAAATAGCGCCATCCACCAAAGTTTGCGCTTCGGCCACCAATTGCTTGAGGTGGTCGTCGCCGAGGAAGCTTTCGGCGTAGATCTTGTAGATGTCTTCGGTGCCCGACGGACGCGCCGCGAACCAGCCGTTTTCGGTCATGACTTTCAGGCCGCCAATGGCCTGATCGTTGCCCGGTGCGTGGCTGAGAATGCTCTGGATTTTCTCGCCCGCCAGTTCGGTCGAAGTGACCTGCTCCGGCGACAGCTTGCTCAACAGAGCCTTCTGCTCAGGATTGGCCTTGGCGTCAACGCGCACCGAGAACGGTTCGCCCAGCTCATCGGTCAATGCGCGGTAGGCCTGGCTTGGATCGCGCCCGGTGCGCGCGGTCATTTCGGCGGCGAGCAAGGCAGGAATCAGACCGTCCTTGTCGGTGCTCCAAACGCCGCCATTCTTGCGCAGGAACGAGGCGCCGGCACTCTCTTCACCGCCAAAACCCAACGAACCGTCGAACAGACCGTCAGCGAACCACTTGAAGCCGACCGGCACTTCGTAAAGGCGACGACCCAGGCGCCTGGCCACACGATCGATCAGACCACTGCTGACCACGGTTTTGCCCACGGCGGCATCGGCGCGCCATTGCGGACGGTTCTGGAACAGGTAATCGATCGCCACCGCCAGGTAATTGTTCGGTGCGAGCAGACCACCGGACGGCGTGACGATACCGTGGCGATCGTGATCCGGATCACAGGCGAATGCCACGTCAAAACGTTCTTTCAGACCGATCAGGCCCTGCATCGCGTGGCTGGACGATGGGTCCATGCGGATCTGGCCATCCCAATCGACGGTCATGAAACGGAAAGTCGAATCGACCTGTTTATTCACCACTTCCAGGTCGAGACGGTAATGCTCGGCAATAGCCGACCAGTAGCGCACCCCTGCTCCGCCCAGCGGATCGACACCCAAACGCAGCTTGGCGTCGCGGATGGCATCGAAGTCGATGACGTTGATCAGGTCGGCGACATAGGTGTTGAGGTAATCGTGACGATGGGTCGTGCTGGCCTTGAGCGCTTGCTCGTAGCTGATGCGCTTGACCCCGGCCAGCTCGTTCGCCAGCAGTTCGTTGGCCTTGGCTTCGATCCACTTGGTGATGTGGGTGTCGGCCGGGCCACCGTTGGTAGGGTTGTATTTGTAGCCACCGCTCTGTGGCGGGTTGTGCGACGGGGTGATGACGATCCCGTCTGCCAGGCCAGAAGTACGGCCGCGGTTGTAGCAGAGAATGGCATGGGAAATCGCCGGGGTCGGCGTGTACTCATCACCTTCGGAGATCATCACGGTGACGCCATTGGCGGCGAGGACTTCCAGTGCGCTGGCGCCGGCCGGGGTCGACAAGGCATGGGTGTCGATGCCGACAAACAGCGGACCGGTGATGCCTTGGGCTTCGCGATACAGGCAGATCGCCTGGCTGATGGCCAGAACGTGCCATTCATTGAAACTCAAATCGAAGGAGCTGCCGCGGTGGCCGGAGGTGCCGAACGCCACTCGCTGGGTAGAAATCGATGCATCAGGCTGGCCGGTGTAATAGGCCGTAACCAGTCGCGGGATATCGACCAACAGTTCCGCCGGTGCCGGTTTGCCCGCAAAAGGACTGAGTGTCATGCAAAAACCTCTGAAATCGGAGTGGTTCAGGAAATGCTGCGCAGTTTACTGGCAGTTTGACCACTGTGCGACGGGATGTATCCAAACCTCGCCCGATGTTTTTTAACGTTATTTGCCCGGCGACAATCGCAGTGCATCGCCGAGAAGTCCGATCACGCCTGGCAAATCCCGATCGCCCTGGTTAAGCGCGCTCAAACGCAGTGAGTCCGCATACAGGCCTTGGAGGCTGAACAGTTCCCCCGGCGCCACGATGACCTGTTGCTTGAGCAGTCGATGAAACACATTCGACATGTCGACGGGGCGTAACGAGCGCACCCACACCGTCGCGCCGCCCCGAGGTTCGACAATCTGCAGCGTATCGCCCAAACGCTCGCGCAACACCTGTATCAACAGCGTACGGCGCTCACTGAGCAATCGCCGTAACACGCATAAGTGCTGATCAAGCCGTCCGCCGCTCAACAGCCTGGCAATCGCCTTCTGACGAATGGGCGACAGGCGAAACGCGCGTAACAGGAAATGACGTTGTAACTCGTCACGCCAATGCCGCGACAGCACAAAGCCGAAAGGCGCTTCGGCACCGATGAATTTCTCGAAGGTGGAAAACACCAGCAAGCGCTGAGGGTCGAGCCAGTTCCGCAGTCGCTGTGAATCACTGCACTCGTCAAGCTCGCTGTAGCAGTCATTCTCCAGCACCCAGACCCCATGTCGCTCCAGCATCCTGGCGATGGCCTGCTGCTGCTCATCACTGAAGCCACGGCCCAGAGGCATGCTCAATACCGATGACAACAGGATCAAACGTACCGGCTCGTTCTTCAAAAGCGATTCCAGTGCCGACAGATCGAGCGCGCCCTCAGCCTGCGAGGCCCACTCGATCACCCGCACGCCGGACGATTCGAGCAGGCGCAAGATCGCCCAGTCACAAGGCGATTCGACGACGACGGCGGCCTGACGCAATTCCAGTACCGAAATCAGAATCTCCAGTATTCCCCGCAAATCAGCACCGATATAGACATCATCGGCATGCCAGTAATGCTCCGTCGAACAGGTATAACGCGCCGCCAGAGCGACCCGCAGCTCCAGCTCACCGCAAGGCTGGGCCAATGTCTGGGGCTGACGCGGGTATTGACGCAACAGCTCCCGCTCCAGCGTCAATAAAGGGCTGTCCAGTGGTTGCAGCGACGCCGGCTCGTCGGCGCTCAAAACACACATGCCGGGACGTCTCGCATTGACGTAAACGGTTTCCAGCAGATCACTGCCATTGCCGAGCGAGTCCACGCTGAACAGCGCGTTCGCGTAATACCCTGATTTGGCTATGGAATAGACCCGACCTTCTTTTTCCAGGAGCGAATACGCGTATTGCACCGTTGAAATGGACACATTGAGCCGGTCGGCCAGTTGGCGCAACGAGGGCATGCGTACCGCCGTGCTCCCAGTGGCATCATCAATCAGCGTCGTCAGATATCGATAAACTGCCTGATAAACAAAATCATTGTCCCGCGCGCCCTTCACAACCTCGTTTCCGTAGACATTGGTTCACAACCCAACCCTTGGTTCACCGTCAGCGTTCCGTAGACCGCTCGACTCGCGAAACTGGCTCTGTCTCTCCCGGATCTGCATTTTCGCAGGCAAATTCTTCGGGCGCACAAAGCTGCACAGGTCCCATCGCATAGAGACGGATAACCAGTCTGACTGGCAACCCACTGACCTCCATGATCCATTTCAGCACTTGCTCAGGGGCATGCAGGCCTTGCAGGGCGCGGTGCAGGTCCGGCATCGCAACCAGCATGCCGGGGTGACAGTTGCGCAGGAACCGCTCGAGGCCTCTACCGCTGTCGATGAACGGTGCAAACAACAGGCACACCAACTGCGTTTCGTTCAGTCCGAAACCGTGCAAAAGGTAATCCTCCGCATGCATTCGCAGATGCTCGGGCTGCCGAACGTTGTCAAAGCACGACAGCAAATGTTCGCAGACGGACTCCGCCACCTGCTGTCGGCGCATGTCGGCCAGGGTATTACGCAGGTAGTCGTCGATACCTGCCTCATAGGTGCGCCCCTCGATGAACCGTGCGTACAGCCCTTGCACATGCGCCGAGATCAGGGGGTCGGCAAACACCGCTTCGCCTTGATACAGCGCCCGGTCATCCGGTTCAAAGCCGAGGAATTCGCCCAACAGGGGCCAGCGGTCCTCCAGCTTGCCTACCATCATGTCGTTGATGTCGATAAAACTGGTGCGCCGGCAGGCTTCGAACTCACCCTCAGGTCGCCAGGCAGTCCGGTCATCTTCAGCCCGCAGTTCGCGGTAGAAATCGTCGCCCAGCCCGTCCAGCAGCGGAAACAGCGCCTCGAATCCGCTGTGGACCAGTCCGGGACCTGCGATCGCCACTCGCTGCATCGCACGGTTGAGGCCTTCGAGGAAATGCTGCTGACTGCTCTTGGTTTCGGTACTGATCATGGCGTCGACACCATTGTTCCAGCGGGCGATCTGGCTGTAGTACTCGGCGGTGGCGAGATAGGCGTCATCCCACAATTGGGGCGCTTCGATCCAGGTCCGACAATGCCCGACCAGCAGCAGATTGATTCGACTGGCTTCACGACCGTCGTCGCTGACAGGCGTGCGGTGATCGAAGGCCAGCACCTCGCGGTTATCGACCATCAGCAGCTCGACCCGAGGGTCGTCATATAGAAACAGTGCACTGTAGCTGCGATGCAGGTTGTGCAGGGCAACGGGACTGTCGCCATTCCAGCGCAAGGCGGCGACGCGCAACTGGAACGTCGCAGGCGCACGGCTGGCAATCGTCAGTTGCGCTGCACGGAGCAAAGCCAGGGTGTAGCAGCTGTCACGCGAGCCGGACTGATGCACCAGCACCTTGAACTGCCCGATGTTGTCCATTCCGCCAGCAGCCACGACCAGGCGCTGAATCAGTAACTGCAACGCCGTGCGCTCGGCTCGGGAAAAGAAACTCAGCAAACGCTGCAATACTTGCTGATAGACATAGTTCATTGCCTGATCATGGATCGTGCTCATCGGTATTTACCCGGTATCAAAAGATTCATGCCACGCAAACATCACAGTGAGCGCAACAATTGGATCAATAAGTAATAGACGCTGAAATGCTAACACTTACAAAGTTGTAGTTATTTGAAACACTTCACCTGAAAAAACTGTCATGAAGGCCCGTCGGCGCGCTCAACCGCCCGTATTTGCTGGCCTTTCTCGAGCCAAAAATAATCTGAGGAAACTTCCCACAGCGTCCCACGACAATTCATTACAAGAAATAGAGAAGCAACTTCCGAATCGCCCTACAGCAATTAAACAGAAATTGACGAAGCCAGCCGAGCTAGCCGTTTGATATTGCCCCGGACAAATTGAATGCACAGCCATAGCTCATTCCTTGAGATGAAAGTAATCATTCAATTATCAGCGCTTAGAGTGTGATTAGAAGATACAGATGAACAGCAAAAACCAGTTCAGTTGCTGAAATGGTCGGAGGTGCGGGATGGGGAAGGTCTGCTGACTGGGGGAAACATAAACAAAAAAAGAGTCCGTGAGGCCACGGACTCTGATCTCCGGATCTACGCCGGCTCGACTTGCAGTGCCACCCGTTCGCGGCATGGGCATTCGTCCATGTAGCGGTGTGCTTCGACGAACTCGTTGAACGGGAATACACGGGTTTTGAGCGGAAGCAACACACGGTCAGCGGTCAATTGGTTGATGTCGCGCAAGGCGCGTTGCAACGCGACGTGGTCCTGGACAATGCCCAGCTCGGGTTTGCCGGTGAAGTTGCCGATACAGTGGACGAAGAACTGGATGTTCTTCTGAAACGCTGCGCAAGCCGGGAACGGGGTCTGATTACCGCCCTGCAGGCCATACAGGACCAGACTGCCGCGTGGCGCCAGGACATCACCAAGTAACGACATCTGCGGGCCGCCCAGGCCATCGAAAACCACATCGACGCCACGGTTGTCGGTGATCTTGTTGATGCGCATCAACAGATCTTCCTCTTCGGTGACGATGACTTTTTCCGCACCGAGGGACAGCAGGTACTCGCGTTCCTCCGCCGATTTGGTCGCCGCGATCACTCGCACCCCCAGCGCTTTACCGAGCTGGACAAACGAGGGGCCGGCGCAGTGACTGGCATCCGTCACCAGGGCAAACTGCCCGGGTTTGACCCGCGCCAGATCGGCATAGGCAAAGTAGGCAATCAGCAGCGGCGTGTAATGCACGCTGGCTTCGATCGGGCTGAGCACATCCGGGTAACGGGTCAGCGCCGTACGCGGCAGGACGATGGACTCGCCGTACACCGGATAGTCGTTCGGGCTTTCCGCCGGAAAACTGGCCACTTTGTCACCGACGGACAGGTCGTCTACATCAGCGCCCACGGCAGTGACCACACCGGCCATTTCGTGACCGAGGCCCGATGGCAGACGTGCCTGGGACGACGCCAGATTCTGACGCCACAGGGTGTCGTACCAACTGATGCCGATCGCCTCGACACGCACCTGCACTTCGCCAGGACCTGGCTGAGCGGCCGCATGCTCTTCGCATTTGAGCACCTCGGCCGGACCAAACTTGTGAAAACGGATCGTGCGGGACATCGCAAACCTCGTCAAAGTAACCTCTAATGCCATGAACTCTATCTGGGCTTTTGACCCAAGACCATCAGTGGCTATTAATAGTCGACATGCCTGTCATTGATTCCGCAGCAGGAGCGGCATTGGCAAAATCCATGAAAAAAGGCCTGCCACCGTCGCAGTAAAGCTGAATTTTCCGGTGCAGAGTACCAGCCTTTCCCCGTAAGATTCATGCCGGCCATTGTTCTCATATGGCCGCCCTCGTCAAGTTTGATGACTCTGCCAGGACTCCAGATGAATCGTAATGACCTGCGTCGTGTCGACCTGAACCTGCTGATCGTGTTCGAAACATTGATGCACGAACGCAGTGTGACTCGGGCCGCGGAAAAATTGTTCCTCGGCCAACCCGCCATCAGCGCGGCGTTATCGCGCCTGCGCAGCCTGTTTGACGATCCATTGTTTGTCCGCACTGGCCGCAGTATGGAACCGTCCGCGCGCGCCGTGGAAATCTTCGCCCTGCTCTCGCCCGCACTCGATTCGATCTCGACCGCCGTCAGTCGTGCCGCCGAATTCGACCCGGCGACCAGCACGTCAGTGTTTCGCATCGGCTTGTCCGACGATGTTGAGTTCGCGCTGCTGCCGATGCTGCTCAAGCGCCTGCGCGCCGAAGCACCGGGCATCGTCCTCGTGGTGCGCCGCGTCAACTACATATTGATGCCGGGCCTGCTCGCCTCCGGCGAGATTTCGATCGGCGTCAGCTACACCACCGACCTGCCGGCCAACGCCAAGCGCAAAGTCCTGCGCCGCAGCGCACCGAAGCTGCTGCGTGCCGACACCGTGCCGGGGCCGCTGAGCCTGGACGACTACTGCGCCCGACCGCACGCACTGGTGTCGTTCGCTGGCGACCTCAGTGGTTTTGTCGATGAAGAACTGGAAAAGCTGGGGCGCAAACGCCACGTGGTGCTGGCGGTGCCACAGTTCAACGGATTGGGCACGTTGCTGGCGGGAACCGATATCGTCGCGACCGTACCGGATTACACGGCGGAAGCACTGACGGCAGCCGGCGGCCTGCGTGCTGAAGATCCGCCACTGCCGACGCGCACCTTTGAACTGCACATGGCCTGGCGCGGGTCGCAGGATAACGACCCGGGGGAGCGGTGGTTAAGGTCGCGGATTCAGATGTTTTTTGGCGACCCGGATAGCCTGTAGCCGGATCTACTTGCCACCCGTCACATCCAGAAATGTCCCGGTGACAAACGAGGCCTCTGCGCTGGCCAGCCACAAGATGGCCCGCGCTACCTCTTCCGGCTGTCCGCCCCGACCCATCGGGATCGAATCCTTCACGCGATCAACCCGACCCGGTTCGCCGCCGCTGGCGTGCATGTCGGTATAGATGTGCCCCGGGCGAATGCAGTTGACCCGAATTCCTTCCCGCGCGACTTCCTTGGCAAAGCCGATGGTGAAGGTTTCCAGCGCACCTTTCGATGCTGCATAGTCGACGTATTCATTCGGACTGCCCAGCCGCGCCGAGGCAGACGAAATGTTGATCACCACGCCGCCCGCTCCGCCGTGGCGCTGAGACATGCGCTTCACCGCCTGCTGCGCGCACAGGATCGGTCCCAGAGCATTGACCGCGAAAATACGCTGCATGCGTTCGAAGCTCAGGTCTTCCATACGTGACTGTCTCGCCAGCACACCAGCGTTATTCACCAGAACGTCGATGCGCCCGAATGAACGATCGATGGCCGCGAACAGGTCAGCGACCTGCTGCGGGTCAGCACTGTCAGCACGCACCGCCAGCGCCTTGCGCCCCAATGCTTCAACATCGGCCACCACCGCCAGCGCGGCGGACTCGTTGGCGACGTAGCTGATGGCAACGTCGTAGCCTTGTGCTGCGGCAAGTCTGGCGGTGGCGGCGCCTACTCCGCGACTGCCACCGGTGATCAGAATCAGCGGTGCTTGCGAGGCCTTATCCATGTGACGTTCTCCTGAACAGTTGGGCTGTGTCAGCCGATGATGATGGCGCCGCAGGCGATGACCACGCACGCCAGCATTCGGCTGACGGTGAGCTTTTCGCCGAGGAACAAATAGCCGAGCAACGCAGCGAACAGCACGCTGGTTTCGCGCAGGGCCGATACCGCGCCCAGTGGCGCTTCGTTCATGGCGTAGATGACGATTGCGTAAGCCAGCAGCGAGACCAGTCCGCCGACCACCGCGGTGAGCATTCCGGGCCGCACGGAAAACAGGCTACGGGCGTCGCGCAGGCCGATATAGACCACCGGCATCAACACGCCCCACAGGGCACTCATCCACACCGTGTACGCGAGTGGCGCTCCGGAAAGCCTGGCGCCAATGCCATCGACGACGCTGTAGGCGGCAATGAAGCACCCGGTGCCCAGTGCATAAGGCAAGCTCGGCACCGACAGGCTGCGTCCCCGGAACGCCAACGAAATAATCCCCCCGGACACCAGGCCAATGCCGAGCAGCTCAGCGGGAGTGATGGTTTCTCCGGCAAACAGTGCGGCGCCGAGGGTAATCAGCGCCGGCGATGAACCGCGGGAAATCGGGTAGATCTGCCCTAGATCGCCAACCCGATAGCTGCGCACCAGAAACAGGTTGTAGCCGACATGCAGCAGTGCCGAGAGCAGCGCATAACCCCAGCTCTCAGGTGCAGGCGGGGCCATGAAAACGGCGGCGACGGCGCAGACGATGGCGATGGCGACGCACATCATCGTCATCGACCAGAGCCGATCGGCGCCGCCGCGCAGCAGCGCGTTCCAGCTGGCGTGCAGGAGCGCGGCGAACAGGACGAGGAGTACGAGATGGATAGGCATGGCGCATTCTAGGCATCCCCGGCGCCGGTGTTACAGAGAAGTCTGCTCATTGCACCATGAGCAGAAGCTCATACTTCACAGTTGTGCGCTCTGCACCTTCAACGCTTCCCCAAGCAACCATTGGCGAAATCTGAGGATGTGCGGCTGGGCTTCGATGCCTTTGGGGCAGACGAAATAGTAGGCAAGCGGCGATGGGAACGGCACGTCGAACAGCCTCACCAGGCGACCGTCGCCGATTTCATTCTCGACATGGCCGCTGCGCACCAGCGCCACGCCCTGGCCGAGCAACGCGGCTTCCACCGTCATGTTGGTGTCGCCGAACCTGACGCTCTCGCGCAGCGGCGAAAACCCGAGACCGATGGATTGAAACCACACCTCCCATTTCGGCACCAGCTCGGCGCCGTCGCGGGTCAGCAAGGGCATTTGCAGCAACTCTGCGGGACTGCCCGGCATGCCGACGCGCTGCAGCAGCTCGGGGCTCGCCACGGGAAACACCTGCTCGCCAAACAGGAACTCCGTGTACAGACCGGGATAATTGCCTTTGCCCAAGCGGATCGCGACGTCGGCTTCGCCGTTGGCGAAATGGATGATCTTGTCCGTGGTGTCCAGTGACACCAGCAATTCCGGATGCTGGCGTGACAGGCTCGGCAAGCGTGGCAGCAACCACTTCAAGGCAAAGGAGTAGGTGGTGCTGACGCGCAGCCGCACCCTGCCCTTTTGTTCGCGCAAATCGTCCAGCGTCGCCTCCAGACTGATGAAAAACTCGCGCACGATCGGCGCCAGCGTAGCCCCCGCTGCCGTGAGGCGTAACGCCTTGCCGCGTTCGAACAACTGCAGCCCCCACAGATCCTCCAGATGCCGCAGCTGATGACTGACTGCGCTCTGGGTCACGTGCAGTTCCTGCGCGGCAGCGGTGAACGTCGGGTGTCGGGTGGCGACTTCAAAAGCGCGCAGCGTTGCGGTCGGGGGCAGGTCTCGCATACAGAAGGGTTCCGGAGATGGGCGAAGGATCGGAGCATGAGTTTCCACTCATGTTAGAGCGAAACGCCACTGTTTTCAGGCAGACGTGGCTGGTCACACTGCCATAACGCGATGATGGCAAAGAGCCGTGACAAATCGCGCGATAGAGATTAAATTACCGCCGCCCCGCCGATGGAGGGTCGGGCATTCGCATTCAGTTAAGGAAAACGATGGCAATGGTCTATTGTCGTGCTTGCGCCAAGGAGCTCCATGAGACGGCGCTCACCTGCCCCCAATGCGGGGCGAGCCAACAGGCCTTTGTGCCATCTTCGCAAGCCGGGATTCCCTGGCTGGCCATCGTTTCGCTGATCTTCGGAATTATCTGCGCTATCACTCTGTTTGATGATTCCGATTGGGACTTCGAAACGATCCTCGGCGTCGGACTGTTCAGCGTCGCAGGTCTGGCTTGCGGCATCATCTGCATCAACGAAAAACACCCCGGAAGAAACCTCGCGATCGCCGGCATCATATTGTCAGGCCTGACCGCGCTGGTTCTTTTCTGTCTATCGATCCAATAATTTTAGGGAAAAAATATGAGCATGGTTTACTGCCGCGGTTGCGCCAAGGAAATCAGTACGCTGGCGCTGGCGTGCCCTCAGTGCGGCGCGCCTCAGGCGGCTCCGCAGGCCTACCCAAGCGGCCCTGCCATCACGACAGGCAACCCTTACCTTGAGGCGTTGAAGAATTACGCCGTGTTCAACGGTCGCGCCACGCGCCGTGAATACTGGTTGTTCTTCCTGATCAACATGGGCGTCGCCTTCGTGGTGGGCTTCATTGACGGCTTTGCCAACACTGGTGGCGTGCTGCAAGGCCTTTATAATCTGGCGCTGCTGATCCCGAGCATTGCTGTCGGCGTGCGCCGTATGCACGACACGGATCGCAGTGGCTGGTGGTTGCTGCTGCCGATCGTCAACATCGTTTTCCTGGCGCAGGACAGCCAGCCTGGGCCGAACCGTTTCGGTGCCAACCGCAAAGGCATCAACTGACACAACGGCAACACGCTGACCGGAACGGCCTTCACGGCCGTTTCTTCATTTATGGCCAAGGATTTTCAATTGCGGTGAATCATTGCGAATCGCGCAACACAGAATTGCCTTGAAGCCGATTGATAGGCACCTAACGAAAGGTGCATGCTAGAGGGCTGTCTCGGCGCTTATATCATTCCGAATGATAGTTACCTTCGCTTCATTCGATTCGTGCCATCACACCCCCGCCGAGCATCATCCGCCCATCTTCAATACTTCGGCGGATTGCATCCATGGAACAATCACTCAAACATTTGCGCTTCCCGTTGGCTATGCTGGCCGTACTGGTGATGAGCGCCTGCGGCAAAACTCCGGAGACTGCCGGCGCCCCGCCCGCTGCCAAAGTCAGCGTAGCCAAGGTGCTGGAACAACCGGTCAACGAGTGGGATGAATTTACCGGGCGTCTCGAAGCGCCGGAAACCGTAGAGATCCGGCCACGGGTTTCGGGCCAGATCGATCAGGTCGCCTTCACCGAAGGCGCACTGGTCAAGAAAGGTGACCTGCTGTTCCAGATCGACCCGCGTCCGTTCCAGGCCGAGGTACGCCGCCTCGAAGCCTTGGTCGCCCAAGCCCGCGCCACCGCCACTCGCAGCGAAAACGAAGCAGCTCGCGGTGAACGCCTGCGCACCAGCAACGCCATTTCCGCTGAACTGGCCGACTCGCGCACCAGCGCCGCCCAAGAGGCCCGCGCCGCCGTCGGTGCTCTGCAAGCACAACTGGACCTGGCCAAACTGAACCTGAGCTTCACCCGCGTTACCGCACCGATCAGTGGCCGCGTCAGCCGCGCCGAAATCACTGCCGGCAACCTGGTGACCGCCGACACCACTGCGCTGACCAGCGTCGTCTCCACCGACAAGGTCTACGCCTACTTCGACGCCGACGAACGCGTGTTCCTCAAATACACCCAACTGGCCCGCAACGGCCAGCGCGGCGCAACCACGCCGGTGTACATGGGCCTGTCCAACGAGGACGGCAACCCGCACCTGGGCCAGATGAACTTCGTCGACAACCAGGTCAATCCGAAAACCGGCACCATCCGTGGTCGCGCCGTGTTCGACAACGCTGACGGCACATACACCCCGGGCCTCTATGCACGACTGAAACTGGTCGGCAGCGGCACCTATAACGCCATGTTGATCAACGACGAAGCCGTTGGCACTGACCTGGGCAAGAAGTTCGTGCTGGTGATGGATGGCGACAACAAGACCGCCTACCGCGCCGTCGAGCTCGGTCCGAAGATCGAAGGCCTGCGCATCGTTCGTAACGGTCTGAACAAGGACGACACCATCATCGTCAAGGGGCTGCAGCGGGTTCGTCCTGGCTCTCCGGTTACCCCTGAAGTGATTCCGATGGCCAGCGAGCAGACCCTCGCCGCCCTTGCTCAACAACGTCAAGCGCTGGAAGCCAGCAACCTGCCCAAAGTTGCCCCTGCCAAGGGCGCATCGGGTTCGGCTGCGAAGCTGGCTGCTACGACCCCACGCGGTTAAGGGACGACAACTCCGATGAATTTTTCCCAATTCTTCATTTCCCGGCCGATCTTCGCAGCGGTGCTCTCGCTGTTGATCCTGATCGCCGGTGCGATCTCGCTGTTCCAGTTGCCGATCAGTGAATACCCGGAAGTCGTGCCGCCGACCGTGGTCGTACGCGCCAACTTCCCGGGCGCCAACCCAAAGGTCATCGGTGAAACCGTGGCCGCTCCGCTAGAGCAGGCGATCACCGGTGTCGAGAACATGCTGTACATGTCCTCGCAATCGACCGCAGACGGCAAGATCACCCTGACCATCACCTTCGCCCTGGGCACTGACCTGGACAACGCGCAGGTGCAGGTGCAGAACCGGGTGACCCGAACCGAGCCGAAGCTTCCCGAGGAAGTGACGCGCATCGGTATCACCGTCGACAAGGCTTCGCCCGACCTAACCATGGTTGTGCACTTGACCTCGCCGGACAAGCGCTACGACATGCTCTATCTGTCCAACTACGCGATCCTCAACATCAAGGACGAGCTCGCTCGCCTGGGTGGTGTCGGTGACGTGCAGTTGTTCGGTATGGGTGACTACTCGCTGCGGGTCTGGCTCGACCCGAACAAGACCGCTTCGCGCAATCTGACCGCGACCGATGTGGTGACCGCGATTCGCGAGCAAAACCGTCAGGTCGCCGCCGGTCAACTGGGCGCGCCCCCTGCTCCGACCGCGCAAAGCTTCCAGCTGTCGGTCAACACTCAGGGCCGCCTGGTCTCCGAGGAAGAGTTCGAGAACATCGTCATTCGCTCTGGCGACGACGGGGAGATCACCCGTCTCAAAGACATCGCTCGCGTCGAACTCGGCTCCAGTCAATACGCCCTGCGTTCGTTGCTGAACAACCAGCCGGCCGTAGCGATTCCGATCTTCCAGCGTCCGGGCTCCAACGCCATCGACATTTCCAACGAAGTGCGCGGCAAGATGGAAGAGCTGAAGAAAGGCTTCCCGCAGGGCATGGACTACAGCATCGTTTATGACCCAACGATCTTCGTCCGCGGTTCGATCGAGGCGGTGGTTCACACCCTGTTCGAAGCACTGATCCTCGTGGTGCTGGTGGTGATTCTGTTCCTGCAGACCTGGCGCGCTTCGATCATTCCGTTGGTCGCGGTGCCGGTATCGTTGATCGGTACGTTTGCGGTCATGCACCTGTTCGGTTTCTCACTCAACGCCCTGTCGCTGTTTGGCCTGGTACTGGCCATCGGTATCGTGGTCGACGACGCCATCGTGGTGGTGGAGAACGTCGAACGGAACATCGAACTCGGACTGACCCCGGTCGAAGCCACCAAACGTGCCATGCGCGAAGTGACCGGTCCGATCATCGCAACGGCACTGGTGTTGTGTGCAGTGTTTGTTCCGGCGGCGTTCATTTCCGGCCTCACCGGGCAGTTCTACAAACAGTTCGCACTGACCATCGCCATCTCGACCGTGATCTCGGCGTTCAACTCGCTGACCCTGTCGCCCGCGCTGGCCGCTGTGTTGCTGAAAAGCCACGACGCGCCGAAAGACCGCTTCTCGAAGGTGCTCGACAAGATCTTCGGCGGCTGGCTGTTCCGTCCGTTCAACCGCTTCTTCGACCGCGCCAGCCATGGCTACGTCGGCACCGTGCGCCGGGTCATCCGCGGCAGCGGCATCGCTCTGCTGCTGTACGCAGGCCTGATGGTGCTGACCTTCTTCGGTTTCTCCAGCACGCCGACCGGTTTCGTACCGGGCCAGGACAAGCAATACCTGGTGGCCTTCGCGCAATTGCCGGACGCCGCGAGCCTGGATCGCACCGAAGACGTGATCAAGCGCATGTCCGACCTCGCGCTGAAACAGCCAGGCGTGGAAAGCGCCGTAGCGTTCCCGGGCCTGTCGATCAACGGCTTCACCAACAGCCCGAACGCCGGCATCGTCTTCGTGACCCTGAAACCGTTCGACGAGCGTAAAGACCCGAGCATGTCCGCCGGCGCGATTGCCGGTGCCTTGAACGGTCAGTACGCGAACATTCAGGAAGCGTACATGGCGATCTTCCCGCCACCGCCGGTACAGGGCCTGGGCACCATTGGTGGTTTCCGCCTGCAAATCGAAGACCGGGGCAACCTGGGCTACGACGAGCTGTACAAAGAAACCATGAACATCATCAACAAGAGCCACAACGTGCCGGAACTGGCCGGTCTGTTCACTAGCTACACGGTGAACGTGCCGCAGGTCGATGCCGCCATCGACCGGGAAAAAGCCAAGACCCACGGCGTGGCCGTCAGCGACATCTTCGACACCCTGCAGATCTACCTGGGCTCGCTGTATGCCAACGACTTCAACCGCTTTGGGCGTACCTATCAGGTCAACGTTCAGGCCGAACAACAGTTCCGCCTTGAATCCGATCAGATCGGTCAACTGAAAGTACGCAACAACAAAGGCGAAATGATCCCGCTGGCGACCTTCATCAAGGTCAGCGACACCTCCGGCCCGGATCGGGTAATGCACTACAACGGCTTCATCACCGCGGAAATCAACGGTGCCGCAGCCCCCGGCTACAGCTCGGGCCAGGCGGAAAAAGCCATCGAGAAACTGCTCAAGGAAGAACTTCCGAACGGCATGACCTACGAATGGACCGACCTGACCTACCAGCAGATTCTGTCCGGCAACACCGCACTGTTCGTGTTCCCGCTCTGCGTACTGCTGGCGTTCCTGGTACTCGCCGCGCAATACGAAAGCTGGAGCCTGCCACTGGCAGTGATCCTGATCGTACCGATGACCCTGCTGTCGGCCATCACCGGTGTGATCATTTCCGGCGGTGACAACAACATCTTCACCCAAATCGGCTTGATCGTACTGGTGGGACTTGCCTGCAAGAACGCGATTCTGATCGTAGAGTTCGCCAAGGACAAACAGGAAGAAGGCCTCGACCCGCTCGCTGCGGTACTGGAAGCCTGCCGCCTGCGTCTGCGGCCGATCCTGATGACCTCCTTCGCGTTCATCATGGGGGTGGTGCCACTGGTGTTCTCCAGCGGTGCCGGTGCCGAGATGCGTCACGCCATGGGTGTGGCGGTGTTCTCCGGGATGCTTGGGGTGACCTTCTTCGGTCTGCTGCTGACGCCGGTGTTCTACGTGCTGATCCGTAACTTCGTTGAACGCAGTGAGCAGCGCAAAGCGGCCAAGGCACACACTCTTCAAAAGCCACTGGAGGCGCACCAATGAGTCTGAAAGTCTTCCTGCCGAGTCTGCTGGTGCTGGCCCTCAGCGCCTGCGCCGTCGGCCCCGACTACAAGACCCCAACCACGGAGGCGGCCAACATCACGACCGCCACCGACGGCGCCGCCGGACAAAAGAACTTCGACCGTTCGAAATTCGAAGGCATCTGGTGGCAGCAATTCGACGATCCGACCCTCAACCAGTTGGTAAGTCAGTCGCTGCAAGGCAACCGTGAACTGCGCGTGGCGTTCGCCCGCTGGAAAGCCGCCCGGGCGATCCGCGACGACGCCAGCAACGACGCGATGCCGACCATCACCAGCCGCGCCAGCAGTGACTTGGGCAAAGGCCAGATTCCCGGCCAGACCACCGACCGGGTCAATAGCGAACGCTATGACCTGGGTTTGGACATGGCCTGGGAGCTCGACCTGTTCGGGCGCATCCAGCGCAATCTGGAAGCCAGCGACGCCGACCAGCAGGCTGCCGAAGCCGATCTGTACCAGTTGCAAGTCACCATGATTGCCGAACTGGTCGACGCCTACGGTCAACTGCGCGGCGCCCAGCTGCGGGAAAAAATCGCCGTGGCCAACCTCAACAACCAGGAGGAGTCGCGCAAGATCACCATCAGCCTGCGTGATGCCGGTGTCGGTGATCAGCTCGATGTCGAGCGCGCCGATGCGCGTCTGGCCAACGTCGAAGCCACCGTGCCGCAGTTGCAGGCGGAACAGGTCCGGCAGAAAAACCGTATTGCCACCCTGCTCGGTGAACGCCCGGACAAACTGACCGTGGATCTGAGTCCGAAAGACTTGCCGGCGATTGCCAAAGCGCTGCCGATCGGTGATCCGGGTGAACTGCTGCAACGTCGTCCCGACATCCTCAGCGCCGAGCGGCAACTGGCTTCGGCCACTGCGCGCATCGGCGTGGCCAAAGCCGACCTGTTTCCCCGGGTCAGCCTCAGCGGCTTCCTCGGCTGGACGGCGGGGCGCGGCTCGCAGATCGGTTCCTCGGCGGCCAACGCCTGGGCGCTCGGCCCGAGTATTACCTGGGCTGCGTTTGACCTCGGCAGCGTCCGCGCTCGTCTGCGTGGCGCTGACGCCGATGCCGAAGGCGCACTGGCCAACTACGAGCAGCAAGTGCTGCTGGCTCTGGAAGAATCGGAAAACGCTTTCAGTGATTACGGCAAACGTCAGCAACGCTTGATTTCGCTCATTCGTCAGAGCGAATCCAGCCGCAAGGCTGCCGATCTGGCGGAAATCCGCTATCGCGAAGGCACCACCGACTTCCTCGTCCTGCTCGACGCCCAGCGTGAACGCCTGAACGCCGAAGACAGTCAGGCCCAGGCCGAAGTCGAGCTGTATCGCGGCATTGTCGCGATCTACAAAGCCCTTGGCGGTGGCTGGCAACCGGAGACGGTCGCCAGCCAGTAAAGATTGTTAAAGAGCTCCTTTGGTTGGCCGCAACCAACCAAATTTTTTGCCCCGCGCATCATTCGGTCGCGGGGTTTTTTTATGCCCTTGAGCAGCGCTTGAATTCCTTGTGGGAGCGAGCCTGCTCGCTCCCACAGTGGTTCATGGGCGGTCTTGAAATTTGTGATCCTCCAGGACCGTCACTGTGGCCGTCGTGCCCGCGCGCAGGCGGTTCTTGCCGGCAAAATCACCATCAATACCAATGCGCACCGGCACCCGCTGCGCCAGTTTCACCCAGGTGTAGCTCGGGTTGATGTTCGCCAGCAGTCGACTGCCCGGCGCGTTCTCGCGGTCGGCAATGGCGAAGGCGATGCTTTCTACCGTGCCGCCGAAGCTCTCGCCGCTCATCAACTGAATGCGCACCCGGTCGCCCTCCTCGATTCGCGGCAGCTTGGTTTCTTCGAAATAACCGCTGACGTAGAACGAATCACTGTCGACCAACGCCAGCAGTGCTCCGCCTGCCTGTGCGTAGTCACCCTGGCGGGTCAGCAGGTTGGTCACGTAACCGCTGACCGGCGATTCGACACGGGTGCGCTGCAGATCCAGTTCGGCTTGAGTCAGCGCGGCAATCGCCAGTTGCACATTGGCCTCAGCCAGCCCGAGGTTGGCCTGATTGCGCAACAGATCCGCCTGGGCAACCGCCACGTCGGTGCTGGATTTCTCCCACTCCTCACCGGAAATCGCGAAGCCCTGCTTCAGCGTGCGTCGCCGACGTTCTTCGCTCTGGCGTTGTTTGAGCAGGGCTTCACTGGCGACGATCGCCGCTTGCGATTGCCCCAGCGAAGCCTTGGACACTTCCACCGAACGCCGGGCATGCTCGACCGCCAATTGATAGCGCGCCGGATCGATCTCCAGCAGCAATTGGCCCTTGTCGACATGCTGGTTGTCCTGCACCGCCAGTTTGACGATACGCCCCGAAACATCTGCCGACAGCGTCACCACATCCGCCCTCACCCGGGCATCCCGCGTCCACGGCGCGCGGGTGTAATACTCCCAGGCGAACCAGCCAAGGACGATCGCCAGGATCACCACAGCCACGGTCATCATTCGTGCAACTAGCGCTTTCAAGACATCAGGCTCCCATCAACAGAATCAGCGTGGCACAGACACAGGCGTACAGCGCGCCCTCGAACAGCGCTTCATGCCAGACCAGGCGCAGTACGCCCAGGCGCCGCAGGCACCAGTCCAGCAACATGAAAATCGGAATCGCCAGTAACAGCGCTTGGGCAATCGGAGGCAGATAGACGCCGCCAATCTCGAAATCAATGGGCAAGTTGCGGTTCTCCTTGCAGAACTTGAGGTTGCAGATGCTCGCCGTGGCGCTCGAGGAACGACACCACAATCAGCAGCGCCACGCGCATACGGAACACCGACCATAAATGTTCGTGACTGTCGGCGTGCAGCTCGTCCAGCTCCTCTCCGAGTTGGTGCAGCGTGGCAAGCAGTGCGGCGAGTTGCACATCACCGCGTCCGGCAACCAGGCGACCGGTTTTGCGTAACGCCGACGCCAGGCGCTGGCCGAACGCGTCGGTGAGCAATCCATTGTTCAAAGCCTGCTGCCGCAGTTGATGCATGGCGACGCCCACGGCCACGCAAGCCAGACTGATTTCGTACAGGCGCTGCATGGCGCGGTCGTTCGCCGCTGGGAGCAGACCGAGCATGCTGGTCAGGCGATCGGTCATCCGACTCTCGAAGGCGAATTGTTGTTCATCGGTCGCCGGCATTTTGCTGAGCTGGTACACCTGCTCCCGCGCTTCGCCGTACAAACGGCGAATGCGCAAGTCCGGGCGGAAGGGAAAGATCAGTGCATAGACGATCAGGGCCAGCATCGCTGCACTGACATAAGCGCCGGCAAATTCGAACCATTGGATCGCCGTGTTCTGCCCGGTGCCGGTATTTTGCGGTCCGAGCATGAGAAAGCTCGACAGGCCGAGGCCCATGCCGATCCCGGCGGTGGCCGGACTGGAAATGCCCACGGCAATGGCATACAGCAGCGGCGCGAGCAGCAAGGCGAGCATCTCGAAATCACTGATCGCCGGCACCAGCATGAACTGATAGAACGCCGACACCACCAGCGCCAGGCCCAGGCCCCGCGCATAGCTTTGCGCAGCCATCAGCGGACGCGGGAAGGTCGCCATCAGCGAGCAGAGAATCCCCACCAGAATCATCCCGCCCCGGGCGCCATCCCACGCGGTTTCGATCCAGATCAGCCCGCTGACCAGAAGCGCGGTAAAAGCGCGAATTGCGTTCATCGAGGCCAGGGTGAAATCCAGGTGCAACGGACTGCTCTGGCCGCGATACAGACAACTGGCCGGGCGCCCTTCCTGTATGGCGTCGCTCAGTTCGAGAATCTGGTCGAGTTGCTGCAGCAGCCGCGCCTGCTCCCAACGCAACGCCCAGGCTAGTGAACGGAGGGTCGCGCTCATGTTCTCGGTCTGCTGCTCGGCCTTGTAGGCCAAGGCTTCGAACTGTTGCTGCAACGTGACGAAGCGCTGCCGATCGGCGCCAGACAGCGCGCGACCCTGTTGCGCCAACTGCTCCAGCAATGCCAGTTCCTCGGCCCGCAGTTGCTGAACCTCCAGCGGCAGATCGCCCTCCCAGCGCTCGATGAGCAATTCGCGTTGATGCCGCAGCGCGGTCAGTCGCGACGTCAGCAACGTCAGCTGATTGCCGAGCAGCAATACCAGGTTGTCGGCACTGCGCAGACGCGGCGCATCGAAATACAAATGGCGCCGCAACCCTTCCAGTGCGCTGATTTCACCGAGCAGTTGCATCTGCCGACGCTGGAACTCGGCTTCGCCTTCTTCCGTGCGAAGCACCTCGGCGGCGTGACTGGCCGCCAGTTTGATCACCTGATCGATTTTGGCGAAATAGCCCTTGGCGACCGCTTCAGGCCGGGCCGTCAGCAAGCTGACCACGCACACGCAGGCCACCGCCAGCAGGGTTTCGGTGACTCGGGTGACGGCGAGCAAAAAGGTGCCGTCCTGATCCGGAATCGCCAGCAACGCCACAACCACTGCGGTGTAGCCACTGAGCACGAACGCCTGGGAGCTGGTGTAGCGCAACAACGTGCCGCCGGCCGTGCACAGCGCCAGCCACAACGCCAATGTGGTAATGAACGGCAGCGGCGCCTGAGGGAATATCGCCATGATCAGCACTGCCACCGCCGCACCCACGGTGGTGCCGATCACCTGACCGAAACTGCGCGCCAGCGCCATCCCCGCCAGTGGCTGGCTGACAATCACCACCGCCATGATCGACCATTTCGGCTGTTCGAGATCGAAAATGAACGCCAGATAAAGGGTCAACAGCCCGGCGGCGATGGTCCGCAGGGCAAACAGCAAAACAGCCTGACCTGGATAAATCAAAGCCTTGAAATAGGTGAACAGCGCTGACATGGGCACACTCTTTAAAACGACTTCTGCAAGCGTAGACACTGCAACAAAAGCCTGACGGATTTCACAGTCGACACGTGTCGTAGGACGTTTCGCTGGCAAGGGTTTGACTCACGCGCCAAGCTGACCGAAGCTTGCCGCTCTGCTCAAGTTCGAAGCTTTCGGAAACCCGCATGACTCAGTCCCGCCGCAACCTGCTGATCGGCCTAGGCCTCGTACTGATCCTCGGCGTCATCTGGCTGTCCTTGCGCAGCAGCACAGCGACCATTCCCGATGCTATCAAACATGGCTACAGCGAAGCGCTCAACGCCGCCCGTACCGGTGAACCCGGAGCGGCGCGCCAGTTGTACCAGCAATTGGGCCGCCCGGACATCTCGGTCAAGCGCCGGGTCTGGCTGCATGGCGAGCTGCCCAATTATCCGAGTCCGCAGGCACTGAAACTCGCTGATATCGACTTGCACCACGACGCGCCACAAGTGCGCGTCGCGGCGATCAAAAGCATCGTCGGCCTCGTACCCGGCGGGCAGCGCAGTCTGTTGCTCGGGCCGTTGCTCGACGATGAAGAACAAACGGTCCGTTTCGCCGCAATCAATGCCCTGCTCGGCCTGACGCCTGACGAGCTGGGCCTGTATTTTGCGCCGCTGCAGCAGGCCATCGATGGCTGGCAGCAGAATCTCGAAAGCCAGCCGGAAAGCGCCGCCCATTATGCGCAATTGGCCCGCTTGTATATTCACAACGCCGAGTACAAACAGGCTCAAGAGGCCTTGGACAATACCTTGCGTCTGGAGCCCGGCAACCTGCCGGCGCTGGTCATGCAGATCGATGTACTCGATCGCCAGGGGCAAAGCGATGCCGCTCGCCAGTTGCTCGCCCGCCAGCTCAAGGCGCAGCCTGATTCGGCCTATCTGCAGCACGCCCTCGGTCTGTGGCTGCTGCATCACGGCCAGCGCGAATACGCCCTGCTTGGCCTGTCCAAAGCCGTCGAGCTGGAGCCCGACAACAAGGATTATCGCTACGACCTTGCCACCACTCTGCACAGCGCAGAAGAGCTGGAAGCGGCGCAGAAACAATTGCAGGAAATCGTCCAGCGCCACCCCGCCGACCGCAAGGCGCGGGTGCTGCTGATCAATTACTGGAAGGAAAGCGGCCAGTTGCAGAATGTACAGATTCTGCTGGCGCAACTCGAACAACTGAATCCAGACGACCCGGCCCTGCAACAAGGTCTTTAATCAAGCTATAGCGGGTGCAATCGGCCACCTGCCCAAAGAAAAAGCGGAACCGTGAACACGCCCTGAGGTCAAGTTACTCAGGCGGCTCACCTAAGCCAGCCGCCGATTACCCTAGTCATAAGAGGGCATTTTTTGACTACATCAAACGAGTTGATCAGTGCGAAAGCTGCCGTTGGCATCGCAGGTCTGGATGACATCCTCGCCGGTGGCCTGTCTCGCGGCCATGTGTTTTTGCTCGAGGGTGAACCCGGGACCGGCAAAACCACGGTAGCTCTGCATTTCCTCCGCGCCGGAGCGCTGGAGGGGGAACGCTGCCTGTACATCACTCTCTCGGAAACCGAGAAAGAACTGCGTCAAGGTGCACTCTCCCATGGCTGGGAGCTGAACGAGAACATCCAGATCTTCGAACTGACGCCGCCGGAAAGCCTGCTGAACGCCGAGCACCAGCAAAGTCTGCTGTACTCCTCGGACCTTGAGCTGGGTGAGGCGACCAAGCAGATTTTCGAAGTGGTCGAGCGCTTCAAACCGACCCGCGTGGTGCTCGACAGCCTCTCGGAAATCCGTCTGCTGGCGCAAAGCTCCTTGCGTTATCGTCGGCAGATCCTGGCGATCAAGCACTACTTTGTGCGCTACGACGCCACCGTCCTGTTGCTCGATGACCTGACCACAGAGTCCCTCGACAAAACCGTGCACAGTGTCGCCCACGGCGTCATCCGCCTTGAAGAGCTGACACCGAGCTACGGCGCCGAGCGTCGTCGAGTACGAGTGGTCAAGTATCGCGGACAGAAATACCGTGGCGGTTTCCATGACTTCACCATCATGGGCGACGGCGTCCACGTTTTTCCACGCCTGGTGGCGGCCGAACATCGCGGCGATTACGCACGTCTGCAGTTGTCCAGCGGTATCCCGCAAATGGACGCCCTGCTCGGTGGCGGTATCGAAACCGGCTCAAGCACGCTGATTCTCGGCCCGGCCGGTACCGGCAAATCACTGATTTCGATGATCTTCGCTGCCGCTGCGGTGGCTCGCGGCGAGAAAGCCGCGCTGTTCATTTTCGATGAAGAGCTGGGCTTGCTGTTCGAGCGTATGCGCCATATCGGCATCGACCTTAAAGCCTTGCAAGCGACTGGCAATCTGCTGATCGAGCAAGTGGACGCCGCTGAGCTGTCGCCCGGTGAGTTGTCGCATCGCGTGCGCCGTTGCGTTGACGAGCGCGACATCAAGACCGTCGTTATCGACAGCATCAACGGCTATCAAGCGGCGATGCCGGAAGAAAACGCGCTGGTGCTGCACATGCATGAGCTGCTGCTGTACCTCAACCGCAAAGGCGCGGCGACCTTCATGACAGTTGCCCAGCATGGTCTGGTCGGCGACATGCAGGCGCCGGTCGACATCACTTACCTGGCCGACACGGTGATCCTGTTGCGCTACTTCGAAGCCCTCGGCAAAGTCCGCCGGGCCATTTCGATTATCAAAAAACGCACCGGCAGTCACGAATCGACCATTCGCGAATACCGGATTTCCTCGCGCGGCATGACCATCGGTCAACCGCTGGAATCCTTCCAGGGCGTGCTGCGTGGCGTGCCGACCTACATGGGAGCGGGTAATCCGCTGCTCGAGGATGAAAGCTTGTGACGGTCAATACCCCGTTGGCCGAACGGGTGCTGATACTGGCGCCCATGGGTCGCGACAGTCAGATTGCGCTGATGATCCTCAATGAGGCCGGTTACGGTGGCCTGATTGCGCCGGATCTTGGCGCCCTGCGGACCGAGCTGGAACTCGGCGCAGGGCTGCTGCTGATTGCCGCCGAAGCGCTGCGCGGGCCGGAACTCGGTGATCTGATCGAATACCTCGATCAGCAACCCGCATGGTCGGATCTGCCAATCGTCCTGCTGACTCATCACGGCGGCGAGGAACAGGGGCCGCCGTCGCGACTGAGCGCACTGCTGGGCAACGTGACGTTTCTCGAACGACCTTTCCATCCCGCGACGCTGGTCAGTCTGGTCTCCGCCGCCCTGCGCGGGCGGCGACGACAATATGAAGCGCGCGATCGTCTGATCGACCTGAGTGAAAGCGAACGACGCCTGCAATCGACACTGGAAACCCTCGAGCAGCAGGTCGAAGAACGCACCGCACAACTTCGCCACAACGAAGAAGCGCTGCGCCAATCGCAAAAGATGGAAGCGGTCGGCCAACTCACTGGCGGCATCGCCCACGACTTCAACAACATGCTCACCGGCATTATCGGTAGCCTCGAACTGCTGCGCCGACGTCTGGCCAGGGGGCGTACCGAGGATCTCGACAGCCTGATCGATCTCGGCGTGACGTCCGCCAACCGCGCCGCCGGCTTGACCCATCGCCTGCTGGCGTTCTCGCGCCGTCAGTCACTCGACCCGAAAGCCGTGCAAATGAACACGCTGGTGCTGTCGATGGGCGAGTTGCTGCAACGCAGCCTCAATGAAAGCATTCATCTGGAAATGCGCCTGGACGACAACCTCTGGGTGGCCGAAGCCGATCCCAATCAACTCGAAAGCGCCCTGCTCAATCTGGTGATCAACGCCCGTGATGCGATGCCCGAGGGCGGGAAACTGGTGGTGGAGACCAGCAATCAGGTTCTGCATCGCGACTTCACGGCGGCCTACAGCAATCTGGAACCGGGCGATTACGTGATGCTCAGCGTCACTGACAACGGCAGCGGCATGCCGCAGAGCGTGGTCAGCCGTGCGTTCGATCCGTTCTTCACCACCAAGCCGATCGGCCAGGGCACCGGGTTGGGCCTGTCGATGATCTATGGCTTCAGCAAGCAATCACGCGGGCACGTTTCGATCGACAGTGAAGTCGACCAAGGCACCACCGTCAAACTGTACCTGCCTCGTTTCCGTGGTGAGGAAGTAGAAATACCCGCCTCGGATTCGCAGCAAGCTCCGTATGCGATGGATGGCGAAACCGTGCTCATCGTCGAGGACGACCCGGCAGTGCGCGTGTTGGTCAGCGCCGTGCTCAGTGAGTTGGGTTACGCGTTCGTAGAGGCCGGTGACGCCGATGGCGCGGTACCGATCCTCAACTCGACGCAGCGTATCGATCTGCTGATCAGCGACGTCGGCCTGCCGGGCATGAATGGTCGGCAACTGGCGGAGGTCGGTCGGCAATATCGACCGGGTCTGAAAGTCTTGTTCATTACCGGTTATGCCGAGCACGCGGCGGTGCGTGGTGGCTTCCTCGACTCGGGGATGCAGATGATCACCAAGCCCTTCACCTTTGATCTGCTCACCGCCAAGGTGCGCGAGATGATCAATAGCTAAAACAACGGGCGCCGTGATGACGGATTACGGCGCCCGTCGTATTAATCAGGCCAGCAATTCCTGAATCTTTTCCTGCAACACATCCAGATCGAACGGTTTTTCGAGAATCGGTGCCTTGTTGGTGATCGGACTGCCAGTCTCGCGGATTTCCTGCGGGTAGCCGCTGATAAAGATCACCTTGAGGTCCGGTCGCAATTTGACGGCCGGCTCGGCGATCTGCACGCCGGAGATTCCCCCCGGCAGGCGAAAATCGGTAATCAGCATGTCCAGGTGAGGTTTGCTGGCGAGGATCTCGAAAGCCTGCTCGCCATTTTCCGCTTGCAACACGCGATAGCCCTGCCCTGACAGGTAATCCGTCAGGACCATCAAGATAACCGGTTCGTCTTCGACGACGAGTACTACATCTTGCGCATCTACGCTCATGGGAAGCCTATGTTCGGTCAATAGCTGCTGATACGACCGTGTGGTCACTCAGAGGTTGCGTCGGATATGCCGTTTTCCTGGATCGGCAGACAAACGCGAAACAGGGCGCCCTCGTTGATTTCACTCTCGACGACGATGGAGCCGCCATGGGCGGCGACGATCTGCTCGGAAATGAACAGACCCAGCCCGAGCCCGGCCACCACCGTCTTGGCGGACACCCGTTCGAACTGCTGAAAAATACGCTTCTGATTCTCGGCGCTGATACCGATGCCGTGGTCCTGAACTTCGACCCGTGCCTCTTCACCTTCGCGATAAACGCGCACCTGAATCGGGCTCCGCCCGCCATAACGCAAGGCATTGGTCAGCAGATTGGACACCACTTGCTCGATGCGGAACTCGTCCCAGCAACCTTCGACCGGCGCCGCCGCTTCGAAGGACACACTGGTTTCCGCCGCTTCCATCTGCGGGGCAAAGTTCTGTAGCAGATTGCTGACCAGTTGCACCAGATCGAAACGACTCGGGCGGATCGACAGTTTGCCGGTGCGGATTCGCGAAACATCAAGCATGTCTTCGATCAGGCGAATCAGGCTTTTTATCTGGCGCTCATCGCGATCGACCATCGCCTGCATCTTGTCGAGGGTGAACGCCGAGGCGTTGTCCCGGGCCAGGTGCATCTTGCGCAGCTGGGTTTCGAGAATCAGGCCATTGAGTGGTGTGCGTACTTCGTGGGCAACGATGGACATGAAGTCATCGCGCATGCGCACCGCTTGCTCGAGCTCAAGCTGAGTGCTTTGCAGCTGTTGCAGCAGCGCTTCCTGCTCACGGCGGGCCTGCTCCAGCGCCTCGACCTGCTGCTTCATGGCTTTGCTCTGGCGATACAGATCGACGAAAACGTTGACCTTGCTCTTCACCGCGTGGATATCCAGCGGCTTGTGCAGGAAGTCCACCGCACCGCTTTCGTAGCCTTTGAACGCGTAGTTGAGTTCACGGCCGGCGGCGCTGACGAAGATGATCGGGATGTTCTTGGTCTTCTCGGTGCCACGCATCAACTCGGCCAGTTCGAAGCCATTCATGCCGGGCATCTGCACGTCGAGAATGGCCATGGCGAATTCGTGTTGCAGCAGCAGCGACAGCGCTTCGTCCGCCGACAGAGCCTTGTAGACCGTGCGATCCTCGCGCTTGATCAGCGCTTCCAGCGCCAACAGGTTTTCTGGCAGATCGTCGACGATCAACAGTTTGGCTTGGATATTACTCAGCATGCGATTCGTTCCAGCTCGACTAGCAGACGGCCGATGCCGTGAATGGGTAGGACATGATCCGGCTGCAGAACGTTCAGTGCAGCCTGGGGCATGGTGGCGACTTGTGCATCCTTGGGATCTTGAACAATGCTCAGGCCGCCGCAGCGCTTGACGCAGGCCAACCCGCGCGCGCCATCCTGATTGGCGCCGGTCAGCAGTATGGCGGCGAGTGTCGGGCCGTAAACGTCGGCGGCGGACTCGAACAGGTAATCGATTGAAGGCCGCGAATGGTGCACGCGATCCTCGAGACTCAGCGACAGGCTGCGATCCGCTTCGATCGACAAGTGATAACCGGGCGTGGCGAAGTACACTGTGCCGGCTTCGATATCCTGCTTGTCTTCGGCTTCTCTGACCGGCATCGCCAGGCGCCGGGAAAACACTTCAGCCAGATGACTGCGGCGCTCCTCCGGCAGATGCAGAACGATGATGATCGGCAGCACATAGCCTTTGCGCAGCGGCCCGAGCAGGGTCAGCAAGGCTTCGACACCGCCTGCGGAGGCGCCGATCACGACAGCCTCGATGCGAGGCAGGCTCGGGGTGTCGTTCATAGTTTGCGGTAGATCCGTTCTTGTTTGACCAACGCTTCGAACTGGTTCGAGTAGTTGGAAAAATCCAGGGTTTCCTTGCTGCCCAGCACCAGAAAGCCGCGATGCGACAGCGATTCATGAAACAGCCCGAACGCCCGGTCCTGCAGCTTCTTGTTGAAGTAGATCAGCACATTGCGGCAAGAGATCAACTGGGTTTCGGAAAACACGCTGTCGGTCGCCAGGCTGTGGTCGGCGAACGTCACGTTCTCGCACAGGCTCTTGTCGAAAATCGCGTAGCCATAGGCTGCGGTGTAGTAATCGGCAAAGGAACGCTGGCCGCCCGCCTGCTGGTAATTGGCGGTGTAGGCGCGGACATTTTCCATGGAGAAAATCCCTTGCTTGGCCTTTTCCAGCGAGCGCGGATTGATGTCGGTGGCGTAGATGATCGTGCGGTCGAGCAGGCCTTCTTCGCGCAGCAGAATCGCCATCGAGTAGACCTCCTCGCCCGTGCTGCAGCCGGCGATCCAGATCTTCAGCGACGGATAGGTACGCAGCAGCGGCACCACTTCGTTGCGGATCGCCAGAAAGTGCGAGGGATCGCGGAACATCTCGCTGACCGGGATCGTCAGCAGTTGCAGCAGTTGCATGAACGCCGTCGGGTCGTGCAGGACTTTCTCCTGCAGCGCCGAGATGGTCGCGCATTCGAACTGACTCAGCGCGTGCTGCACCCGGCGCTTGATCGAGGCGCCGGAGTAGTCGCGAAAGTCATAGCTGTATTTCAGGTAAATCGCCTCGATCAACAAGCGTAATTCGATTTCGCTGTTGCGCTCGGCTGAACTGCTGCGTTCCACTAGATGCGTTCCATTTTCGGTAACCACACACGTATCAGCGAGAACAGACGATCCAGGTCGATGGGCTTGGCCAGGTAATCGTTGGCGCCCGCCTGCAGGCAGCGCTCCTGATCGTCCTTCATGGCCTTGGCCGTCACCGCGATGATCGGCAGCTTGCGCCAGCGCGGATCCTTGCGGATTTCCATGGTGGCTTCGAAGCCATCCATTTCCGGCATCATCACGTCCATCAGCACCAGGTCGATGTCCTCGACTTCGTGAAGTTTCTCGATCGCTTCGCGGCCATTACGGCCGATCACCACGACCGCGCCCTTGTGTTCCAGTGCGCTGGTCAGGGCGAAGATGTTGCGCACATCGTCGTCTACCAGCAGCACTTTGCGACCTTCGAAGACCTTGTCGCGGCTGCGCGCGGTCTTGAGCATCTTCTGCCGTTCATGGGACAGCTGCGATTCGACTTTGTGCAGAAAGAGTGTGACCTCGTCCAGCAGCCGCTCCGGCGAGCGCGCGCCCTTGATGATGATCGAACGCGAATACTTGCGCAGTTCGGCCTCTTCATCGCGGGTCAGGTTGCGTCCGGTGTAGACAATGACCGGCGGGAACGAGCAGATGTCCTCGGTGGACATGCGCTTGAGCAGATCGTTGCCGAGCATGTCCGGCAGCTTCAGGTCGATGACCATGCAGTCGTAGATGGTCGTGCGCAGCAGCTCCAGCGCGTCCTGTGCCAGACCGACCGCGGTGATTTCGATGTCTTCATCGCCGATCAGCCGCGCGATGCTTTCGCGTTGCAGATCGTCATCCTCGACCAACAGCACGCGCTTGACCTTCTGCGTCAGCTTGGCTTCGAGACGGGCGAACACGTCCTTGAGCTCTTCGCGGGTGGTCGGCTTCACCGCGTAGCCGATGGCGCCCATGTGCATGGCGGCCTCGACGCGGTCTTCGACGGAAATCACGTGCACCGGAATGTGCCGGGTTTCAGCGCGTTCTTTCAGGCGTTGCAGCACGGTGAGGCCAGAGTGATCCGGCAGGCGCATGTCGAGCAGGATCGCATCCGGCACGAACTCGCGGGCCAGGTCGTAGCCTTCGTCGGCGCCGTGGGCAACCAGGCACATGTAGCCCAACTCATGGGCCAGGTCATAGAGGATACGGGCGAAATTCGGCTCGTCTTCCACCACCAGAATGCAGCGGGTGGCGAACGGCGCCTTGTTGCGGTCATCGGCGAAGCGCGGGATGACCGCCGGAATTGCCGATGCCACCGGCGCCGCAACGGCAAGCGGTGTCGGCGTCGCAGGTGCGGGGTGGAAGGTCAGCGGCGCCGCCGGCGAGTCACCGAATTCGTGGTACTGACGCGGCAACACCAGCGTGAATGTACTGCCCTGCCCCGGTACGCTGTCGACGCTGATCGAACCGCCCAACAGTGTCGCCAGATCCCGCGAGATCGACAGGCCCAGACCGGTGCCGCCGTACTTGCGGTTGGTGGTGCCATCCGCCTGACGGAACGCCTCGAAGATACTTTCCTGCTGATCGGCGGCGATGCCGATCCCGGAATCCTTTACGCTGAAGGCAATGTGGTCGTTCGGCTGCGCGGTGATGGTCAGACTGACTGCGCCGTGCTCGGTGAACTTGATCGCGTTGGACAGCAGGTTCTTGATGACCTGTTCCAGGCGCTGCCGGTCGGTGAACAGCAAGGCCGGCGCGTCCGGCTGAACCTCGACGCTGAAGGCCAGTTTCTTATCGGCGGCCAACGGCTCGAACATCGAGCGCAAGCCGTCGACCAGACGATCGACGCGGGTGTTTTCGGCCAGCACTTCGAGCTTGCCGGCCTCGACCTTGGAAATATCCAGAATGTCGTTGATCAGGTTGAGCAGATCGTTGCCGGCCGAATAGATCGATTCGGCAAACTTGACCTGTTCCGCCGAAAGATTCTGCTGCGGGTTTTCCGCCAGCAGCTTGGCCAGAATCAGCGAACTGTTCAGCGGCGTGCGCAGTTCGTGGGACATGTTGGCAAGGAATTCGGACTTGTACTTGCTCGAGCGTTGCAGCTCTTCGGCACGCTCTTCGAGCTGGATCTGCGCCTGATTCAGTTCGGTATTTTTCTTGTCCATCGCATCGCGCTGTTCGGCGAGCTGCTCGTTGGTCTGCTCCAGCTCCACCTGCTGGGTTTCCAGATGCGCCTGGGATTCCTTGAGAATCCGCGACTGCTCTTCCAGCTCTTCGTTGGCAGTCTTCAGCTCTTCCTGCTGCACTTGCAGCTCTTCATTGAGCTGCTGGGTTTCGGCCAACACTTCCTGCAAACGTTGACGGTAGCGTGCTGCTTCGATCGAGGTGCCGATGTTGCCGGCAATCAGCTCCAGCAGCTCGATGTCGCGCTCGCTCAGCGGACGCAGGAAACCCAGTTCGATCACACCGTTGACCCGGTCGTCATCGCTGGTCGGCACCACCAGCACACTGTGCGGCAGGCCGGCGCCGAGGCCGGAGCTGACTTTGAAATAGTCGGCCGGGACCGAATCGAGACGGATCAAGCGTGCTTGTTCTGCGACCTGGCCGACGATGCCCTCGCCACTGTAAATCGTTTGATTCAGCTCTTCCTGCTCGCGGGAGAAGCCGTAAGTAGCGACGCGCTTGAGGCCGCCATGCTCTTCGCGCACATAGAGAGCGGCGACGGCGGTGCCGAGGTATTGCGCACAGA
The DNA here is from genome assembly GCF_030209115.1 of Pseudomonas sp. FR229a. Lineage (NCBI taxonomy): Bacteria > Pseudomonadati > Pseudomonadota > Gammaproteobacteria > Pseudomonadales > Pseudomonadaceae > Pseudomonas > Pseudomonas sp. FR229a. Next base: position 123,840 of record NZ_JARVSP010000005.1, on the reverse strand, counting down.
ATTGCAGGATGTTGCGCCCCAGCAGATTGAGCGTCAGTTGCCCCAGCACCTGCTCGGCCAGTTGTGTCTGGCCGTTGCGCAGCCACGCCTGTTTCTCCAGGCGCTCGGCGCTGGCCTGTTGCGCAGCGAGGTTGGCGCTGTAATTGGTCGAGAGATTGACCAGGTCCCGTCGACCGATGTAAGCCAGCAACCCGCTGATACCAACGATGAAGATCACGTAAAGCGTGATGCTCCAGATCGTGGTGCGGCGCACGTCTTCGTTGCGTGTGGCACGCAGCACCTGCTCGGTCTCGATGACGTCTTCGAACTGCTTGCGAATTTCATCGGTCAGGCGCTTGCCCCGCCCGGCCTTGACCGCACCGCGATAATCGCCGCTGCTGCGCTGCAGATCGATCATCGACTGCGCGTAATTGGCCCACTCCACCTGCAACGCCTGCAAACGCCGCAGACGATCGGTCTGCACCGGATTGTCGGCGGTCAGCTCCAGCAACGTATGGAGGGCGACATCGATACGCGGTTTGGCGATTTCATACGGGTCGAGGAAGTGCTCGTCACCGCTGAGCAGATAACCGCGCATGCCGGTTTCCAGATCGACAGTGAGTTTCACCGCCTCATTGGCGTTATTGATCACCCGGTCGGTGTGCTCGACCCATTGGATGACGGACAGCAAATAAGTGATCAGCGAGACGAAAAACACCGCACTGAGCACGCCGACGCCCAGCGGCAGGCTGACGTTGCGACTCAGGAGTTTGCGGAACCGTTGTTCATCAACCGAGGACGGAGAGGACATGGGGCAGCCTTGTCGAACTGTTGAAAACCCGAGAGTTTGCCCCAAAACCCTGGCATGGATCCATTTTTCTCACACATTTGATGGCATTTTCCTACGCACGCCTGCGCATTGGACGACGCCAACGGTTATCCTTGCCGCACCGCACGTACGTGTTCTTTTTTGTATCAGCCTGGGAACTTGTGGCTATGCGCCACTTACTCATGCAAGAGCCCGGCAATTTCGATCACCCGGTATCCCCCGATTTCATTTTTTGAGAGTCCCGCCATGTCTGCCAATGCCCCCACCATCCTTGTCGTAGAAGATGACAACATCGTGCGCATGCTCATCGTGGATGTGCTTGAGGAGCTGGGATTCACTGTGCTGGAGGCTGAAGACGGTAACGCGGCACTCAAGATTCTCGCGAAGGCTGGCAAGCAGATCGATTTGATGATGACCGACCATGGCCTGCCTGGCATGGATGGCCGCGAACTCGCTGACAGGGCGCGGGAACTGCGCCCTGCTCTGCCCATCCTGTTTGCCAGCGGTTATGCCGAAAATATTCCGGTGCCCGCCGACATGCATGCCATCGGCAAACCGTTTTCCATCGATCAATTGCGCGACAAAGTCAAAAGCATCCTGAAAAAATCCTGATAGTTGTTTCACTGGAAGCAACTTGTCATATCCGATAACACCCGGTAATCAACTATCACCGCCATTATCCGAGCTGCATCTCTATCCTGAATGAACTTTGGCCACGTTAATAAATAACGAATACCGCCAAGGAACTTTCCATATTCATTCAGGATAGAGCCCATGCAGTTCATCTCATCCGACGTGCCTGCCGCCGTCGATCGCTCCGCATACAACAAACAGGAACGCGCCCTTATTGCCGGGGCGCTTGCCAAAGCTCTTGAAGCGAGTGAATTCAGTGTCTCTGCCGGTGATTACTCGGCAAGCGCCTCACTGCCTTCCAGCAGCGTATTCAATGTGCAGGATCGTTTCGTACCCAGGGTTATCGGCAGCAGTTTTGATGAACGCTGTGAGCCGGCACGCAATGCCTTTGAAACAATGATCGAGGCCCCCGAGTTTGCTCAGCTATTACGCAAACACTCGTACGCCGCTGATATCCAGCTAGGAGTTGACGCCAACGCCAGCATTTTCATTGTTTATGCTTCGGAGTTTGAATCCCATCGGTTCAGCGTTGCATTCGATAGCGCGCAAACGTCAATCTTTTCCGAAGAAGTCAACATGCTTGCCGATCTGGCAAAAAGCATTGGCGGAGTGGTTTATTCCGGCCAAGTGATCGGCATAGTGCAGTGGTTGAGTTTCCACGGTTATAACGTGCCGACCACTATTGGCGAGACCAGGTCATTGATTGAATGGCTGGCCTTCGAACTGCCTGAGCCACCCATCCTGGGCGATTACCACGAACTGCTCCACGCCGATCAATCCTCGCCGTTTCATTTATCGATCACAGACCGCCACGTCATCACCCATACCGTGCATGAGTTGACCCGAGGTGCGACTAGCCTGTTGCAGACACTGGCGTTCGCCAACTTCAACCTGATCCCGGCGCCGGACATACGCGAGCACGCAGACAAGTTTCTGCAAAACTTCCTGCGTGGCAAGACCGCGCGCGCACTCGGAGCCACGTTGCATGAGCGGCTCGGCTGGCATCTGGAAGCCGATGACCCGGACGTCCGCGATCGCCAGCTCGACGAGTTGGTGCTGGCGGCGCTGATCATCGACATGCAATTACGCTCCGATCAACCCCTTGTCGCGGGTTATGACTTCTATCAGCCAGCGAATGCCGGACGAAGCGCCGCGCAAGTCCGCGTCTTGTTCGAACAGCATCTGGTTGACCAAGGCCTGAGCGAAGCGCACAACGCCCCACTGGCAGCGCATCTGTTACTGGCTGGCGGAGCTCCGGAGCTGCTGATCGGACAGATCCCGCCCGGGCTGATACTGGACAAGCCTGGCTGGGTGACTGTTCGCCAGACCGTCGCGGTCATCGAACATGCCGCCCCTGGCAGCACGCGCGCCATGACATTTGCGCAACTCAAGACGTTTTCCGAGCTGACTCCGGCCTCCCCTGAGCTCGACAAGCTGTACGAAACGGCAGCGATCGCGGCGGTGGTGGACTGGGCGGTACTGACCGGGGTTATCCCCTACCGCAGTGCCAAGGACTACGACAAGGCAGCGGTGATCAACGCCAGCGCGTATTTTTCGCGCTACATGGGAGCCCTTGCCCAATCCGAGAGCGGGTTGTCCAGCGCGCCCCCCGACCGGCGCAAAATCGCCTTGCGGGCACTGGAGGAAGTGATGCCCGCCGGCCCCTATCTCGAACAGCAGGCCTTCGAAATAAAGTACCTGGACAGTTTCGGCGAACGTAGCTGGCTGGAAGGTCTCAAGGCTGCGCATCCAGCGGGAATCCTCAGCGAGTTCTGGGACTTCCTCGCCAGTGCCACTGACAACAACGAATACGCAATCAATGGTCTGCTGCGCATGCGCCTGTCGATTCTCGATCTGTATCTTTCCGGGGATCTGGTTGAGGACGGACAGCTGTCGGACAAATTCAAGACCCGCGATAACTTCCACCCCCCAGCCGATGCTTTCGCCCGCCTCGCCGAACTGCAATCGCCGTTGCCATTGTTTGAACAGGCGTTTGATCGTTACTACGAGAATGTGCGCGAGGGCTTGTCGTCGCTGATCAAAATGGCGATCACGCAAATGCCGGAGCGCGATCGTCTCGCCTTGACCCGCGGAAAAATGACTCTTTACACCGTCAGGAAAGAAGTCAATCCACTCAATCCGAATCAGGAAACACAAATCCAGCGGGATGAAGCCAACGGGCGTTACGGGATCATTCTGTGCTGCACCCACGGCGATCAGGTCCGCGCCTACGAACTGTTCACGCTGCGCGGCCTCTGCTGCGAGCGTCCCGATCTGGCGGTCCGGTTGCAAGACAGCGGCCTGCTCAACCAGCGTCCGACCCTCTCGTATACCGGCAGCAAATACGATTTCCAGGACAAAAACAAAGCCAGCGAGTGGCCCCTGGATTACGCCGCCTACCGCGAAGGCAGCGAACCACGTCAGGGCGTGACATCCAGAGTGGTGGTTGAAAAGCTTTGGCAGTTGCAACTCGAAGCGACCGATGTGCGCGCGGTTCCGCTGTTCTTCTCAGCGCAACTGGATGAGATCGCCGAGTGCGTGCTGGACAACCATCCGGTTGCCCGCCGCGAAGAGCTGTATGCCGCTCTGGATGTACGCAACGGCCTGGAAGAATGGCGCGACACCAGGGAAACCGTCGAGAACCTGGCAGTCAATGTCATCGTGCCGTTCAAACAGTGCATTGAAGACATTCGTTCCGGACGCACAGATCGTGTGGCCGAAGGCATCGGTGGCTGCGTTCTGGACGGCCTGTCGGTCATCGGTCTGCTGGTCGGTCTTGGCGCGTCGGCAGCGAGCATCATCGCCAAGACCGGGTCGACCACCCTCAAACTGCTGAAGGTCGCCAAAGCCGTGGCCCGCGCGGCCGTGTCGTTGATCAACCCGCTCGACGGCTTGCCCACCCTCGCCCGCAAGGGCTTGCGTCTGGTCAAGCGCGGTGTCGTATTTGCCGGGGAAAACGCGCTCGACGCCGCGCACAGCGCCAGCGTGCAATTGAGACGATTGATGCATGGCACTGAGGGTCGTGACTGGATCAAGCTTTCCCACACCCGCGATGTGCGTCAGGCGACCTGGCGAGGGGCCGACGCGCTTGGCGAGGCGATCGACATCGCAGTGCTCGAGCGCAACCACGATTGGCACGCGCTGAACATCCGCACCGGCGGCGCCTGGGGGCCGCGCCTGAAAATACTCGACCTCGGGAATTTCCCCCCGCTGCGGCGCCTGTTCGGCCGCTTCAAGCCGTTCAGTTACACCCGGGGCTATCTGAAAAAAGCCATTCCCCGTGCCCGGACCAAACTGGACAACGCCATCAGCGCGCTGTCGCAGCGGTCATCCAACGACGACATCAGCGCGGTGCTCAAGCATGTATTCGGCAACGATTCCGATGAAGTGGTCCAACATCTGTCAAAACACTTCAGCACCATGCGCAAGGATCTCGAATCGATCAGCTTCAGTAACGTAACGTTCCGCCCCCATCAGCCGGACGTGATCGCCTCGCTGTCGCCTGCGGCGTACAAGCGCTGGAAGACGGCGCTGCGCACCGGCGAGAAAATCGACGAATCCGCCGTCAGGTTTCTGTCGATCTATCCGGACAATCTGAACGAGTTCTACAAGTCGTCACGCTACGACGTCGGTTGCGTCGCCGACGTTTTGATTCATGAGATGTCCCACGGTGGCCCGGACACCCTCGATCTGTATTACGGCAAGGTCTACCCCGAGTTGTATCACGCAGAATTCGATGCCGTCGGATTGCTCGAGCTGGCCCGTGATGCGCGCAAGGCACATCCGGACAACCTGATCAATCCACATCATGCAAGTGCGCACCGGGAGGGATTCGTCGAGTACGACCGGGTGAAGGCCAGTCTGCCGAAACTGGTGCAGAAACATCCTGCGCTGGCCAACGCCGAGTCCTACATGCTCGCGGTGTCCCTGCTCGATCAAGCGCAAACCCGTCCGGCCATCTTGAGCTTCAATATGAAGACCATCGATGAGGCCGTGAGGAACACCGCTGCTGGCAAGTTCCTGCAGGGGCCGCTGCTGCTCAATCTCGCCAAACCGGTCAGCTAAGCACTGAAACGGCCTGGCGGTGAACAGGGTGCAATCCGATCACCTCGCTGTGATTTAATTGCGCCCTTTTCCATGGGTCAGAGGATCAGTCGTGAGCCATTCGCATAACACCAAAGTTCTGGTCATCGGCTACGTCTGGCCCGAGCCCCGATCCTCAGCGGCCAGCGGGCATGTCATGCAGATCCTCGAGACGTTCCTCGAGCAAGGATGGAAAGTCACCTTCAGCAGCCCGGCCGGCCCGGGTGAGCACAAGGCTGACCTGACAGCGATGGGCATTGAGGAAGTGCCGATTCAGCTCAACAACAGCAGTTTCGACGCGTTCATCAGCGCGCTGGCGCCGGATATCGTGCTGTTCGATCAGTTCATGATGGAAGAACAGTTTGGCTGGCGCGTGGAGAAACACTGTCCGGACGCCCTGCGTATCCTGGAAACTTCTGATCTGCAAAGCCTGCGTCATGCGCGTCATCAGCGCCTCAAGGACCGGCTGAAAAGCAACGACGAGCAGACTGATTTCACCGGGCTGTTTGCACCGGCATTGCACGAAGAATTCCAGTTGATGGCCGGCACCGATCTGGCCAAACGGGAAATCGCTGCACTGTATCGGTGTGACTTGAATCTGATGATTTCCGAAGTCGAAATCGACTTGCTCGCAGGGCAATTCGGCCTGCCAGGGCAAATCCTGCACTGGTGTCCGCTGATGATCGATCTTCCGGACACCGCCCTGCCAGGCTTCGCCGAACGCGCGCATTTCCTCAGCATTGGCAACTTCCGCCACGCGCCGAACTGGGACGCCGTGCTCTGGATGAAAACCACCCTGTGGCCGCTGATCCGCGCGCGGCTGCCTCGCGCGCAACTGCATGTCTATGGTGCCTATACGCCGCCCAAGGCCACAGCGCTGCACAATCCCGCGCAGGGCTTTCACATCATGGACTGGGCCGAAGATGCCCTCGAGGTGATGTCTGCAGCCCGAGTCTGCCTGGCACCGTTGCGCTTTGGCGCCGGTATCAAGGGCAAACTGCTTGATGCCATGCTGTGCGGCACGCCCAGTGTCACCACGCCGATTGGCGCCGAAGCCATGCATGGCGACACGCCGTGGCCGGGAGCCGTTGCCCTCGACGCGAACACCTTTGCCGAACAGGCCGTGCAACTACACGAAAATCCGCTGCGCTGGCAGCAAGCGCAGCTTGAGGCGTCGACACTTTTGCAGCAGCGTTATCAGCGCAGCGTGCACGGCCCTCGTCTGATAAACAGGATCAACGATTGCCGACAAAACCTGGCACAACTTAGAAACGACAACTTTACTGGTGCCATGTTGCGGCACCATACACTGAAAAGTACCCAGTACATGGCTCAATGGATTGAGGCCAAGAACCAACTACATCCAGCGGAGCGATAATTGCTTCAACTACATCACTTGCATTAAAAGCACACTTTCTCGACCCGTTGAATATGCTTATAAACATCCTGCGCGCAACTTTTTTATCAACTTCATTCGCAGGATATGCAACATGGAAAACTTCGAAAACATTCAAACCTATCAGTGGATGGCTGACGCTCCAGACATTGACAATCTTTCACTCTTCGAAATGACTTTGCCCGGTGCGCATAACGCCGGTTGTGACTGGGACGCCTCTTATGCCCTGATTCCCGGGAAAAACTGGCTTGCCTGTCAGGACGTTTCCTTTTATTCGCAGTTGAATCGCGGCGCTCGCGCACTTGACGTGCGCCTCGTTTACGACAACAAAGCAAAACAGTTGGCCAAATTCCGTTTTCACCACAATGGATATACCTCTTCACGAACTCTCGAAGACCTTATACGGGACGTGAAGGGATTTTATGAAAGAAGTCCGGATGAGTTCATCATCCTCGACTTTCATGAACTTTCCGGCGCTAAAGATCCATTCAATCACGCGGAATTCAAAACGGCGCTAGTGGAAAACCTTGGTGAGCGACTGATTCCCACCGATAATCTGCATCTGACGCTGGGCCAACTAAAAGCCATCAATCCGTTGCAACGCATCATGGTGGCCGCGCCGATGACCTGGGACACGCGGGACTATCGTTTCTACAGCCAGATCAATCACAAATGGATCGGTCAATCGCACGTCAGTACCTCGGATCTGCATGGCTATATCACCAACGTATTGAGCACAGCCGTCAGTACGCTTCGCCCGTGGTCGCTGTCGGCAACCAGTTATACCCTCGGCGGCCCGCAGCGAATCCTCGACAGTCTCGACAGTTGGTTCGACCCGGCTCAGTCGGATTGGGCGCGCAAGTGCAACATCATCAATTTCGACTTCATCAAAAACTCGCACATCGTGCGTTTCTGCCAGATGGCCAACCTGCAAAAGGCTCGCGCCAGGCTCAACCAAGCGGCGTAAACGGGCGACCGTGCAGAAGTGGCACAAATGTCGAAAAACGAGGCATGATCGCGCAGCGATAATAAAAAAGTGCCCGTCATGACCCGAACCGCTCGCGTGACCGATCCTTCCTACGAGTTGATGGACGACCATAACGGTTTGTCCATCATCTACCGCCAGCACGGCTTCCCCTGCCCGCTGGTGCGCTGGCATTTTCACAAGGAATACGAACTGCACCTGATCGTCGCCAGTTCCGGCAAGGTGTTCATCGGCGACTACATCGGCAACTTCTATCCGGAAACCCTGTTTCTCACCGGGCCCAACCTGCCGCACAACTGGATCAGCCAGGTCGCCGAAGATGAAGTGGTTGAGAAACGCGACATGCTCGTCAACTTTACCGACGAATTATTCGAAAGCGGGCACCAGGTTTTCGCTGAACTGAAAAGTCTCGCGCCGCTGCTTGAGCGTGCGCAATACGGCATCGAATTCCGCTGCAAACGCACGATCCGCCAGGCGATGACGCTGATGCAACGCATCGCCGACAGCAGCGGCATCACCCGCCTCGGGCACTTTTTCATCCTGATGGAACTGCTCGCGGCCAGTGACGACTTCCAGTTGCTGTCCGGCGCCACCACGCCGCAATTGGCCGACGAACACAATATCGACCGCACCAACCGTGCGGTCGATTACATCTTCAGTCACTACGCCCGAGATATTTCATTGGAAGAGGTGGCGGAGCACTTGGGCATGACGCCGACCTATTTCAGTCGAGTGTTCAAACAGGCCACCGGACGCAATTTCATCGAGTTCGTCAATCGCCTGCGCATCAGCAAATCCTGTGAACTGCTGGCCGACGGCGACAAACCGGTGACTGAGGTGTGCTTCGAGTCGGGCTTCAACAATATTTCCAACTTCAATCGGCGCTTTCAGCAGCTCAAGGGCATGACGCCTTCACACTATCGACGGCTGGCGGTGCAGCGCCTGACAGAACAAAACCACGGCTGATAAACAAAGCCCCTGTAGGAGTGAGCCTGCTCGCGATGGCGGTGAGTCAGCCAACACATTTGCAATGTGAAACACCGCTATCGCGAGCAGGCTCACTCCTACAGGGGCTGTGTTGGCATCAAAAATCTGTACGCATTCGCTAACGCTCCCTCGCGCAAAACCCCTTCCCTGCGTTCCCCCAAGCAAACCCCAGTGCAAAAAAGTATCAACAAAAGTGCTAGGGATGATTTGTCAGTCCTGCCATTGAAGGCTGTAATCAGCGCAGATTCTTCCTGCATTCGGAAGACACAAAAACAATAACTGTCCTTCTGCCCCGACGGGTGTCAGAAAAGGAGTGCACGATGCAACCCACTGCAAAAGCTCTGCTCGCTCTCACCTGCATGACCCTCAGCAGCGTCAGCCTTGGCGCCCAGACCCTGACCATCGCCACCGTCAACAACAGCGACATGATCCGCATGCAAAAACTCTCGAAGACCTTCGAGAGCGAGCACCCGGACATCAAGCTCAATTGGGTGGTGCTGGAAGAAAACGTCCTGCGTCAGCGCCTGACCACTGACATCGCCACCCAGGGCGGACAGTTCGACGTGTTGACCATCGGCATGTACGAAGCGGCACTCTGGGGCGGCAAGGGCTGGCTCGAGCCGATGAAGGATCTGCCGGCCAGTTACGCTCTGGACGACGTGTTCCCCTCGGTGCGCGAAGGCCTGTCGGTGAAAGGTTCGCTGTATGCGCTGCCGTTCTACGCAGAGAGTTCGATCACCTACTACCGCACCGACCTGTTCAAGGACGCCGGGCTGACCATGCCGGAGCGTCCGACCTGGGAAGAGATCGCCGGTTTCGCGGAAAAACTCACCCAGAAAGACAAAGAGCAATACGGCATCTGCCTGCGCGGCAAGGCCGGTTGGGGCGAGAACATGGCGCTGGTCACCACGGTCGCCAACGCCTACGGCGCGCGCTGGTTCGATGAGCAGTGGAAACCGGAATTCAGCGGGCCGGAATGGAAAAATGCGCTGAATTTCTACGTCAACACCATGAAGAAATCCGGCCCGCCGGGCGCATCCAGCAACGGTTTCAACGAAAACCTCGCCCTGTTCAACAGTGGCAAATGCGCGATCTGGGTCGATGCCAGCGTCGCCGGCTCGTTCGTCACCGACAAGACCCAGAGCAAGGTCGCCGATCACGTCGGCTTCACCTTCGCCCCGCATCAGGTCACCGACAAAGGCTCGGAGTGGCTGTATTCGTGGGCGCTGGCGATTCCGACCAGCTCCAAGGCCAAGGATGCGGCGAAAACCTTCAGCGCGTGGGCCACTTCCAAAGAGTACGGCGAACTGGTTGCCAAGACCGATGGCATCGCCAACGTGCCGCCGGGCACCCGCGCTTCGACCTACAGCGACGCGTACATGAGCGCCGCGCCGTTTGCCAAAGTGACGCTGGAGTCGCTGAAGGCCGCCGACCCGAGCAAACCGACGCTCAAACCAGTGCCGTACATTGGCATTCAGCTGGTGACCATTCCTGAATTCCAGGCAGTCGGCACCCAGGTCGGCAAGCTGTTCTCGGCCGCGCTGATCGGCCAGACCACGGTGGATCAGGCGCTGGCAGCGGCGCAGCAGACCACGGAACGTGAGATGAAGCGCGCGGGTTATCCGAAGTAATCCGCAAAGCTTGCTCCTGCTTTTGTAGGAGTGAGCCTGCTCGCGATGAGGCCGTGTCAGTCGACATCAACGTTGAATGATATTGCGCTATCGCGAGCAGGCTCACTCCTACAGGGGATCTTCATTCGCCTGTCGAATCGGTTACTGCCATGAATACTTCAACTGCCAAAGCCCACATCGACCTGTCGCCACCCCAGCGCAAGCTGCGGGTGCGCAACCCAGGCTGGTTTCTGGTCAGTCCTTCGGTGGCACTCTTGCTGCTGTGGATGATCGTGCCGCTGGGCATGACCCTGTACTTTTCGATGATCCGCTACAACCTGCTCTACCCCGGCGAAAACGAATTCGTCGGGCTGGAGAACTTCACCTATTTCCTCACTGATTCGGGTTTCATGCCCGGCGCGACCAACACGTTGTTGCTGGTTGGCAGCGTGTTGCTGATCAGCGTGGTCTTCGGCGTGCTGATCAGCGCGTTGCTGGAGGCCAGCGAATTTCTGGGTCGCGGCCTGGTGCGAGTGATGCTGATTTCCCCGTTCTTCATCATGCCCACCGTCGGTGCGCTGATCTGGAAGAACCTGATCTTCCACCCGGTTTCGGGGATCCTCGCCTACATCTGGAAGCTGTTCGGCGCGCAACCGGTCGACTGGCTGGCGCACTACCCGCTGCTGTCGATCATCATCATCGTTTCGTGGCAATGGCTGCCCTTCGCGATCCTGATTCTGATGACGGCGATGCAGTCGCTGGATCAGGAACAGAAGGAAGCCGCACGCCTGGACGGTGCCGGCCCGATTGCGATCTTCTGGCATCTGACGCTGCCGCATCTGGCACGGCCGATCGCCGTGGTCGTGATGATCGAAACGATCTTCCTGCTCTCGGTATTCGCGGAAATCTTCACCACCACCAATGGCGGCCCCGGCTACGCCTCGACCAACCTCGCCTACCTGATCTACAACCAGGCGCTGGTGCAGTTCGACGTCGGCATGGCTTCGGCGGGCGGTTTGATTGCCGTGGTCATCGCCAACATCGCCGCGATCATTCTGGTGCGGATGATCGGCAAAAACCTGACTGACAAAGCGTGAGGCCTGCCATGACGCTCCAACAATCCCGCCGCCTGCAAAGCCTGCTGCTCGGTACGCTGGCCTGGGCCATCGCGATCGTGATTTTCTTCCCGATCTTCTGGATGGTGATGACCAGCTTCAAGAGCGAAATCGACGCCTTCGCCACGCCGCCGCAGTTCATCTTCACACCGACGCTGGAGAACTACCTGCACATCAACGAGCGCAGCGATTATTTCAGTTTCGCCTGGAATTCGGTGGTGATCTCCTTCAGTGCCACCGCCCTGTGTCTGTTGATCGCGGTGCCGGCGGCCTACTCGATGGCGTTCTACGAAACCCAGCGCACCAAAGGCACGCTGCTGTGGATGCTCTCGACCAAGATGCTGCCGCCGGTGGGCGTGCTGATGCCGATTTATCTGTTGGCCAAGAGCTTTGGCCTGCTCGACACGCGCATTGCGCTGATCGTGATCTACACGCTGATCAACCTGCCGATCGTGGTCTGGATGGTTTACACCTACTTCAAGGACATCCCCAAAGACATCCTCGAAGCCGCCCGGCTTGACGGCGCGACGCTGTGGCAGGAAATGGTGCGCGTGCTGCTGCCGATCGCCAAGGGCGGCCTCGCCTCGACCGTGCTGCTGTCGCTGATCCTGTGCTGGAACGAGGCGTTCTGGTCGCTGAACCTGACCTCGTCGAATGCCGCGCCACTGACTGCGTTGATCGCCTCGTACTCAAGCCCCGAGGGTCTGTTCTGGGCCAAGTTGTCGGCAGTCTCGACCCTCGCCTGCGCGCCGATTCTGATCTTTGGCTGGATCAGCCAGAAGCAACTGGTGCGCGGGCTGTCGTTTGGTGCCGTGAAATGAATTGAAAAGCAAAAGATCGCAGCCTTCGGCAGCTCCTACAGGGAATGTCGAATCGGCATGAATCTCCTGTAGGAGCTGCCGAAGGCTGCGATCTTTTGATCTTGAAAAACAACAATGCGGAGGCCCATCTCATGGCCAACCTGAAAATCAAGAATCTGCAAAAAGGCTTCGAAGGCTTTTCCATCATCAAGGGCATCGACCTGGAAGTGAACGATAAGGAGTTCGTGGTCTTCGTCGGCCCGTCGGGCTGCGGCAAGTCCACCCTGCTGCGGCTGATCGCCGGCCTGGAAGAAGTCAGCGGCGGCACCATCGAACTCGACGGCCGCGACATTACTGAAGTCAGCCCGGCCAAGCGTGATCTGGCGATGGTGTTCCAGACCTACGCGCTGTATCCGCACATGACCGTGAAGAAGAACATGTCCTTCGCCCTCGATCTGGCCGGCGTGCCGAAAGCCGAGGTCGAGCGCAAGGTCGGCGAAGCGGCGCGCATTCTCGAACTCGGGCCGATGCTCGAGCGCAAACCGAAACAGCTGTCCGGCGGCCAGCGCCAGCGCGTGGCGATCGGCCGTGCCATCGTGCGCAACCCGAAGATTTTCCTTTTCGATGAACCGCTGTCCAACCTCGACGCGGCGTTGCGCGTGCAGATGCGTCTGGAGTTGCTGCGCCTGCACAAAGACCTGCAAGCAACGATGATCTACGTGACCCACGATCAGGTCGAAGCGATGACCATGGCCGACAAGGTCGTGGTGCTCAATGGCGGCCGGATCGAACAGGTCGGCTCGCCGCTGGACCTCTATCACAACCCGGCCAACCTGTTCGTCGCCGGCTTTCTCGGCACGCCGAAAATGGGTTTCCTCAAAGGCAAGATCGCGCGCATCGACGGCGCCAGCTGCGAAGTTGCGCTGGACGCCGGCACGCGCATCACCCTGCCGTTCAATGCCGCCAACCTCAGCGTCGGCAGCGCGGTGACGCTGGGCAGTCGCCCGGAACACCTTGAGCTGGCGCAACCCGGCGACTGCACGTTGCAGGTGACTGCCGACGTTAGCGAGCGCTTGGGCAGCGACACCTTCTGCCACGTCACCACCAGCGCCGGCGAAGCCCTGACCATGCGCGTGCGCGGCGATCTGGCCAGCCGTTATGGCGAACAATTGAACCTGCGCCTGGACCCGACTCACTGCCATCTGTTCGACGCCGACGGTGTGGCGCTGACCCGCCCACTGCGCGCTGCCGCCTGATTTCGAGACTATCCGATGAAACTCAACCAACAGAACCTCAATCGCCTCGCCGCCGAAGTGCAACTCCCCGGCTACGACCTCGGCGACACACGCCAGGGCATCGCGCATATTGGCGTCGGTGGCTTCCACCGCGCGCATCAGGCCTATTACACCGATGCCTTGATGAACACTGGCGAAGCGCTCGACTGGGCCATCTGTGGCGTCGGCCTGCGCCCGGAAGACCGCCGCGCTCGCGATGATCTGCGCGAGCAGGATTATCTGTTCACTCTGTTCGAACTGGGCGACAGCGACGACACCGAAGTGCGCGTCATCGGCGCCATCCGCGACATGCTGCTCGCCGAAGATGGCGCACAGGCGCTGATCGACAAACTGGCCGAACCGCAGATCCGCATCGTCTCCCTGACCATCACCGAGGGCGGTTACTGCATCGACGACAGCAACGGCGAGTTCATGGCGCATCTGCCGCAGATTCAACACGACCTGGCCCATCCCGAAGCGCCGGGCACCGTGTTCGGTTTCCTCTGCGCCGCACTGGCCAAACGCCGAGCGGCGGGCGTTCCGGCGTTCACGGTGATGTCCTGCGATAACCTGCCGCACAACGGCGCGGTCGCTCGCAAGGCACTGCTGGCATTCGCCGCCCTGCGTGATCCGCAACTGCGCGAGTGGATCGAGCAGAACGTCAGTTTCCCCAACGCCATGGTCGACCGCATTACACCGATGACCAGCACCGCACATCGCCTGCAACTGGCCGACAAACACGCCGTTGACGATGCCTGGCCGGTGGTCTGCGAACCGTTTGTGCAGTGGGTGCTGGAGGACAAGTTCGGCAACGGCCGCCCCGCATGGGAAAAGGTCGGGGTGCAGTTCACCGACGATGTGTCGCCGTACGAAGAGATGAAAATCAAACTGCTCAACGGCAGTCATCTGGCGCTGACGTATCTGGGCTTTCTCAAGGGTTATCGCTTCGTCCACGAGACCATGAACGACCCGCTGTTCGTGCGGTACATGCGCACCTATATGGACATCGACGTCACGCCGCAACTGGCACCGGTACCGGGCATCGATCTGAGCGAGTACAAGGACACGCTGGTGGCGCGATTTTCCAATCAGGCGATTGCCGATCAGCTTGAGCGGGTGTGTTCGGATGGCTCATCAAAGTTTCCCAAATTCACCGTGCCGACGATCAACCGGTTGATTGCCGATGGCAAAGAGACCAAACGCGCGGCATTGGTCGTCGCCGCGTGGGCCTTGTATTTGAAGGGCGTGGACGAGAACGGCGATACGTATTCGATTCCGGATCCGCGAGCGGCTTTCGTACAGGGACTGGTAGCGGACGATGAGTTGATCAGCGAACGCCTGCTGGGCGTGGAAGAGATTTTCGGCACGGCGATCGCGAAATCGGCGGAGTTTGTTGCGGCGTTCGAATGGTGCTGCCAGAGTCTGCGCGAGGTTGGGGTTTCGCGGACTCTGGAACGGGTGCTCGGCTGAAAAGCCCCTCACCCTAGCCCTCTCCCGGGGGGAGAGGGAACCGACCGCGGGGTTCTTCCGTTGTTCATCGACCTGAAATTCCGAGTCGAATAAAGAGTTTGAAAAGCATGACAATCTGCTCCCTTTCCCCCTCGCCCCCCTGGGGGAGAGGGAACCGACCGCGGGGTTCTTCCGTTGTTCATCGACCTGAAATTCCGAGTCGAATACAAAGCTTGAAAAGCATGAAAATCTGCTCCCTTTCCCCCTCGCCACCCTGGGGGAGAGGGAACCGACCGCGGGGTTCTTCCGTTATTCATCGACATGAAATTTCGAGTCGAATACAAAGCTTGAAAAGCATGAAAATCTGCTCCCTTTCCCCCTCGCCCCCCTGGGGGAGAGGGCTGGGGTGAGGGGGTAGCTCTTGATCTTCAGCGCAATCTGACAGGCCCATACATGACAACAACAAAGCTCTTCCTGGGTATTGACTGCGGCACCCAAGGCACCAAAGCGATCATCCTCGATGCCGACAGCGGTCAGGTGCTCGGTCTGGGCGCGGCGCCCCATACGATGATCAGCGGCGCCAATGGCCGCCGCGAACAAGACGTCCAGCAGTGGCTCGACGCTTTCGTCAGCGCCACTCGCCAGGCCTTGCAGGCGGCCAATGTCGACGGTCAGGCGATTCTCGGCGTCGGCGTCTCCGGGCAGCAACACGGTCTGGTTCTGCTCGACGAGCAAGGCGCAGTGCTGCGCCCGGCCAAGCTCTGGTGCGATACCGAAACCACGCCGGAAAACGACCGCTTGTTCGCGCAACTGGGCGGTGAGCAAGGTTCGCTGGAACGCCTCGGCGTGGTCATTGCGCCGGGCTACACGGTATCGAAACTGCTCTGGACCAAAGAGCAGCATCCCGAGGTGTTCTCACGCATCGCTCGGATCCTCCTGCCCCACGACTACCTCAACTACTGGCTTACCGGCCGCGCCTGCAGCGAATACGGCGACGCGTCCGGCACCGGTTATTTCAACGTGCGCACGCGTCAGTGGGATTTGCAGATCCTGCGCGACATCGACGCCAGCGGCTGTTTGCAAACCGCGCTGCCGGAGCTGATCGACGCGCACGCCGCCGTGGGCACCCTCCTGCCAGCGATTGCCGAGCAACTCGGCATCAACCCCAACGCAGTCGTTTCGAGCGGCGGTGGCGACAACATGATGGGCGCCATCGGCACCGGCAATATCCAGCCCGGCGCGATCACCATGAGCCTCGGATCGTCCGGCACGGTCTACGCCTTCTCCGACGCGCCGAAGGTCAGCGCCGATGCCTCGGTCGCCACCTTCTGCTCGTCCAGCGGCGGCTGGCTGCCGCTGATCTGCACCATGAACCTGACCAACGCCACCGGCGCGATTCGTGAATTGTTCAAGCTCGATCTGCCGACCTTCAATGAATTGGTCGCGCAGTCGCCGATCGGCGCCGAAGGCGTGAGCATGCTGCCGTTTCTCAACGGCGAACGCGTCCCCGCCCTGCCCCACGCCACCGGCAGCCTGCACGGGCTGACCATGGACAATCTGACCCAGGCCAATCTGTGCCGCGCCGCCGTCGAAGGCACCACCTTCGGTTTGCGCTACGGGCTGGATTTGCTCCGTCAGAATGGTTTACAAAGCCTGCGCATCTGCCTGATCGGCGGCGGCTCGAAGAGCGCGGTGTGGCGGCAGATCGTCGCCGACATCATGAACGCCCCGGTGATCTGCACCGAACAAAGCGAAGCCGCCGCACTGGGCGCAGCGATTCAGGCAGCGTGGTGCGCGTTGCGTTTGAACGGTGACGATGTCTCCCTGGCCGCTCTGTGCGAACGCTGCGTGAAACTCGACGCGCGCAGTGAAACCCTGCCGATTGCCGCCAATGTCGCGGCGTTCCAGCAGGCCTACGAACGCTATCAACAGCATGTCGCAACCCTATAACGAGCAAACAACTATGTACCTGGTGTGTGGCGAAGCCCTGTTTGATTTCTTCAGCGAAAACGATGCCAGCGGTCTGGCCTCGAAAGTCAATTTCAAAGCGATTGCCGGCGGCTCGCCGTTAAACGTCGCCGTCGGTTTGCGGCGTTTGGGCGTGGACTCGGCGTTGTTCGGCGGCCTGTCCACTGACTACCTCGGCCGCCGACTGCAGCAAGTGCTGCAGGACGAAGGCGTCCGCCCGGACTATCTGGTGGATTTCGCCGCGCCGACCACCCTGGCAATGGTCGCCGTGGGCGCCAACGGTTCGCCGCATTACAGCTTCCGTGGCGAGGGTTGTGCCGACCGGCAGTTGAGCGAGGCGCATCTGCCGACACTCAGCTACGAGGTTCGCGGCCTGCACATTGGCTCGTTTTCGCTGGTGGTGCAGCCGATTGGCGACACGCTGCTGAAACTGGTCCAGCGTGAAAGCGGCAAACGCCTGATCAGCCTCGATCCCAATGTGCGCCTCAATCCCGAGCCGAACATCGATCTATGGCGCGAGCGCATCGCCACGCTGGTGCGGCTGGCCGATCTGATCAAAGTCAGCGACGAAGACCTGAGCCTGCTCTATCCCGAGCAGGATCCGCAGCAGGTGATTGAAGGCTGGCTCGAACATCGCTGCCAGATCGTCTTCCTGACGCGCGGCGGCGACGGCGCAACGGTGTTCAGTCGCGCCCACGGCTCATGGTCGGTGCCGGCCAACCCGGTAACGATTGCCGATACCGTCGGCGCCGGTGATACCTTCCAGGCAGCGCTGATCACTTGGCTGACCGAGCACTCGCTGGACTCGGTCGCAGGCGTGCAGCAGCTCAGTCGCGAGCAAATTGACGGCATGCTCAGGTTCGCCGTGCAAGCCGCCGCGCTGACGTGTAGCAAAACCGGTCCGGATCTGCCCTATCGTCATCAATTGAGCTGAGCGCGTAGACTGTCGGCCTTTTTGCGCACGACGGAAAACAGCTTTTGAATCGCAGGCACATCTTCGCCCTCCTGACCCTAGCCACCCTGCTGAGCGGTTGCGGCACCTCGCCGCCCCGCTCGCCGGAAGACATCTGCGCAATCTTCCGCGAGAAAAGCGACTGGTACGACGCCGCACAAGTCACCCAGAAACGCTGGGGCGTGCCGATCCAGGTGCCCTTCGCGATCATGTACCAAGAGTCCGGCTATCGCTACGACGCCAAGACGCCTCGCAAATACCTGCTCTGGGTGATTCCTTGGGGCCGCGTCTCGACCGCGTCCGGCTACGCGCAAGCCAAGGACGAAGTCTGGGCCGACTACCAGAAAAGCACCGGTCGCAACTGGGCCGACCGCGAAGACTTCGACGACGCCATCGACTTCGTCGGCTGGTACATGGACAAGACCACCACGATCAACGGCGTGTACAAATACGACGCCTACAACCAGTACCTGAACTACCACGAAGGCTGGGGCGGCTTTCGCAACAAGACCTACGCGAGTAAAGCGTGGCTACTGCCGACCGCACGCAAGGTGCAGAACCGCTCGGATCTGTACGCGCAGCAGTATGCCGGGTGCAAGGAAGACCTCAATCGCGGGTTCTGGAGCCGGTTCTGGCATTGGTTGTAGGGTGATCCGAACGCCTCATCGCGAGCAGGCTCACTCCTACAAGAGATCTTCGGTGGACGCGGTAATCATGCCCGCCACCCATCCAATGCAGGAGTGAGCCTGCTCGCGATGGCGCCCGATCAGACACTAAAAATCCATTCGCTGCCCGGCTTCACTGGCCGAAACCGCCCTCCTAAGGGTTTTCCCTATGGCATCGCGGTCCCACGCCTACGCCATTTGCGCCTTGAATGAGGCCGTCTAATCCTGCAACATCCATCACCTGCTTATTCAACGGACGGAATTCAAGGCATGCTGGACGCCAACGCAACCCACATCACCCTCTCGATCGAAGACGCCAACGCCGACCTGCAAGTCCTCAGCTTCACCGGTCGCGAAGCCCTCAACGAACCGTTCCGTTTCGACCTCGAACTGGTCAGCGCCCGCCCCGATCTGAAGCTCGAAGAGCTGCTGCACAAGCGCGCCTGCCTGACGTTCGGCGCCACTGGCGAAGGCAAGATTCACGGCCAGGTCTATCGCATCGAGCAGGGCGACTCCGGCAAGACCCTGACCCGCTACAGCATCAGCCTGATGCCACAATTGGCCTATCTGCAGCACAACCATGATCAGCAGATCTTCCAGCAGCTGACGGTGCCGAAAATCATCGCTCAGGTGCTGGAAGATCGCGGCATTCTCTCCGACGCCTATAGCTTCCAGCTTGGCGCCGAGTACCCGGAACGCGATTATTGCGTGCAATACGACGAGTCCGACCTGCATTTCATCCAGCGTCTGTGCGAAGAGGAAGGCATTCACTTCCACTTCCAGCACAGCAGCAGCGGCCACAAACTGGTGTTCGGCGACGACCAGACCGTATTCCGCAAACTGAAACCGGTCAGCTACCAGCAGGACTCCGGCATGGCCGCCGAGAAGCCGGTGATCAAGCGCTTCAACCTGCGCCTGGAAACCCGCACTACCCGCGTCAGCCGCCGCGACTACGATTTCGAAAAACCCAAGTTGCTGCCGGAAGGCGCGGTCAAATCCGAATTCGCCCCGGATCTGGAAGACTACGATTACCCCGGCCGCTTCACGACTCGCGAGCGCGGCAAGTTCCTCTCGACCCGCGCCCTGGAGCGCCATCGCAGCGACTACAAACTCGCCGAAGGCAAAGGTGACGAACCGACCCTCACCAGCGGCCATTTCCTCACGCTCGCCGAACACCCGCGGGCCGAGTGGAACGACCTGTGGCTGCTGCTGGAAGTCTTTCACGAAGGCAAACAACCGCAAGTGCTCGGCGAAAACGTCACCAGCGACGTCACCGACAACAAAAGCGATTTCCACCAGGGCTACCGCAACAGCTTCCTTGCCACCCCGTGGGACGCGCACTACCGCCCTGCCCTCGAACACCCGAAACCGAAAGTCCTCGGCAGCCAGACCGCCGTCGTCACCGGTCCGCCCGGTGAAGAAATCCACTGCGATCAGTACGGCCGCATCAAAGTGCAATTCCACTGGGACCGCGACGGCCAGTCCGACGACAAAACCACCTGCTGGATGCGCGTCGCCAGCGGCTGGGCAGGCAGCGCCTACGGCGGCATCGCCATCCCGCGCATCGGCATGGAAGTGCTCGTCACCTTCCTCGAAGGCGACCCCGACCAGCCCCTCGTCACCGGCTGCCTGTACCACAAGGAAAACGTCGTCCCCTACGACCTGCCGGCCAACAAGACCCGCAGCACCTTCAAAACCCTCAGCTCCCCGGGCGGCAAGGGCTATAACGAATTCCGCATCGAAGACAAGAAAGGCGCCGAACAGATCTACATCCACGCCCAGCGCGACTGGGACGAAAACATCGAACACGACCAGAAAATCCGCGTCGGCAACGAACGGCATGACACCGTAGAAGCCAATGTGTTGAGTGAATTCAAGGTTGAAGAGCACCGGATTACCCATCTGGATCGCATCAGTGAGATGCGCGCGGATGATCACCTGACGGTCGGTGTGACGCAGCATGTGAAGGTTGGGACTGGGCAGTTTGTTGAGGCCGGGACCGAGATTCACTATCACGCTGGTGAGAAGGTTGTGGTTGAAGGCGGCATGGAGCTCACGGCTAAAGCTGGCGGGAGTTTTGTGAAGGTTGATGCCGGTGGTGTGACGATTAGTGGGGCTGAGGTGAAGGTGAATACCGGTGGTGCGCCTGGATCAGGTACAGGTATTCAGATACTTGCACCATTCATTCCGGGCCTCGCAGCCGTTGATAACGCCGGACGCCTGATGCAAACCCGCGCTAACCAGATGATGCAGGCGGAGTCCCTCGCCGTGACGCCGAAACTCAAAGCACCTACCGGCATCTGCGTTGAATGCCTGAAAAAAGCCATGCGCGAAAAGCTCGCCCTGCAATCGGGGGCCAATTGATGACAAAGAGTGACGCAGCGAAAGCCTGGAGCGAAGCGCAAAAGAACGCTCAGGCGATATTCGCGATCGTTGAAACCGGCTTGTTGCCGGAATCCGCTCGATTGCAGTTCATTAGAGCTGAGCCGTCGCGACGGCCGCTGATGGTGCAACCGGAATTCTCCGAACTGCGCAACTACGGTCCTTGGCTGGTCGACGTTAGCCACATGGAATTCGAGGCCTTTCTCGCTCACGAACACTTCACCGGCTGCACCGCGATGGCCAGTTGGATTCGTACCGACTGCCCAGCCGACAAGCTCGCTGCTCACCTGAGTGATGCGTTGCTGGCAAAAAATGAAGCTGGCGAAGTCCTGATGATTCGTAGCTACGCGCCAGAAGTGGTGCCGATGCTGCACGCACGCGATGATCTGTCTTGGCATGCGTGGCTGTTTGGCCCACTGCAGGAATGGTGGGTGCCAGCAGAGGAAGATCAATGGCAGTGTCTGAAGGGGCTCAACCTCGAAAAGCCCGGAAGATACGAGCCTATTTTCCTCGACGGAAAGCTTTGGACGGACATGGAGATCGATCCTCTGCCCTACAGCCTCACCACTGAACTGGAAAAAGAAGCGCCTGAAGTGTTTGCCAGCACCTGCCACGGTGCACGGTTGAAGCAAGTGAAAGAAGCGCTGGACGCTGGCCGCAGTGAAGGTTTAACAGACGCGGAAGACGTCACTCTCTTTGCCAGCCTGCAATTGATGGACCGCGAATTTCCGGCGAACTGGCCAATGTGGGAAAAGGCGAAAGAACGGGCAATTGGAGAGAAGTTGCCGCTTGGTGTGGTGATGCGAGAGTTGTCGGAGTGAGTGTCGAGATGAGCATGTTGATCAGCACTTTCTGTCTCATTTTTCTGGATATTCAAGATGCACTGCTGGATAAGGGATTTACGTAAATGACCGTGGCTATGAATACTAAACGGCAAAAAATATGGCGTCGCCGCAACCTTGTCATTGGGGTATTCGTTTTACTGCTGCCTTTCATTGGATCGTATCTTTATAACCAGTTTCGTACGCCGGGTGCGATGTTGACATCTGCGAACTATATGGATCGGCCTATTCTAAGCTTTTGGATAAACGATTTCTGGGGCGGAAATCTCGCCGCAATGGGAGGCGGCGGCACTATGTGCTGCAAAAAAATTCAAGGGCCTACTGTAAAAGTAACTTGGATTCTTAGCCGAACTGGAGAGCAACTCCGTCAAGGGGTAAAAAAAGAAACTCATGAAAGAATTCTTCCCTTACCTGAACGTCAGAGGACAGATGAGTTTCTTCACGTACGATTCCTTCCTGGAAATATCGTAGAACTGAAATGGAGTCCTGACCTCGTTAGCCCATTCGAAAAATTCCATAGATCTTCAACCAGTCCGCAGCAAGGAAGCCTGAAATGAGCGGAAACTCTAATCTAGATCGTGCTCAGACGGTCAGTACAAAAGCTTGCGCAGTTACTGACGGGCAGAAAAAATCAGTTTTGCCCTGCGAGTCCACGCTACACATCTCATTTTTTTTTGATGGGTTCGGTCGAAATTCGGTCAAAGATATTCAGGAAGGTAACCTAAGCAATGTGGCCCGCCTGTTTTTCGCACATCCGGATGACACTGGCCAAGACAGAATTCAAACAAATGTGGATCGCCGCAGATTCTACATATCCGGTCTAGGGTCTGACTTCGATGCGTCACTCGGCGGCGGCGCTCCTACCAGCGGGGCTGGCATTGATGGCGCGTTGAGCCGAGCCAAAGACAGTGCTTTGAAATCCCCCGAAGACACTTTCAGTAAGAGCCCACTTGATGCAGCAAAAGATATTCTCACGGGTAAAAAATGGTGGGAATCTTTGTTAAACAACCTGAAGGTTGGCAATGTCATCTCCGGAGCTATTAAAGCCGCAGCGCCGGCGGGGCTAGATCTTTTCGGAATAACTCGAGACAACGAATATACCGCTACTTTTTTCAAAACAGGCGTTGATACGCGACTTGAGGCAGCATTTAAAGTCGTAGAAAAGACACTCGCTGATGCAAAAGAAAAAAGTGGTGCGCCTGTAAAGCGTATTTCCATCTCTGTTTTTGGATATGACTTCGGGGCGAGTCTTGCTCGAGCATTCACCCATAAACTGTTCGAAGAGTGTGATCCCGCAACAAATGTTTTTAAAGGCGCCCAACTCGAAGTGAATTTCGCCGGATTGTTTGACGCGGTGGATCGAAGCGGCGACAGCTCTATTTTACTGGAATATTTCATCCCGTTTGTGAACATTGTGGATGACGGCGAGTGCCTCGCTGGGCCCGTTAAATCTGCGCTTCATCTCGTTGCCGCCCATGAGTGCCAGGATTCTCGTCGCTCCAGGCTGATCGGCACTGGTCCGTCCACTCCTAAATGGGAGGAACGATTAGTACCAGGGACGAGCTACGACGTGGGAGGCGGTTTGAAAAAAACCGACGTCGCTCATAGCACTGAGCTTCAACTAGCAAGTTTGCATGAAATGTATCAAGCTGCCCGAAAGGCAGGAGTTCCCTTTCCTACACTTGACGAATTGCATGAGAGCCAGCCAGATATCGCCGAGTATTTCATACTGAACGATCATATCAACGGGGCAAGTGCGATCGGCGCGAGCAAAGATTACATGAGTAAAGCGGGTAATAAAAAAGTATCTGCTGAAAGCTTCCTAGCCCATCGTCGATTGTATATCCAACGTTTGCGTGGTTTATGGGAGTTGTATCGTGGGCAGCATCAAGCATATGACGACCAAGAAGAGCGCCTGCAACGTCCTATTTTTAGCAAACAAGGCTCAATCGCGCGAGCGCTAGGGATGAGCAGCGAAAGCGCCGCTCAAACAGCAAAACGCGACCAGGCTCTCAAGCAAACTCAGCAAGGCAAGGCTGCCCTCCGCGCCGAGCTAAGTTGGCTTGAGGACGTAGACCGCGAAGCCTGGAGGTTGAAAACCAGCTTTCCCTCTGCCCCCGTAAAAGCGCTGTTGGACGAGTGGTTTGCTCCAGTTCCCAAAGGCCTTAGTTTCGACGTTGAAGATCTACTCGAATTTTACGTAAACGATCAATACATGATCCAACAGATACCTCGGGGCACAGGTATTCCGATACCTAAATACTTTCGCGTTCGAGAGTTCGACATGCCGAGCCTGAATAAAACCAAAGGGATGGCCCCCGACTATCTGGAACAGATGATGCGGAAACCTTCAGCATAGGCTCCCGGTGCATCAACCTAAACTCAGGAAGATTCATTTCAGTCTCAAAGACTCAATATTGCTTTTCTAGTTTGGATTTCATGCGCTTGATAGATATTGCTGCGGATGCACGTCGAAAACGAACATGGCGAAGAAGGCGAATAGCCCTGGCTGTACTGGTTTTGCTGCTTAGCTACGCCACCCCAAAAATCATTGATCTATTTCGTACGCCCGGCGCCATGCTGACATCAGAAAATTACACAGATCGGCCAATATTCAGCTTTTGGATAAATGACTTTTGGGGCGGCAATCTGTTCGCAATGGGCGGCGGTGGAATAATGTGCTGCTCCAAATTTGAGGGAGACACAGCTAAAGTTACCTGGATATTGGACATGACCCAACAGCAGCAAATACAGGGCTCGGTAGAAGAGCGCCATGAAATTCAGCTTTCGCTTCCCCAGCGCGGCCCGCACGATCAGTACCTGCATGTGCGCTTTGATCCGGGTAATAAAGTACGGCTCGGATGGAGTCCTGATTTGTTTAGCCCATTTGAATCCCGACCAGCCAAAGCTGTTTCGGAAAGCAGTCAGGCGCAGTAAGGATATGCGATTCAGTCAGACGCCCATGTCCAGTCGCTCGAAGATATTGATCTGCGCGACAGTGCTGCTGGCCGCTTTTGTGACATCTCTAATACATGACCGTGTTCGTACGCCCGGGGCTGCCCTTACATCCCACAACTACACTGATCGTCCCATCGGCAGCTATTGGGTAAATGGTCACTGGGGCGGTAACGGAGGCGTGACCTGCTGTTGGAGCATCGATGGCAACACCGCTAAAGTTGTGTGGATTCTGAGCATGTCTAAAGCTCAAGAGGATCAGGGGATGAAGATCGAAAGACACGAAGTGCAAGTGCACTTGCCTTCACGCAACCGTGGCGATGACACGTTGCATGTCTATTTTCTACCGAACAATCGTATCGAGTTGATGTGGGCATCGACGGTGCTGGATCCGCGTCATCACTCAACGGAATCCTTGCCACGCTGAAACACGGGTCGTTTCTCACTCCGTCCCGTGGTTGCGTCCTTTCAATTCCTCATCAAACCGGCGCCTTCCAACTCAACATCTGCTGCTGCGCCACCTGCAGCAAATCATTGCCATCCTGCGTCAGCAGGTAAAGTGCATGGGTGAGGTGTGGAATGTCCTGCACCTCGGCGTGCTTGAAGCATAGGCAATGCAAGGTTTCGAGCAGATCGGCAGAGGCGCGGATGCGTTGAACGGCAGCTTCGAGGATGTCTTTCGGGTTCGCTTGGGTGTCGAGAGCAGCGTCGGGGTTTCGGTGACGTTGGTGCTGGGGGGAGATAGCGGCTTTGTAGCGGCTTAATTATTGGCATTTTGATTACTCAACTGTATTAGAAGGTAACCGCCATAGCCGTGACCAAACGTTGGGAGGCGGCCGTGTACAGGCTTGGTCAACCGAGAACAGTTCAAAACTCAGCTCGCCCGAAGGCGTCCTGCACACAGCCGCGACAGCAGTGCACTTCGCGGACCAGAAATTCGCGCAGGGCAAATGATGGCACATATGCAACGAACTTTTCTCAGGTGACCCAACCCGAACCACTGATTTTGCAGCGGCACCGGACAATAACCCTCCCCTCCACCTGCCGAAAGCAGACTAGCTTTTGTAGGAATTCGCCGAACCTTCTAAAGAAAACCACCGCAATCCCTAACAGCCGGCGTTCAGCTCGGTTAACCATCCTTATCGCCGTATTCAAAATACTCTACTGAACCGCACGCCCTCAGCCATTCTGGCTGGCCCCCAGTGCGGCAGGTTCGAGTGAATCACGCCGAATTCTAGAACCGCCACACGGGAGTCCTCTCATGAACATTCGCGCTTTATCGCTCAGCGTCGCCCTCGCCTGCATCGCATTTGCCGGGCTGGCACAGGCCAATGACACCTCTGCTACATCCAAGGTGGTGTCGTTGACTGAGCCACCAACGCAATTGTGCAAAGTGGTTACGGCCGATATGAAGTACATCGACAAAGCCGGTAATCCCGAGGAAATCAGCTACCGGAAATTGTCTGACGCGTGCAAATTCCAGAACTGACAGAAACGTCTGATTTGCGGGTTTGCGGTAGGCGTGCGGTGGTTTCGGCGGGTATGCTCGGGGCCTTCCCTACTGCCGCAAGGACTGGCCATGCAGTTGTCGTTTCGCACGCTGTCGAGCTTCACTTCCATCCTGTGTTTTCTGCTGGCGCTGGTCTGGGGGTTTTTTCCGGAGGTGTTGCTGGCGATCTGGAGCATCGGGTATTCGGAGGGCACCGGCGTAGTCGCTCGGCGCAGTGCGGTGCTGTTTGCGGCGTTGGGGGTGATGTTTTATTTGCTGCGTAATGCTCCGCCGTCAGCGGCACGCAGTGCACTGAGCAATGGTTTTATCGTCGGCTGTTTCGGTTTGTCGGCGCTGGGTTTTGGCGAGTGGCTCAACGGCCATGCCGGCCCCGGGATTTTGCTCGCGGTGCTGGTCGAGTTCGCGCTGGGCCTTGGTTTTGTGCAGGCCCGGCGCGTGACGGTCGAACTGGGTGAAACGGTGGGTTAAACGGCTCGAGAACGAGCGCTGGTTTGATGTGTCGCGGTTTGCTGTGCGAGATCGGAACGCAGGCCAGCGACCAGGTTGTTGATTTCACGGCAGCTGTTCAGGCGGCTGGCGTCGATTCCGCTGACGTAAAGATCGGCTTGGTCAGTTCGATGATCGCCAAACACTTTGACGGACATCGACAAATCGGGTGACAGCGTGCACTGGCAGCGTTTCGGCAGGAAGCTGCTTTCAATGATATTGCGTAATTCCAAGGCAGATAAAAACATGGCGAACCCTCTCCTTTCTGTACGATTGCCAATCAAGTATTCACGCTGACCCTTTGCTGCGCCTTCACGGGTGTGCCCCCGCTGTTTCCCTGGTGCGGCAAGTGGTGGTACTGCGAAATGCCTATTGGAGTGTAGGCGCCCAAATCCTGTGCGCCGCACTTGAATAACGCATAAAACGTGCCTTTGGTCGGCCTGTTTCGCCTCTAGCTAAATCAAGCACTTGGAAGCGTCGCCAGCATTTTGCTATTTGCAAAATGCATGAATCGACCACCCATCCCCTGCAATATGCAATCCCGGGTGAATTTGCTTTCGAAGACCATGGCGGCAAGAATGTCTTCCATTCCAATTCAACCCGCACGGAGGCTTCCATGAATTCCTTACGCATTTGCGCGATCACTGGCCTGTGTATCGCCAGCCTGTCCACGCTTGCCCATGCCGCCAAGCTCGAAGACGTCGCGCCTTATCCCAAAGCCGAAGCCGGGTTCACCCGACAGGTCATCCATCTGCCCAAGCAAGAGCAGGAAGAGAATTTTCAGGTTGAAATTCTCGCCGGCAAAACCCTCGAAGTGGACTGCAACCGCCAGCGTCTGGGCGGTGTGCTCGATGAAAAGAATCTGCAAGGCTGGGGCTATCCGTTCTACCGTCTGGAAAAAGTCATTGGCCCGATGAGCACGCTGATGGCCTGCCCGCCCGGCAGCCAGAAAAAGCGCGCTTTCGTTCCGGTCGTCGGTGACGGCTTCATGTTGCGCTACAACAGCAAGTTGCCGGTTGTGGTGTACGCGCCCTCCGACGTAGAAGTGCGCTATCGCATCTGGTCCGCGTCGGACAAAGTCGGCACCGCTCTGCAGGAATAACCGCTGGGCACCATCACGCCGGCACGCTGCAAGCAGCGGCGCGCTCGGCGACATGGCGCAGGCTGTCAAAGTTGATATTGGCCCCTGAATCGATGGCGACGAAGGTCTGGCCACTGGCGCCATTGCGCGCCACGTACTGCTTGATCCCCGCAACAGCCAGGGCGCCGGATGGCTCGGTGATCGAGCGAGTGTCGTCGTAAATGTTCTTGATCGCCGCGCAGAGCTCGTCATTGCTGACCTTAATTACCTCATCTACACAAAAACGGCAGATCTCGAAGCCATATGCACCGATCTGCGCCACCGCCACGCCATCGGCGAAGGTTCCGACGCTCGGTAGAACCACACGCTCCCCCGCGCGCAAAGCGGCTTGCAGGCAGGCCGAATGTTCGGACTCGACGCCAACGATCCGTACTTCCGGACGCAGGTATTTGACGTACGCCGCGATGCCGGCGACCAAGCCTCCGCCGCCGACCGGGACAAAAATCGCATCCAGCGCGCCTTGATGCTGACGGAGGATTTCCATCGCCACGGTGCCTTGGCCGGCGATCACATCTGGGTCATCGAAGGGTGAAACGAACGTGCATCCGGTCTGCTCGGCCAATTGCAGCGCATGAGCCAATGCAAAGGGGAAACTCTCGCCGTGCAGCAACGCGTCGGCACCGCGACTGCGCACGCCGAGTACTTTGAGCTCAGGAGTGGTAGACGGCATGACGATCGTCGCCGCGATGCCCAACTCCCGCGCCGCCAGCGCTACGCCTTGCGCATGATTACCCGCCGATGCAGTGATCACTCCCCGCGCTCTCTGCTCATCGCTCAGTTGCACGAGTTTGTTGTAAGCACCACGGATCTTGAAAGAAAACGTCGGTTGCAGATCTTCGCGCTTGAGCAGGACCCGATTGCCCAGTGCTTCCGACAACGCCGGAGCTGGCTGCAACGGCGTGCGCACCGCAATGTCGTACACCGGCGCGGCGAGGATCTTTTTCACGTAGTGCTCAAGCAGGGCTTGCTGGTCGGGGCTGTGCGGCATGGTCGTCTCCTGACATTTTTCAGAACCCCGGAGACAGAAAGTAAAAACCCGCCTCTAGGGCGGGTTGGGTGCTGCAGTCGTGAGCTAGCCCGCCAAATGAGGAATGGCGGTAATAATCATTGGCTGGCAGCGCGATACGGTGAAAGTCATGGGCTGGAAATTAGCCTGCGCGGTGCTGGCAAGTCAATGGCCAATTCCTGGCGGCGGCGTTAGTCTGGCGACTCTCTCATCACACCAAGGAAGGATTGCATGATGTCTATCGCCCTGCCCCTCACGGCTTTGCTCGCTTTTACCGGTTACACCGTTTCTGTGATGCTTAAAGCCGAACAGTCGTTGATCGACTTCGGCATCAGCCTGATGTCGCGGCCCGATACCGCGCAGGTGGTGATTGATCTGTACCTGCTGGCGACACTGGCGGGCATCTGGATGGTCAAGGACGCGCGGTCGCGTGGGCAGTCGGTTTGGTCGGTACTGCCGTATTTGTTGCTGACCGCGGTTTTCGTGTCGATCGGGCCGTTGTTGTATCTGGTGGTGCGTGGGGTTCGCGAGCGGCGCAAGGCGGTGGAAAAGTGCAGCCAGATACTATGAACACCTGAAAACCCTGTAGGAGTGAGCCTGCTCGCGATAGCGGAGTGTCAGCCAAAGATGAGTTGACTGACGCTCCGTTATCGCGAACAGGCTCACTCCTACACTGGAATGTCATGGGGTTCAGCCTTTTTCACGGTGACGAATGCGGCGGTTTCATAAGGCACTGTCACCGTGTCCCTGCCGCGCAATTCTGGCTCTGCGGCAATCAACGCGCGAATCTGCTCTTCGACCTGCGCCCGCTGCGCCTCCGGCAGCGCGGCGATGAAACTGGTGGAACGCACGCGGTTGAAGATCACGTCTTCCGGCGATCCAGTATGACCATGGTGAAACCGTTCAACCTGCAAGGGCGCGAATGCAGGGTGCGGAAACGCTTCGCGCCAGGCGCCGGTGTAATAGCGCGGTGTGTCACCTTCCAGCGCATTGACGATGGCATCCAGTTTCGGCACCCAACTGACTTGGCTGTCACGCAGGTTCCAGATCAGCCCCAACTTGCCACCGGGCTTGAGCACCCGGGCAATTTCGCTCAGCGCCTCGGCGCTGGCAAACCAGTGAAACGCTTGCGCACAGATCACCACATCCACTGAAGCGTCGGGCAACGGCAGGTCGGTTGCGGTGCCGCTCACCGCCAAGACCTGGGGCCATGCGTCAGAGAGTTTTTCCAGCATCTGTGGCACCGGTTCGACGGCGATGACTTGCGCGCCGGTCGCCAGCAGCCGGCCAGTGAACTTGCCGGTGCCGGCACCCAGATCGATCACGGTCTTGTGCCTATCCAGACCCAGCGTCGCGACCAACCACTCGCTGACCTGCGGCGGATAGTCCGGCCGTCCTTTGACGTAGGTGTCGGCAGCGCTTTTGTAGCCGGCAGCGGCTGAGTGATGGACCTGATCGTTCATGACAATGCTCCTTCAGGCAAAACATCGGATCAACGGCAGACGCTTCCGAGCATAGCGCTTGAATTTACGCTGAACTTGAACAGTCACTGATAAAGCAATGAATAAAAATTCACCCTGTGGGTGTTCAAAGTGAAACACAACCTTCTGTGGAGCCTTGCCCATGACTATCCGTCCCGTTATGTTCGCCGCCCCGTTGCTGCTGGTCGCGGCGATGTCCAGCCAATTGGTCGTGGCCAGTGGTGGCGAAAAAGACCCCGTCCAGAAACCCGAATGCCCGAAAGGCCAGGTCTGGGACAGCAAAACGCAGAAATGCGTGCTGCAAACCAGCAGCCTGCTGCCGGACGCCGACCGTACTATTTATGCCTATCGCCTAGCAGATGGCAACGCTGTTGAAATCGCGGTTCATCGGTTAGTGCCCTGAGGGAATCAGGCATCCACTTTGAAAGTATCGAGGGAAAACCAGTCCGGCGTCGGCATGTGGAACTCCAGGCGTGCGATCCCCGGTGCATCAAAGGCAACATTGACCGGTTTGCCGTACGACATGCCTAACGTCCGACGTCCCAGGAGCGTCCCGTTGCTGGCGAAGTAAGCCACGGTGCTGTCCTCATAGTTCACGCTTAAATGAAAGAAGCTGATTCGCGAGCAGGTATTTTTCAGCTTTATTTCTACGACTTGCGCAGCCTGGCCAAACGCGTCGCGACCGATGCTCAGTACCTGACCTTCGATTTGGCCGGGAAAGGATTCGCCGATGTCGGAACGCGGCATGATCGCGCATTCGCCGTCACCGGATTTGAACGTGATCTGCATAGTGGGCGTTTCCATGATTGCGCCCTGCCGTGCCGTCTGATTCGGTACCCCGGTGAAATCTTCCATTAGCGTCGCTGGAGAATTCAGCACGGTAAATGTCGGCGCATTGAACACCACCGCCGTGGTTTCATCATCGAGCCCGTCATAGGCAACTTTCAATTCCATGCGCAGGGGCGTACCTGGCTTGAGCTTCAGAAGTTCGCTGCGAGGCAGCGCATTATCCAGCCCACTGTCTTTCTCCGGCGCTGTCACTGGAGCAGCCTTGGCGATGACAATCGGGTAATCGTCACCGTTGATACCGGTGCCGTACAAGCGGAACCAACGCAACTGCCCCACCGCCATCGATGGCCACACCGCACATTGCGCCTGCGCACCACCGCTAAAATCAGCCAGATCAAGTATCCCGTTGCGGGCCTGAGGAATATCGGGTGTCGGCAGCCGTCGATCCCGATCCTCGATCCGCTTGAGCACCACGTCACGGTGCATGGAGGGTTGAGGGGCCGCACCACGCAGCAGCTCCCATGACAGCTGGATTGTCTTGCCATGACTGGCCGCCAGCACTGGAGACTCGATCAGAAAGTTGGCCCGGTGATTCTTGTTGAATGCGGTTGGAGCAAAGACCGGCGAGACGGGCCCGGCTGCGCCCTGGATCAACAATCTCGCTTCGTCACCCGGTTGATCCTCCAGATACTCGACTCGGGCTGTCACGCCGTTGGGCACATCCAGAGGGTCGATCAGGTAACCGGAGCCCACCAATGCAGGTGGCGGAAGTGTCACAGCGGGTTCGCCAGTGATGCTGGCTTTCAGGGCGTAGGACCGATCGAGTTCGGCCCCTTGGCTGACGCGCCTATAGGTAAACACTGCATGGCCCTTCGCGGCGGCGGCAAACGCTGCGTAAGGCACAGGGATCGAGTAGGAAAACGGCGCATTCTTCACTTTTTCGCTCAGCGTCAAATGGTCCAGTAACACTCCGTCCTCAGCGTAGAAGCGCCCCGTAAAACGGATTTCATCGTCTCTGAGCCAACTGCGCGATACATAGATTTGTGCAATCGCTGGTCCACCAGCCAGCTTGTTCAGGTCGATGATACTGACGTCATCGTCAGGATCATCGGGCTTCTCGCTGAGGATCGGCGGGTCATACCAATTGCCCTTCCGATTGACATAGAGGTACTGGCTGGCCGAGGCAGGACTGTTGACATCCGGACTGTTGCCCACGCGATCAAGTACCGTGAAACGCACTTCGAAGCGCGGACTGTCACCCGCCTCGTCGAAGGTTGCCTCATCGATGATCATCTGGATGGGCTGCTGTCGATTCGCCTCTTCCTCACTGACCGGGTGGCGCAAGGTTTTACCATTGCAATACAACACGATGGTGTCGAACGCTCTCATCAGCGGGTACGCCACCCTGGCGCTTACACCTGCAAGCGCGCGATCAGCGTCGATACCTTCATCCACTGCATCCTGATCCACTTCAAGCACCAATTCGGAATGGCCTGCCTCCTCAGGAAAACGGTCCACGTTACCCGGACGCTTGTCGTGATAAATGACCGTCAAAGGCGCCGAAGTTTCGAGCTCCATGCCTCCTCGCTCCAACCCGTACTCGAGAACGTTCAGCGGACTCTTCCATTTATCCGCAGCCACATAAACGATTACCTGTTGAGTCGTCTCGCCGATGGCGATGGTTTTGTCGGCAACCCGCTCTCCGTTCAAGCGCACGACATAGGTGTCATCGTCCTGCGCGGTAGAGGCGGGTTCGATGAACACCTTCACCCCCTCGGGGTACAGATAAGTGAGTGCCAGAGGCAGCCCGGCGTCTGCATTTTCCGGTCCGAGGACTGGCTGACTCATGCCAGGGATTCGTGGTTTTTCGAGGGTTTTGACGTTCATGGTGGTCATCCTTTTCCAATCGGGATCCGATGCGATGGGTGGCGAAGAGGCATGTCCTGCGCATGAGACACCCATCGGCTGCGGTTGCCTACTGTCAAACCTGACAGGTACCCCCTATGAAACCGGTGCAAAAAGTTTCCATTGGTCGGAAAAACACAATCCCACTGTGAAGCGAGCCTGCTCGCGATGACGGTATATCAGCTGAATATGCGCTGACTGACCCGACGCCTTCGCGAGCAAGCCAGCTCCCCCACGTCACTACTCAGAGACATGAATCTCAGGCGTTAGTGGGCAACCACAACCGGAACCGTGCGCCGCCCAACGGCGAGGGCTCCACGGTCAACACGCCCCCCTGCGCTTCCAGTGCCCGGCGGCTGATCGCCAGGCCCAGACCAAACCCACCGGTGGCGCGATCACGGCTGCGGTCGAGTCGATAGAACGGCTCGAATATCCGCTCACGCTCGTCGTCGGGAATCCCGATGCCGTCGTCATCGACCCAGATCTCGCAGCCCTCGGCATTCACCTGCACGCCAATCTGGATGCGCTTCCCGCAATAGCGCATGGCGTTGCGCAGCAGGTTCTGGATCGCCCGCGCGGTCAGGCGCGGGTCCAGCGCGAAGCGTTCGAGCTGACCGTGCAGCAGAACATCGATAACGATTTCAGGTGATTCCAGCTCCTCGTCGACGCTGCCGAGAATGCTGTCGATGAACTCGTCCAGCGAAACCTCGATACGCTCGGGCGATTGCGCGGGGTTCTGCAAGCGGCTGTAGGAAAGCAATTCCAGCACCAGTTCATCCAGCTCACGAATATGCGCAACCAGGCTCTGCAAGCGCTCGCGGCTGGCGGCCGGCAAGTCTTCGGAGAGCGCCAGCGCCAGGCCGAAATCCAGACGCGTCAGCGGCGTACGCAGTTCGTGGGAAACAGCGTTGAGCAGGTCGCGTTGCTGGTTGAGCAGGTTTTCGATATCACCGGCCATGGTGTCGAACACGTTGGCGAGGCTGCCGATGTTCGAACTGGGCGCGATTTTGGTCCGTTCGCTCAAATGGCCTTTGCCGAAGCGCTCAGCGGTGCCTTTCAAGCGTTCCAGATCGCGCCAGTGCGGGCGCAGCCAAAGCAGCAGGCAGCCGAGCAACATGGCGCCGATCAGCACATTGATGCTCCAGTACAACAGGTCAACGTCGACCGGATCCGGCGGCACGACCATGCGCACGGCCATGTCCGCATTCAGCGGAGTGACCGCCAGCGTCCGCCAGCCCCAGTCGCCGATACGCACAACGTTTTCACCACGGTGTAATCGTTCCTGCTCAATGGGCGTAAATACCGGGTCGTCGATTGGCGTCAGGACGATGTGCAAAGGCTGGAATTCCTTGTCCATCGACGCAGCAATCGCCGGCCACTGTTCTTGCGGCGCGGCATGAAACTGACGGGTGATCAGCGATTGCAGGCCTCGGGAGAACTCCAGGTTGTAGGTGACGAAGCGATCCCGAAAGACCATCACCACCAGATCCGGCACCAGATAGATCGCCGCGCTATAGGAGACGATCGTCACCAGATACAGGCGAAACAGGATGCGAAACATCAGTTCAGCATTCCCATTCCGAGCGGCTGAACAGATAGCCCTTGCCCCACACTGTCTTGATCTTGCGCGCCTCGCCGGCGTGATCATCGAATTTGCGCCGCAGCTTGGAAATTGCCACGTCCACCGAGCGGTCGGTGCCGTTGAATTCGATACCGCGCAGTCGCTGCAGAATCTGATCGCGACTCAGCACTTCGCCGGCGTGCCGCGCCAGCACCACCAGCAAATTGTATTCGCCGCTGGACAGTTCGACCGCTTGATCGCGCCAGGTCACGGTGCGTTCGGAGAGGTCAATGCACAGATTGCCCATGACGATCCGGTCATTGACCGCCAGCGGTTCGCCGAGGCTGCTGCGTCGCAGCAACGTGCGCACCCGCGCCAGCAGCACCCGGGGCTCGCAGGGTTTGGTCACGTAGTCATCAGCGCCCATCTCCAGGCCCAGCACCTGATCATGACTGTCATCGCGGGCCGTGAGCATGAGGATTGGCAGCGTCGCCGAATCGGCGCGCAGCAAACGGCAGACTTGCAGGCCATCGAGGCCCGGCAGCATGAGGTCGAGGATCACCAGATCCGGCGGACTGATCCGCGCCCGCTCGCGCACATGGTCGCCACGGCCAATGACGCTGACGGAATAACCGTTACGTTCCAGGTAGCTGGAAATCAGTTCGGCGAGGGCGGTGTCGTCTTCGACCAGGAGGATGTTGGGCATGGGGTGTTCCAGAAAAATGCTGGGGCGACAGTTCGGGCCTCATCGCGAGCAGGCTCACTCCTACAGTTGGAATGCGATCCTCTGTGGGAGCGAGCCTGCTCGCGAAAGCGATCGAACTGTCGCAATAAATTTCAAGGCCTGCAGGATATACGCCCTCACCCGCCACTGAGCAAAACCCTTACACAATTTCACACAGCAACTACAAAGCTTCACCGCTAACCTCCCCGTCTGGCCGTAGGATGCGGCCTTCAATATTGGGGGTTGTACATGTCTGGAAAACTGCTGGCCGGGCTCGGCCTGATCGCATTGGCGCTGACGCTGAGCGCTTGTGATTCGTCCTCGAATGCCGAAGAGCAAGCGCCACCAGCCACGGTACGCATCGAGACCATCAAAACCCAGCCACTATCGATCAGCAGCGAATTGAGCGGGCGCATCGCCGCGCCACGGATTGCCGAAGTGCGTGCGCGAGTGGCCGGCGTGGTGTTGCAGCGCACTTATCGCGAAGGCAGCGACGTGAAAAAGGGTGATGTGCTGTTCCGCATCGACCCGGCGCCGTTCAAGGCCGATCTCGACAGTGCCGAAGCCGCACTGCGCAAAGCCGAGGCCAATGCCTTTCAGGCCAGACTGCAAGAACAACGCTACGCGCAATTGATCGAAGACAAGGCCATCAGCGGTCAGGACTACGACAACGCCCGCGCCGCTGCCCGGCAAACAGCAGCTGATGTCGCGGCCAGCAAGGCAGCGCTTGAACGGGCGAAACTGAACCTCGGCTACGCCACTGTCACCGCGCCGATTTCCGGGCGTATCGGCCGCGCGCTGGTCACCGAAGGTGCGCTGGTCGGGCAGAACGAAACCACGCCGCTGGCGCTGATTCAGCAACTCAACCCGATCCACGCCGACCTGACCCAGTCGACCCGCGAGCTCAACGAACTGCGTCGCGCATTCCGTTCCGGGCAGTTGCAGGAAGTCGGTCAGGATCAGGTCAAGGCCACACTGATTCAGGATGACGGCAGCCTGTACCCGCTGCCCGGCAAGCTGTTGTTCAGTGACATCACAGTCGATCCGGGCACTGGTCAGATCATCCTGCGCAGCGAATTCCCCAACCCCGATCTCGACCTGCTGCCGGGCAGCTTCATCCGCGTACGCCTTGAACAGGCGACCATCCAGAACGGCATCACCGTGCCGCAACGCGCGGTGCAGCGTGACAGCGCCGGCATTGCCCAAGTGCTGACCGTCG
Organism: Pseudomonas sp. FR229a; assembly: GCF_030209115.1. NCBI lineage: Bacteria > Pseudomonadati > Pseudomonadota > Gammaproteobacteria > Pseudomonadales > Pseudomonadaceae > Pseudomonas > Pseudomonas sp. FR229a. Next base: position 87,114 of record NZ_JARVSP010000005.1, on the reverse strand, counting down.
ACGAACAGATGCGCGTTGCCGAGCAACCGGTGCAACTGGGTGCGGTGCAGAACAATCGCTGGATCGTCACCGGCGGCCTCAAGCCCGGCGACCGTATTGTTATCGAAGGCCTGCAACACGCCCGTCCCGGCGAAAAGGTGCAGATCGACGAAACCCCTCTTCCACTTGCCCAGACCTCTGGTCAGTAAGCAGGACGCTTTTCTATGCCGCAGTTCTTTATCGACCGCCCGGTATTCGCCTGGGTGGTCGCGTTGTTCATCCTGTTGGCCGGTGCGCTGGCCATCCCACAGTTGCCGGTGGCGCAATACCCCGACGTCGCGCCGCCGCAGATCGAAATCTACGCCGTCTACCCTGGCGCCTCGGCGCAAACCGTCGATGAAAGCGTGGTCAGCCTGATCGAGGAAGAGCTTAACGGTGCCGATCACCTGCTCTATTTCGAATCGCAGAGCAGCCTTGGCAGTGCGACGATCAAGGCAACCTTTCAGCCGGGCACCAACCCCGAGCTGGCGCAGGTCGACGTGCAAAACCGTCTGAAGGTTGTCGAGTCGCGTCTACCGCAAGCGGTCAACCAGCAAGGTCTGCAGGTGGAGAAGGTTTCTTCCGGTTTTCTGTTGCTGATCACCCTGACCTCCAGCGACGGTAAGCTCGATGACGTCGCGCTCAGCGATTACCTGGCGCGCAACGTGATGAATGAGATCAAGCGTCTGGACGGTGTCGGCAAGGCGCAGCTGTACGGCGCCGAACGGGCCATGCGCATCTGGATCGATCCGCAGAAGCTGATCGCGTTCAATCTGACACCGGCAGACGTCAACGCAGCCATCGTGGCGCAGAATGCCCAGGTGTCCGCCGGCAGCATCGGTGATCTGCCGTCACCTTCAACGCAGGAAATCACCGCGACGATTCTGGTCAAAGGGCAATTGTCGACACCCCAGGAATTCGCCGACATCGTGCTCAAGGCCAATCGCGATGGCTCCACGGTGCGCATTGGTGACGTCGCGCGAGTGGAGATCGGCAGTCAGGAATACCAGTTCGGCACACGCCTGAACGGTAAACCGTCCACCGCCGTCGGCGTGCAACTGTCACCAGGTGCCAACGCGCTGAACACCGCGACGCTGGTGCGGGCGAAGATGGACGAGCTGGCGCGCTACTTCCCGGTAGGCGTGGAATACAAGATTCCTTACGACACTTCGCCCTTCGTCAAGGTCTCGATCACCAAAGTGATCTATACCCTCGGCGAAGCGATGCTGCTGGTGTTTGCGGTGATGTTCCTGTTCCTGCAGAACGTGCGCTACACGCTGATCCCGACGCTGGTGGTGCCGGTGGCGCTGATGGGCACGTTCGCGACCATGCTGGCGCTGGGGTTCTCGATCAACGTGCTGACCATGTTCGGTATGGTGCTGGCCATCGGCATTCTGGTCGACGATGCCATCGTCGTGGTGGAAAACGTCGAACGGATCATGGCCACCGAGGGCTTGTCACCCAAGGAAGCCACGCGCAAGGCCATGACGCAGATCACCGGCGCGATCATCGGCATTACTCTGGTGTTGGTCGCAGTGTTTATTCCGATGGCGTTCATGCAGGGGTCGGTCGGGGTCATCTACCAGCAGTTCTCGCTATCGATGGCCACCTCGATTCTGTTCTCGGCGTTCCTCGCCCTGACGCTGACGCCGGCCTTGTGCGCGACCTTGCTCAAGCCTGTTGCCAAGGGCGAACATCACGAGAAATCGGGCTTCTTTGGCTGGTTCAATCGTCGTTTCGAGCAATTGACCGATCGCTATCAGGGCTGGGTCGGCTATGCGCTGCAGCGCACCGGTCGCTACCTGTTGATCTACGTCGTCCTGCTGATCGGGCTCGGGATATGTTTTGCGCGCCTGCCCTCCTCTTTTCTGCCGACCGAGGACCAGGGCTACACCATTACCGATATCCAACTGCCACCGGGGGCGACGAAGAACCGCACGGTGCAAGTGGCCGAACAGCTCGAAGCGCACAACGCGGGTGAGCCGGGGATCAGTGACAGTGTGGTGATTCTCGGTTTCAGCTTCTCCGGTAGCGGACAGAACGCAGCGCTGGCGTTTTCGACCCTCAAGGATTGGTCGGAACGCGGCAGTGACGATGCCGCCAGTTCGATCGCTGACCGCGCGAACGCTGCCCTCAGCCAGATCAAGGACGCCATGGCGTTCTCGGTACTGCCGCCGCCGGTGGATGGGCTCGGCACGTCCAGCGGTTTCGAGTTCCGCTTGCAGGATCGTGGTGGGCTCGGGCATGCGACGTTGATGCAGGCGCGTACGGAACTGCTCGCCGCGGCCGAGAAAAGTCCGGTACTGATGAACGTGCGCGAAAGTGCGCTGGCCGAAGCGCCGCAGGTGCAACTGATCGTCGACCGTAAACAGGCGAATGCCCTGGGCGTTTCGTTTGCCGACATTGGTAACGCGTTATCCACCGCAGTGGGGTCCAGCTACATCAACGATTTCCCCAATCAGGGCCGCATGCAGCGGGTGGTGGTGCAAGCTGAAGGTGATCAGCGCAGTCAGGTGGATGATTTGCTGAAAATGCACGTGCGCAACAACGCCGGGAGCATGGTGCCGCTGTCGGCGTTCGTCCAGGCCAACTGGATTCAAGGCCCGGCGCAGCTGACCCGCTACAACGGTTACCCGGCGATCGCTATTTCCGGCGAACCGTCCGAGGGGCACAGTACCGGTGAGGCCATGGCGGAAATCGAACGGCTGGTGGCGCAAGGGCCGAAAGGTCTGGGCCAGGAATGGACCGGCCTGTCGTTGCAGGAACGCCTGTCCGGCAATCAGGCGCCGATCCTGCTCGGTTTGTCGTTGCTGGTGGTGTTCCTGTGTCTGGCGGCGCTGTATGAGAGCTGGTCGATTCCAACCTCGGTGTTACTGGTCGTGCCGCTGGGTGTTCTCGGTGCGGTGTTGGCTGTAACGTTGCGTGGGATGCCTAATGATGTGTTCTTCAAAGTTGGTTTGATCACCATCATCGGTCTGTCGGCGAAGAACGCGATCCTGATCATCGAGTTCGCCAAGAGCCTCTATGACGAAGGCCACGACCTGATCGACGCGACATTGCAGGCAGCGCGTCTGCGACTGCGACCGATCGTGATGACGTCGCTGGCGTTCATTCTTGGCGTGGTGCCGTTGGCGATTGCCACGGGTGCCAGTTCCGCCAGCCAGCAGGCGATCGGCACCGGCGTGATCGGCGGGATGATTACTGCGACGCTGGCGGTGATCTTCGTACCCGTATTCTTCGTCGTAGTGATGAAACTCGTACAACGATTCACCAAACCCCACTGATCCAAATGTAGGAGCTGTCGAGTGCAACGAGGCTGCGATCTTTTGATCTTGAAAAGCTAAAACCAAAAGATCGTCCGATCGCGGCCCGAGCCATCGGCAGCTCCTACAAAAGCAGTGTTGCGTACGCTATGGTGCAGAGACCATTCTCCAACGTGAGTCTCCATGCGCTTCCTCGCCCGCACCCACCCACGCCTCTCCGCCGCCGCTCTGCTCGGAATCGCCACCGGCCTGCTGTTCCCCGCCGATTCGATCGTCAGCAAAATCCTCATCGGCTGGAACGCCGGTGTCTGGACTTACCTGATCCTGATGTTCTGGCTGACCGTGCGCGCCAAGGCCCCGGACGTCAAACGCATCGCTGAAGTCGAAGACGAAAACGCCGGCCTGGTGTTGTTCGTGGTGTGCATTGCCGCGCTGGCGAGTCTGGCCACCATCACCTTCGAACTGGCCGGCAGCAAGGATCTGGATAGCACCCACAAACTGCTCCATTACGCGTTCACAGCACTCACGGTAATTGGTTCATGGCTGCTGATCGGGGTGATTTTCTGTGTGCACTACGCCAGGCTGTTTTACACCTGGGACGGCAAGGACCCGGCCCTGCGTTTCGCCGAAGGTCTGACCACCCCTAATTATTGGGATTTTCTGTACTTCTCGTTCACTGTCGGCGTCGCGGTCCAAACGTCGGATGTGGGCGTAGCGACGCGGGGCATCCGCAAAATCGTACTGGCGCAGTCCCTGATCGGCTTTGTGTTCAACACTGCGATTCTGGGTTTTTCGATCAACATCGCCGCCGGATTATTCGGGTAGGCAGCGCCCGCCCGTCGGTATCAGCGGGCAATCTCACGATCATTCACTTGACGCCCTATTTGTTTCTGGTGTTTCCTGAAACCGGTTTCAGGGCATCTTTCCGCCTTGGGCCTATAAATCCAATAACAAGGTTTAAGACCGTGCACGACTTTTCCGCCGCCCAGCGCAGCCGCGTCACCATGCTCGATGTCGCCGAACGCGCGGGCGTGTCCAAGGCCAGCGTATCGCGCTTCATCGGTGATGACCGCGCCCTGCTCTCCGAAGCAATCGCCCTGCGCATCGAGCAGGCCATCAGCGAACTTGGCTACCGCCCGAACCAGATGGCCCGTGGGCTCAAACGCGGGCGCACTCGCCTGATCGGCATGCTCGTCGCCGATATCCGTAACCCTTATTCAATTGCCGTGATGCACGGGGTGGAAACCGCCTGCCGTGCGCACGGTTACAGCCTGGTGGTGTGCAACACCGACCGCGATGACGAGCAGGAACGCCAGCATCTGGCGCTGTTGCGCTCGTACAACATAGAAGGGCTGATCGTGAACACGCTTGGCCACCACCGTGACGAATTGCACGAACTGCGCCGCGAGATGCCGCTGGTGCTGGTGGATCGCAAGGTGGACGGCCTCGACAGCGACATGGTCGGGCTGAATAACCCGCAAGCGGTGGAGATGGCGCTCGCGCACCTCGGGCAGCGAGGGTATCGCGATGTTTTATTAATCACCGAACCGTTTGATGGCACCAGTTCGCGGATCGAACGGGTCAGCAGTTTCCAGGCGCAGATCGCGGAGCGCTCGGGGTTAACCGGGGCAGTTGTTGAAACCGGTGATGGTCTGGCGAGCCAACTTCAGCAGTTCATGAACACGACCAATGCAGGGCCGAAAGCACTGTTTTGCGCCAATGGTGTGGCAGCGTTAGCCGCGACGACGGCGTTGCGCCAAATCGGTTGTCGGTTGTTCGAGGATGTGGGGCTTATCGCCCTGGATGATCTGGATTGGTATCCGTTGGTGGGCAGCGGGATTACTGCGCTGGCGCAGCCGACGCAAGAGATTGGTGCGTGGGCGTTTGAGTGTCTGCTCAGGCGCCTGCGCGGGGATAACGAGGTGGCGCGGGTGATGGATTTTGCGCCGGTGCTGATTGAGCGGGGGTCTACTCTTGGGATTTGTGGTGTTTGAGCTGACGCTATCGCGAGCAGGCTCACTCCTACAGGGGAATGCATTGCAAATTTAGGAGTGAGCCTGCTCGCGATAGCGCCCGAGAGAACAACGCAGAAACACCCGATATTTTTCTTGAACAAAAATGAAACCGGTTTCAGAGGTCAATAACAATGAACAAACCAGCCGTTTCCATCAGTCTGTCCAGCTACGGTGCCGATCTTGTGCGCCAGCGTGGCCAGGATTCCTTCATCGATATTCTCGCGGCGGCCGGGGCCAATCGCATCGAGTGGCGTGAAGAGCTGTTGACCCGTGAGGATCCGGCGCAACTGGCCCAGGCCACGCAAGCGCAAGGCCTGCAAAGCATTTATTCCTCGCCCACCGAACTGTGGCTCGCAGGGCAAGCGCAGCCGAATCCCGAATTGATTACTGCGCTGCATCAGGCCCAGGCGTTCGGGTCGAAATGGCTGAAAGTGTCGCTCGGCTACTTCACCGACAACTCTGATTTGCAGGCGCTGGCCGAGCGACTCCAGCAGAGCCCGGTGCAATTGCTGGTAGAGAACGACCAGACCTTGCATGGCGGGCGCATTGAACCGTTTCAGCGTTTCTTCGCCGCCGTCGAACAGCACCACCTGCCGATCAAAATGACCTTCGACATTGGCAACTGGCATTGGCAGGACCAGTCCGCCGCCAGTGCCGCCCGCGCGCTGGGGCGACATGTCGGTTATGTGCATTGCAAGGCCGTTGCGCGCCGGGCCGACGGCAAACTGGTCGCCGTACCGCCAGCCATCAGCGACCTGCATCTGTGGGAACAACTGCTGCGTCACATGGACCAAGGCGTTATGCGCGCCGCCGAATACCCGTTGCAAGGCGATGACCTGGTGCAACTGACCCGCGAACACGTCGCCGCCCTCGCCCGCCTGGGGCAATCGCGCCTGGAGCCAGCTCATGTCTGAGATCGATATTCTTTCTTTCGGTGAAACCATGGCGATGCTGGTTGCCGAGCAGACCGGTGATCTGGCGAAGGTCGAGCAGTTTCATAAACGTATTGCCGGGGCCGACAGCAATGTCGCGATCGGCTTGTCGCGGCTGGGCTTCAATGTCGCGTGGCTGAGCCGCGTCGGTAATGATTCACTCGGGCGCTTTGTGGTCGAGACGCTGATCAAGGAAGGTCTGGATTGCAGCCACGTTGAAGTCGATAAAACCCATTCGACCGGGTTCCAGTTCAAATCGCGCAATGACGATGGCAGCGACCCGCAAGTCGAATACTTCCGCCGTGGCTCCGCGGCCAGTCATCTGTCGCCGCGCTCCATCACCGACAACCTGCTCAGCGCCCGCCATTTGCACGCCACCGGCATTCCGCCGGCGCTGTCGGCTTCGGCGCGGGAAATGTCCTTCGAACTGATGACCCGCATGCGCAACGCCGGACGCAGTGTGTCGTTCGATCCGAACCTGCGCCCGAGCCTTTGGGCCAGCGAGGGCGAGATGATCCGCGAGATCAACCGCCTCGCCGCCCTTGCCCATTGGGTGCTGCCGGGTTTGAGCGAAGGTCGTTTGCTCACCGGTTTTGACGACCCGGCGGACATCGCTGCGTTTTATCTTGATCAAGGTGCGGAAGCGGTGGCGATCAAGCTCGGGCCTGAAGGCGCTTACTACCGCACGCAGCTGGATCAGGGTTTTGTCGCTGGCGTGCCGGTGACCAACGTGGTCGATACGGTGGGTGCCGGAGATGGCTTTGCGGTGGGGATGATCAGCGCCCTTCTCGAGCATCAAAGTTTTGCCGAGGCGGTGCAGCGGGCGAACTGGATTGGCAGTCGCGCGGTGCAGAGTCGCGGGGATATGGAGGGCCTTCCAACCCGTCTGGAGTTATCGATTGAATTTGAATCCGCCTTCGCGAGCAGGCTCGCTCCCACAGGGGAACGCGTATCAAATGTGGGAGCGAGCCTGCTCGCGAAGAGGCCTGCCTAGGCAACGCAAATTTTTGAACCTGCTGCGACAAAAACAACAAGCTCAGGAGTCACACCGATGAAAACCGCAACCCTCGCCACCCGCCGCTGGTGGTACATCATGCCGATCGTGTTCATCACATACAGCCTGGCCTATCTCGATCGCGCCAACTACGGCTTCGCCGCTGCGTCGGGCATGGCCGAAGACCTGATGATCACACCGGGCCTGTCCTCGCTGCTCGGTGCGTTGTTCTTTCTCGGTTACTTTTTCTTCCAGGTACCGGGCGCGATCTACGCGCAAAAGCACAGTGTGAAGAAGCTGATTTTCGTCAGCCTGATCCTCTGGGGCGGTCTCGCCACGTTGACCGGCGTGGTCTCCAACGCCTATTGGCTGATCGTCATCCGCTTCATGCTCGGCGTGGTCGAAGCGGCGGTGATGCCGGCGATGCTGGTCTATCTCTGCCACTGGTTCACCCGGGCCGAACGCTCGCGCGCCAATACCTTTCTGATCCTCGGCAACCCGGTGACCATGCTGTGGATGTCAGTGGTCTCGGGTTATCTGGTGCAGCATTTCAGCTGGCGCTGGATGTTCATCATTGAAGGTCTGCCGGCGGTTCTGTGGGCCTTTATCTGGTGGCGACTGGCTGATGATCGTCCGGCCCAGGCCAAGTGGCTCAACGATCAGGAAAAACACGATCTGGAAAGCGCCCTCGCCGCCGAGCAGGTCGGTATCAAAGCGGTGAAGAATTACGCTGAGGCATTCCGTTCGCCGAAGGTGATCATCCTGGCGCTGCAGTTCTTCTGCTGGAGCATCGGCGTTTACGGCTTCGTTTTGTGGCTGCCGTCGATCCTCAAGGCAGGCGCGCAGATGGACATGATCGAGGCTGGCTGGCTGTCGGCGCTGCCGTATCTGGCGGCGGTGATCGGCATGCTAGCGGTGTCGTGGGGCTCGGACAAATTGCAGAAGCGCAAACGCTTCGTCTGGCCGCCGCTGCTGATCGCCTCGATTGCGTTCTACGGCTCCTATGCCTTGGGCGCCGAACATTTCTGGTGGTCGTACACACTGCTGGTGATCGCCGGCGCCTGCATGTACGCGCCGTACGGGCCGTTCTTCGCCATCGTTCCGGAAATCCTGCCGGCCAACGTCGCGGGCGGTGCCATGGCGTTGATCAACAGCATGGGCGCGCTCGGCTCGTTCGGCGGTTCATATCTGGTCGGTTATCTGAACAGCTCCACCGGTTCGCCCGGCGCTTCCTATCTGTTGATGAGCGGCGCGTTGCTGCTGTCGGTGGTGCTGACGATTTTCCTCAAGCCCGGCGCCAGTGATCGCGTCGTCGCCAAAGCCGTCGCCACACCGCGTGTGCCGGCGCATTCCTGAAAGGATTTTTGCCATGAAAAAACAGGTCGTGCTGTACAAGAAACTCTCGCCCGCGCTGATGGCGCGCCTGCAAGCGCAGTTTGACGTGACGCAGATTGAAAGCCTCGACGCCGATGGCCTCATGCAGTTGCGCGATGCCCTGCCCCGGGCCCACGGTTTGCTCGGCGCCAGCCTGAAACTCGATGCGGCGCTGCTGGATCTGGCGCCGCAGCTGGAGGCGATTGCCAGCGTTTCCGTCGGTGTCGATAACTACGACATTGATTATCTGAGCCGGCGCGGGATTCTGCTGACCAACACGCCGGATGTGCTCACCGAGACCACTGCCGACACCGGTTTCGCGCTGATCCTCGCCGCTGCTCGGCGCGTGGTCGAACTGGCGAACATGGTCCGTGGCGGCCAATGGAGCCGCAACATCGGTCCGGCGCATTTCGGCACCGATGTGCACGGCAAGACGCTGGGCATCATCGGCATGGGCCGCATCGGCGAGGCCCTGGCCCAGCGTGGGCATTTCGGCTTTGGCATGCCGGTGATCTATCACAGCCAGTCGCGCAAGCCGGCGGTCGAGGCGCGTTTTGATGCGCAGTATCGAAGCCTCGAAGAATTGTTACAGCAGGCTGATTTCATTTGCCTGACCTTGCCGCTGACGGCGCAGACCGAACGCTTGATCGGCGCCGAACAGTTTGCGCTGATGCGCCCTGAGAGCATCTTCATCAACATCTCGCGGGGCAAAGTGGTCGATGAGGCAGCAATGGTCGAGGCGTTGCGCAACAAGCGTATTCGCGCGGCGGGGCTGGATGTGTTCGAGCGCGAGCCGTTGAATCATGATTCGCCATTGTTGCAGTTGAGCAATGTGGTGGCGACGCCGCACATGGGCTCGGCGACGCATGAGACGCGCGAGGCGATGGCGCGGTGTGCGGTGGAGAATCTGTTGGCGGCGCTGGGTGGGCAGCGGCCGGCGAATCTGGTGAATGCCTCTGCATGGCAAAGCTGAGATCTCTGGTGTCAATAAAGCCGCCTTCGCGAGCAGGCTCGCTCCTACATTTGAAATGCGTCCCCTTGTAGGAGTGAGCCTGCTCGCGATGAGGCAGGAACAGGCAACACAAAACTGTCAGGCACTGCGCGCCTGCAACAGCTGCACCGCACACAACGCAATCCGCGCGCAGGCATCCGCCAGTTTCACCCGATCCACCACCAGCCCTATGCGGATATGCCCCGCCGCGCTAGGCCCGAACGCCTCGCCGGCCAACACCGACACCCCGTAACCTTCCAGCAACCGCTCGGCAAACGCCTGGGCGCCGAGGCCAGTCTGGCGCACGTCGACCATCACGAACATGCCGCCATCCGGGCGGATCGGCTGCAAACCGGGGCAACCCTGCAACCGTTCGCAAACCAGATCCCGGCGCAAGCGGTACTCCTCGCGCATCTGCGTGACTTCCGGCAGATCGGTTTGCAGCGCCACTTGCGCGGCCTTCTGGACGAAATCCGGCAGACCGAAGAGCATGCTCAGTGACAGGTTCACCAGATGTTCCGCCAAGGGTTTCGGGCCGATCATCCAGCCGATGCGCCAACCGGTCATCGCGTGGGATTTCGACAGGCTGTTGATCGTCGCTGTACGTTCGGCCATGCCTGGCAGGCTCGCCGGACTGACGTGTTCGCCTTCATATAACAGCTCGCTGTATACCTCGTCGCTGATCAGCCACAGGTCATGCCGAATGCACAGCGCCGCCAGTTCCTGCCAGATCAGCAGGGACAAGCTGGCGCCGCTGGGATTGTTCGGGCTGTTGAGCAGCATGGCGCGGGTTCGCGGGGTGATGCGTGCGGCGACATCGACCGGGTCGACTCGAAAACCGTTTTCCGGGCGCACCGGCACCGCGATCACTGTGGCACCACACGCGCCAAACACTCCTTCGTAGGTGACGTACATCGGCTCAGCAACGATCACTTCATCGCCCGGATCGAGCAGACACTGCGCCACCGAATAAACTGCGCATTGCGCGCCGGGCAGGACGATCACCTGATCAGGATCCACCCGTTGACCACTGCGCTGGCGATGACGCTCGGCAATCAGCCAGCGCAACTCGAATCGACCACGCACGTCGGCATAGTGCGTATCGCCGGCCAGCAGGCTGTCGATCGCGCCATGGACGATCGGCAACGGCGTATCGAAATCCGGATCACCGACACTCAACAGCAGAACATCAACGCCCTCGGCGCGCAGTTCCAGCGCTCGGTCGTGAATCTGCCAGGCAGCGGCACCCTCCCCGGCGATTCGTTGGGTCAAGGCTGAATAGCGCATGTACGTCTCCTGAGGGGGCAGTCTCCAGCCTTCACCGTATCTCAAATCACGAAACGCGCCAGCCGTTTTGTCCCCAGGATGAATCTGAGGAGAAACTTCGCAGGATGCTCGATCACCGGTCCGGTGCCTACCTGTCAGAGTTGACAGTAGACCGATTGCAAGAATATTCCTCTAATGAACCCGCGGCAAAATGTTCAGCCGTTTCTTATCAAAACAACGGAGTGTTAAAACGATGACAACTAATGAAGATATTCTCGTTCTGGACCCACCGCTGATTCCTGATGCGTTACCAAATTTTCCTGACAGTCAAGTTAACTTGTTGCCATTGACTGCGCTGGAGTCGCCCTTGCTGGTGTTAATCCCAGAATGGTCGGATTTACCCACAACTCCAGGCATGCAAGTCCTGGTGAGTCTGTTGTTAAATGAGCAGCAAGTGGCGCAGTACCAGTACACGACGCCTATTAACCCAGCGCTTTTCCCACTGAACGTACATATTCCTAAGCATCATTTAGTAGAGGGCGCACACCGGGTTTCATACATCATGACAGTTTTCGGAAACCCTATGCCGTCAGCGAGCACGCCGGTCACCGTCGATACAAGCGCTCCAAACCGCGGCAACCCGGGACACGCTCCGAACTTTCCACCAGATGTCATCCTTGAAGGGATTACGCAGAGCTATCTAGACGAGAACGGTGATGAAGTTCTGTTAACTATTGACCCGTATCTGCAGCAACTAGCCTGCGACAGCATCGAGCTTCACTATGGTTCACTAACAGATAAACCTGTCATCGTTAAAACGGTGCATGACTCGATCTCCCCTACCAAAATCAAACTGAGTGGCGAGATTATCCGTAGATACGGCTCCGGCAAGATGCTCGCCTTCTACAGACTGGGCGATCGCGCAGGAAACCGGGGAAGTATTTCTGAATTCGCGCAGATCAACGTGAACCTTTCTTGAACGGTGATTGCCTGACGTGGGCCGGATAAAAACTGTTTCAGCCCACTTCAGGCAATTCCGTATTTCTCAAATCACAAAACGCGCCACCATCGCATTCAAATCCACCGCCAGTCGTGACAGTTCGTGGGTCGCGGCGCTGGTCTGGTTGGCGCCGGCGGCCGATTGTGTGGCCAGATCGCGGATGTTGACCAGGTTGCGGTCGACCTCGCGCGAGACTTGCGCCTGTTCTTCCGAGGCGCTGGCAATCACCAGATTGCGTTCGTTGATCTGATGAATCGACTGGGTGATCTGCTCCAGCGCCACACCGGCGGCGCGGGCCATTTCCAGGGTGGACTGGGTGCGCTGATTGCTTTGCTGCATCGACGAGACCGCTTCACCCGTGCCGTTCTGGATGCCGGCGACCATTTTTTCGATTTCCTGAGTCGACTGCGCGGTGCGATGGGCCAGTGCCCGTACCTCGTCCGCCACCACGGCGAAGCCACGCCCGGCTTCCCCGGCACGGGCCGCTTCGATGGCCGCGTTGAGCGCCAACAGGTTGGTCTGCTCGGCGATGGCGCGAATCACGTCCAGCACTTTGCCAATGTCGCGACCTTGCGCGGCGAGGCCTTCGATCATCTGCGCGGTGTTCTGCACGTCGTGGGTCATGGTCTGGATCGCGTCAACGGTTTTCACCACTTGATCGCGCCCTTCGCGGGCGGCGTGGGTCGACTGGTTGGAGGCCTCGGAAGTCGACACGGCGTTGCGCGCGACTTCTTCCACCGCAGCGGTCATCTCGTTGACGGCAGTGGCGGCTTGTTCAATTTCATTATTCTGCTGCTGCAAGCCACGGGAAGCTTCTTCGGTAACGGCACTGAGCTCCTCGGCAGCGGCGCCCAGTTGCGTGGCGGAGCCGGCAATCTGTTCGATGGTTTTGCGCAGGTTGGTCTGCATCGCGGCCAAGGCTTCGAGCAGACGCGCCGGTTCATCCTTGCCGTCCACTTCGATGGCTTTGCTCAGGTCGCCGCCGGCAATTGTCTGCGCGGCGAGCACTGCGCGGTTGAGTGGCGTGACGATGCTGCGGGTCAGCAACCAGGCGAGCAGCACGGTGGCCAGCGCGGCGATCACGGCAACGATGATGATCCCGGTGATGGCGCTGTCATAGTTTTCACCGGCCTGGATGGCCGCCGCTCTGGCCCCGGCCGTATTCATGCCGATCAATTTGTTGAGCTGCTCGCCCATTTGATCGGTGCCTTCCTTGATGCGCGTGTTGATCAATGCACGCATCGCTTCCAGATCGCCCTGGCGCGACAGCTCAAGCATGCGGTTCTGCGCTTGCAGGTAGTTATCGAGGGTGGTCGAAAACGTCTGGAAGACCGCGCGCTCGTCAGCGCCTGCCGGCAGCGCGGCGTAGCTGGCCTGGGCTTTGCGCACCTTGTCGACCAGCACAGCGATGCGGGTTTCTGCTTCTTGCAAGCTGGCCGGTTCGCGATTGACCAGCACACGGAACGAGAGAATGCGCATGCGCAGGACGTTTTCCGTGACCACGCTGAGGTGGGTCACGCTGGGCAATTGGTTGGTGTCCATATCGATCGACGCCTGACGAATGACCGTCATGCGGCTGACGGCGAACACGCCGAGGACGATCACCAGCAAGGCGATAAAGGCAAAACCGAGGAAAGCACGGGGCGCGATATTGAGGTTACGCAGGGACATGGTCGGACTCTCGATAGAAAGAAACTGCGAGCGTCCATGCCGTGAGCACTGGCCCTTGGCGGGCGGCAGTCCGGCGTCACTGGGTTATGGTTTTGTGCGCGCCTGACCGTTGTATCGGCCAGGCTTGAGGAAGGTTTCGGGTCCGCAGCAAATATTTTTCGGAACGTCACAACAATCAACCCAGCTCCGCTGCCTTTGGTAGGAGCTGTCGAGTGCAACGAGGCTGCGATCTTTTGATCCTGCTTTTAAAAGTGAAAAGATCGCAGCCTCGTTGCACTCGACAGCTCCTACATAGGCAAGCCGATCAGCGTTGGGTGGCGAGTTGCCAGACCCGAGCAATATCGGTGGCACGCTCACTCAGCAGCCGTGGGGCTTCGGCGCAAGCCTGTTCCAGGGTCATCGGTCCGCTGGTCACGGCGAACGCGGCGTCGATGCCATGTTGATAGAGTTCCTGATAGCCCTCGCCCAAGGTTCCGGCAATCACAATCACCGGCACGGCATGCTGTCTGGCTATCCGCGCAACACCGAACGGCGTCTTGCCGCGCAGGGTCTGCGCGTCGAACCGACCTTCTCCGGTGATCACCAGATCGGCGCCATTGACCGCCTCAGCAAGCCCGACCAATTCCGCCACCACCTCGACACCCGCCTGAAACTGCGCGCCGAGAAAAGCCTTGGCCGCAAACCCCAGGCCACCCGCCGCGCCGCTGCCCGGCTCATCGCGCACATCCTTGCCCAACGCCTGCGCGCAGAGTTCGGCGAAGTGCCCCAGCGCCTGATCCAGTTGCTCAACCTGCACAGGCGACGCGCCCTTCTGCGGACCGAAAATGGCCGAGGCACCATGAGGGCCGCACAGCGGATTGTTGACATCAGCGGCGATGTCGAAACGCACCTGCGCGAGACGCGGATCGACTTCGCTCAAGTCCAGCTTCGCCAATTGCGCCAAGGCCAGCCCACCGGGCACCAGCGGCTGATCCTGCGCATCCAGCCACTTCACGCCCAAGGCCTGCATCGCCCCGGCCCCGCCGTCGTTGGTCGCGCTGCCGCCAATCGCCAGAATCACCCGTTGCGCCCCCGCATCCAGCGCAGCACGAATCAATTCGCCGGTGCCGAAGGTGCTGCTGATGCAGGCATCGCGCTGTCCCGGCGACACCAACTGCAGGCCGCTGGCCTCGGCCATTTCGATGATTGCCGTATGACTGTGCGGCAACCAGCCCCACGCCGCGTCGACCGGCGTACCCAACGGGCCGCGCACGCGGGTGCGGCGCAGTTCGCCTTCGCAGGCCGCGAGAACCGACTCGACCGTCCCTTCGCCGCCATCGGCCATCGGGCACTTGATCAGTGTCGCCTGCGGCCAGACCTGGGCCAGTCCGCGGGCGATGGCTTCGGCAACGCCTTGGGCACTCAGGCTGTCCTTGAACGAATCGGGGGCGATGACGATCTTCATGGGAATTCTCCGGTTGCATTGGCGTTCATGCTGCCAGTCGCCATGGGCGTTGACGCCGGTCGGGTGCACAAGGGCTGGAGGTGATTGTTGTTCATTTTCACAAAAGGCTCTGCGGTGAATGTACCGCCGCCATCGCGAGCAGGCTCACTCCTACAGGGGAATGCATTCTGCTCGCGATGGCGTCTTTGAAGACGCCCAATTAACCCGGATCTGTCTGCGGCAGTAGCTGCACCCCAAGATACAACGCCAGCATCCCGTCCAGCTTCAACGGATCAACCCCGCTCAACTCGGCAATCCGCTCCATCCGATAACGCAAACTGTTGCGATGAATCCCCAAGGCATCGGCACACGCCTGACTCTGACCATCGTGCTCGCACCAACTGCGCAAGGTCGCGAGCAACTGGCCGTTGCTGTCCTTGGCAATGACCTTGCGCAGGGGTTTGAGCAGTTCGTCCAGCGCATCATCGTTGCGATGGCGCCACAGCATGACCGGCAAGCGGTAACGATTGAGCGTCAGCAGCCTCGAATTCGGCAGCACATCACGTCCATAAGCGAGCAAATCGCCGACCCGTCGATAGCAGCGACGCAACCCGGCCAGGCCATCCGCCTGCCCGCCGACGGCGATACGCAGAATCTTCCAGCCAAGGCCGTCGAGTTTTTCCAGCAGGCGATCATGCTCGACGTGCTGGCTCGCCGGGCGACACCAGAGCAGCGACGACTTCGCCGAACTCACGCACCAACTGTCGGGATAACGCGATATCAGCCATGCACTCAACGCCTCGACGGTTTGCCCGGGGCCGTGTTCGAGGCCCAGCTCGAACAGATAGGGCACCCGCGTCAATTGTGGTTTCAGCCCGAGCTGCTGCGCCTCGTCGACCAGACGCGGCGAATCCGCCGCCTCGCTCAACAACAGCGCCAGCAGATCATCACAACGCTGGCGCCGCCACTGCTGCTCGGCCTGCTGATTGCGCTGGCCGACGAGCATTTCGGCGGTCATGCGCACCAGTTCGGCGTAGGTGCGCAATTGTTCCGGCTCGCCGGTGATGCCGAGCACGCCGATCAGGCGCTGGTCGAGCAGCAGCGGCAGATTGATCCCCGGCTGCACGCCTTTGAGATGCACCGCCGTCTGCGCATCGATTTCCACTACACGCCCGTTGGCCAGCACCAGTTGCGCGCCTTCATGACGGGTGTTGATCCGCTCCGGCTCGCCGCTGCCGAGGATCAAGCCCTGACTGTCCATGACGTTGACGTTGTACGGCAAAATGGCCATGGCCCGGTCAACGATGTCCTGGGCAAGGTCGTGATCGAGTTCGAACATAGCGGCGGCAATCCTTCATTTCAGGCACAAGCAGTTGTTCAGCCGCACAGGGTCTGGCGACAAACCCTGTGCTCAGGCACAAAGACAATCCGGCCGAAGGTGGCCGAGACTCTCAGGGCGATCAACGTTACCCTTTGCATCGCAAAAAATCATAATAAAGAGAGAGCCGCTATGTCGCAGAGAGCCGCTATGTCGCAGAGCGCCGCAGCTACCCAGACCATCGACGACGGTAAAAACGCCGTCTACAAACGCATCACCCTGCGTTTGATTCCCTTCATTTTCATCTGCTACCTGTTCAACTACCTCGACCGGGTCAACGTTGGTTTCGCCAAGTTGCAGATGCTCGATGCACTGAAGTTCAGCGAAACCGTGTACGGCCTCGGCGCCGGGATTTTCTTCATCGGCTACGTGCTGTGCGGCGTGCCGAGCAACCTGGCACTGACCCGTTTCGGCCCACGGCGCTGGATTGCACTGATGATGATCACCTGGGGCACGCTGTCGACCTGCCTGTTGTTCGTCACCACACCCACTGAGTTCTACACCCTGCGCTTCTTCACCGGTGCGGCTGAAGCCGGTTTCTTCCCGGGCGTCGTGCTGTATCTCTCGCAGTGGTTCCCGACCTTCCGCCGTGGGCGGATCATGGCGCTGTTCATGTCGGCAATTCCGGTCTCAGGTTTGCTCGGAAGCCCGTTTTCCGGGTGGATCCTCAACCACTTCGCCGCTGGCCAGGGTGGCCTGGCCGGCTGGCAATGGATGTTTCTGCTGCAAGGCATTCCGACCGTGATCCTCGGCGCGCTGGCGTATTTCCTGTTGAGCGACAGTTTCGCCAACGCCAAATGGCTGACCGCCCACGAACGTTCGGTGCTCGAAGCCGACCACGCCGAAGACCTCGCCAACAAACCGAAAACCGCCACCGACTCGCTGCTCGCGGTGTTCAAGAACCCGGCGATCTGGGCGTTCGGCCTCATCTATTTCTGCATCCAGAGCGGCGTCTACGCGATCAACTTCTGGCTGCCTTCGATCATCAAGAACCTCGGCTTCAGCGATAACCTGGTGATCGGCTGGCTAAGTGCGATTCCGTATCTGCTGGCGGCAGTGTTCATGTTGGTGGTCGGGCGTTCGGCAGACTTGCGCAAGGAGCGTCGCTGGCACCTGGTGGTACCGATGCTGATGGGGGCCGTCGGGCTGGTGATTGCAGTGGATTTTGCAGCGGATCCGGCGATTGCGATTCTCGGCCTGACCATTGCGACGATGGGAGCGCTGACCGGCCTGCCGATGTTCTGGCCAGTACCAACGGCCATGTTGAGCGCGGGTGCGGCGGCCGGTGGCTTGGCGTTGATCAACTCGATGGGGCAGATGGCGGGGTTCCTCAGTCCGTACCTGGTCGGATGGGTCAAGGACAGCACCGGTTCGACGGATGCGGCGTTGTATGTGCTGGCGGCGGTGATTGTCGGCGGGAGTCTGTTGGCGTTGCGGATGACGCGGGCGTTGCGGGCGTGAGTTTTGATGCAAAGAGAGACGGCTTTTTTGAGGGCCGTTTTTATTTGACTGAAGCAGGTCGGCATATGCCGATAGGTTTCGCGAGTCCGTCGAGTGGCGTTGCCGATCCTGCCGCTATAGCGCTATGTCGCATGCGGTGCAGTTTTTTGCGAGAGCGGTGCGAGGGTTGGCCGGATCAATCACTTTGCCCCGTTGCGCGCCTTGATCCTTCCCACGCATAGCATGGGAAGGATCATGATCTTTGTGTTACTCATTTATAACCCGCTAAGCTTATAGAGGGGTTAAACACCACGCTGTATATAGTTTCGCCGATGGTAGGCCATAGACACTGAAGTCCGGCCTCATATAGGTATACCAACCACCGTTCATCTGACATGTATTAATGTTCTCCGGAAAAACTGGCAAGTAAACCCGACGTACATCTCGGATAAACACTGATCGATAAACATGCAGACCTCCCTGGTTGTTCATCCAGTCGATAGCGACATTCGCATACAGCTTCTCATCGCTGATCTGCAACTTATAAACATTCGTAACGGCCACCAGATAATTAACAGTCTCACCCTCCCGGTCCGTGACATATATCGTCGCCACACCTTGTTTGAGCCCCGTCACCTTACCTGCCGCAGTCACCGGTGCAGTCAACGGATCCGAAGATGCATAGTCATACGGCGGAACCCCACCCGTCGGTACGCGAATACCCGTATTACCAAGCGAATCCTCACCGGTTTTCGGCCATTGCGGCACCTTCACCGAGAAACCGTCCAGCTTCATCTGCGTCCGGTCGATGTTGAGCGCCAAACGTTGAAACCGCCAAGGATCAGACTCAAATTGATTCCCGGTTTTTTCCTTCACAGTAAAGCTGTGCTGCCCCACTGCAATCGGTAGCAACTTGCTCTGCCACTTATAGTTCGCTCCGGTTTGAATCTCTTCAATAACCCGCTCGCCATCAAAAAGCTGCAACACCATTCCCGACAGCGCAGACCCCGACAACACCACTTTATTGTCCGAAACCGTGCCGCCGTTCTGCACGTCCGCTCCGGATGAATTTTTCACCGCCAGAATGACTGGCTTCACAATCACTAGTGCCCGCCCATTTTTCGACGTTGCATTAACGGTTCCTCCACGCACTTGCTCGTACAGCACAGCGACTGCACTGTCGCCGATGACCTTGACATTGGGAATCATCAACCTGTGCACAAAAGGAAGCCTGGTGACAGGCTGGTCAACTGTGTGTGCGACAACGGGTCCGCTTTTTGGTGTGGCTGTGTATTTCACTCGGACAATGTCGTTGATGGCCCAGAGAGGTTCCAGTACATGGACCTGAGTGGTCAGGTCCTTGGAACCCAGTTTGTTCAGGTCAATGGTGTCCGGCGCGTCATCCGGATCATCCGGATCTTCGGCAATATCGGGAGCGGCCATCCGTGTGCCCTTAAGGTCGACAACGACGTGAATCGTCGCCGACCATGGCGAATTCAGATCGGCACCGTTACCGATCTGGTCGTAGACCGTATAGGTGAAAGCGAACTGCGGATGATCGCCTGCCGCCTTCAAGTCGGCTTCTGTCAATAAACGTCCAATGCAAGTCGGAGTACTGGTCGGTGCGGCCGGGGCCTCGTCCGGATGCACCTCCCACTCAACATCATGACCATTACAGTTCAGCACAATTCGGTCGAACGGCCGGCAATAGGGGTAGCAGAAACAGACCTGTACACCCTGTGCGGCGTGATCGGCATCGATACCGTCCTCCAGCACATCCCGAGGCAGCACGAACTCGAGTTCGGAGTGCCCTTCGTCACTGTTCTGGTCCTCCATGCCGGGGCGAACTGCGTTGTACAGGATCGTCAATGGCGGGTCATAGGTTTCTTCGGCACCCGTGGTGCGTCTGACGGTGTAATTGAGCGTATTGACGAAACCCGGATCGGATCTCAGCAGATTTTTCGGAATATGCAGGGTCACTGCGTCATCCGTGGATTGAGACTGCTGGCTGTCGACCCGCATGATGCCGTTCACGTTAATTGAAAACGTATCTTTTGGCTGCTGCGCCAGAACCGGATTGATAACGACCGTTGCACCATTCGGTCGCAGATCATAAAACGCCTTGGCGATACCGCAATCGGCACCGGCCACGGACTTATTGCTGTCCGGAAGTTGTGGCGCGTAGAGGCTCACCTCGGCGTCATCGCCCAAAACCTCATCGGAAGAGTGTGTGTTCATGAAAGCGCTCCTGATTCAAGAATAAAGCCCTTTTTCAACAAGGCTGTCTTTGAGGATCAGGCCTGAACAACCACTGACCTGCCTACTGTCAGATCTGACAGTCGAGACCAACGGTCACCCTTCTGCAGGGCCATGAGGTTCTTTTCTGGATAAAAACGGTTGGCCGGGTTCAGCGCTTCTGGTATTTGATTAACCCCTTCCCACCGACAAAAGGATTTCGGCATGAGCTTCCGCACACTGGGCCACTCGGGCTTGCAGGTCTCGACCCTCACCCTCGGCACGATGATGTTCGGCGAACAGACCAGCACGGAAGATTCGCTGCGCATCATCGACAAGGCATGGGATCAGGGGATCAATTTCATCGACACCGCCGACGTCTACACCAACGGCCGTTCCGAAGAGATCGTCGGTGAGGCGATTGCCCGGCATCGCCACGAATGGGTACTCGCCACCAAGGTCGGTTTCGGCCCAGTGGACGGTGTGCCGAACCGCAGCGGTCTGAGCCGCAAACACATCTTCAACGGGCTCGAAGCCAGCCTCACGCGGCTGGGAACTGACTACGTCGACATCTATTACCTGCACCGCGAAGACCACAACACCCCGCTTGAAGTCAGCGTGTCGGCGATTGGCGACCTGATTCGCCAGGGCAAGATTCGTTATTGGGGCTTGTCGAATTACCGAGGCTGGCGGATTGCCGAGGTGATTCGCATTGCCGACAAACTGGGCGTGGATCGGCCGGTAATCAGCCAGCCGCTGTACAACATCGTCAACCGCCAGGCCGAGACCGAGCAGATCACCGCCGCGCAAACCTACGGCCTCGGTGTGGTGCCTTACAGCCCGCTGGCCCGTGGCGTGCTCAGCGGCAAGTACGCCCCCGATGTGACCCCAGACGCCAACAGCCGCGCCGGGCGTCAGGACAAGCGCATTCTGGAAACCGAATGGCGCGTGGAGTCGCTGCGCATTGCCCAGCAGATTCAGCAATACACCGAGCAACGCGGCGTCGGCATGGTCGAGTTCGCGATTGCCTGGGTGTTGAACAACCGCGCGGTGACCTCGGCGATCGTCGGTCCACGCACTGAACAGCAGTGGGACGCCTACACGCTGGCGCAGGCGGTGCAGATCACCGCCGAAGACGAGGCGTTCATTGATTCGCTGGTGACACCGGGGCATGCCTCGACACCGGGTTTCAACGATGTGAGCCATTTTGTTTCTGGGCGCAAACCGATTCAGTCCTGACTTTTGCCCCAGCCCTCTCCCGAAAGAGAGGGCTGGCCGGTGGAAACGAAACAAGGCCTTTGTAACAAAACCTATATACTCGGCCGCTTTATGGAACCGAGCTTAAGCAGCCACGACCTACGGTTGCTCGCTCGAAAAGTCAGCCAGGATAGTCAATGTTCAATCGGCCTCTCGAGTTTGCCTGCAAGCCTCTGCGCGCGATGTTCAAAGCGTTCGATAACAAAAAGGCATACGACACCTCCCCTTCTGCGCCGCCAACCAGCGCCAACCCGCGGATTGCCGCCCTTGAATACCGTGCGGACATCGACGGGCTGCGGGCAATCGCAGTTCTGCTCGTTCTCGTCTTCCACGGCGGCCTGACGCTGTTTCCGTCGGGCTTTATCGGCGTGGACATCTTCTTCGTGGTTTCGGGATATCTGACCACCTCGATCATCATGAAAGCGCTGGAGAACCGCACGTTCAGCTTCACCGGGTTCTACACCCGGCGAATCTGGCGCCTGCAACCGGCAGTCATTGCATTGCTGGTAGTGACGTTAGTCGTCAGCACGCTGCTGTATTTGCCCGATGACTACATCGACTTTCTGAAAAGCGGGAAATACACCTCGCTGCTCATCTCCAATCAGTACTTTTCCAAAGTGACTACGGGCTATGCGACGCCCGACGCGGCGAGTCTGCCACTGTTGCACACCTGGTCGCTGGCCATTGAATGGCAGTGGTACCTGCTACTGCCATTGGGCATCTGGCTGCTTGATCGCTATGTGCCGGGAAAAGCGTTCAAAGCCGTCGTACTGGGTTTGACTGTGGCCGCCACGGCGCTCGCGCTGTACCTGTCGCGGGCCTATCCCGACCTGAACTACTACTTCTTCACCGCGCGAATCTTTGAATTGATGATCGGCTCGTGTGCGGTCATTTTCAGCTCGGACAGATTTCGCCTGGGCCGTTTGAGCGCTTCTCTGGTTTGCGCGCTTGCACTGGCAACAATTTTCTACTGTGCGATTCAGGATGACATCCTCGGTGGCTTCCCCGGTCCCCATGCTGTCGCGGTGTGCATTGCCACCGCGGTGCTGCTGTTTCGCGGTATCGGTGACGTCAGCATCACCTCGAATGCCCTGGCATTTAAACCGTTGGTATTTATCGGCACCCTCTCCTACTCGCTGTATCTGTGGCACTGGCCGATTCTCGCGGTGCTCGCTTATCTGGGCATCGCGCTGACGCCGAGTGTGACGGTCGTGTACTTCATCGCCACGTTCGTGATCGGTTACCTGTCGTTTGTGCTTGTTGAAAACCGCTTTCGCAAGGCGCGAGCCGGTTTCGCCAAAACCCTGCTGTTGATGATGGTACTGCCCGCGATCTGCCTGTCGCTGCTGCACGCGGCGGGTAGAAACCATGAGGGCTGGCCTAACCGGTTTGGTGAAGACTCGGTCGCCATGTTCAGTACGTTGAAAGCCTACGTACCGCTCAACCGTGAGGATTGCCTGGGCGCCAGTGATGGCACCAATCCGGGCTGCATCATGGGCGCGACGCAGGCGAAACCGCAGGTGATGCTGATCGGCGATTCTTACTCGAACCACTATTGGGGCTTTGTCGAAACACTCGCCAAGGACGCTGGCCTGTCGGTGCTGGCGCAGGGATATCCCGCCTGCCTCGCACTGCCCCGGATCTATCTCTACAACTGGTACAAAGCCAAAAACGCGCTGTATGAGAAATGTCACGCCGCGGCGCAACGCTACTACGACCTCATCGCCAGCAATCGTTTTCAGTACGTGATCATCGGCCAGTTCTGGGAGGCTTACCTCACCGATTCCATCGTCACGAAACTCGATGACCCGCGCAGCCTGAAGTTGTCGCAGCAACGACTGGGGATGGCGCTTCGAGAGGCGCTGGACATCATCGTCAAATCCGGTGCGCGGCCGATCCTGCTGATGAATACCCTGCCCATGCCCGCGAGAATCAACGAGTGCCTGCTCCGACAGGTCAAGCTGCGCGGGATGATGGGCAGCGCTGAACAGAGCCGTCTGTGTGCTGCCGTGCCATGGTCAGGCCTGGAGGATCCGTTCATGGCGAAGCTGTTCAGCGAACTGCAGACGGACTATCCACAATTGATGGTGCTTGATCCAAAAACCGTGCAATGCAAAGACGGCACCTGCATGACCACGGTCGATGACGTGCCGGTGTACCGCGACATCGGTCATGTGTCCGATTACGCCTCGTACAAGTTCGGTGAGCTGTACCTCAAACGCTTCGGCAATCCGTTGAAGGCTGATCGATAACGGTCGCTAACCAACCAGAGCTCGCCAAGGCAGATTCGCCAACTATGCTGAGTCTGCCAACAGGTCCGGCGCCCGCGCGCTTGCTCTGCGTTTGAAATAATGAGCACTTGCTCAATATTCGCGACGAAAAACCCGTATCCTGCGCACCCGTTCAACCCTCAACACGCGAGGACAGTTTGTCTAAAGGTATCGCTTTATCAGTGTCAGCCTCGGTGCTGTTTGCCGTCATGTATTACTACACGTCGCTGCTTACGCCTCTGAGCGGTGTGGAAATTTTCGGCTGGCGGATGCTCCTGACCGTGCCGTGCATGACCTTGTTCATGCTGGTATCCGGGGAATGGCGTCGGGTACTGGAGTTGATCCGGTTGATGGCGGCCAGGCCGAAACTGATCGCCGGGCTGCTTGTTTCGTCGGCGCTGCTTGGCGTCCAGCTATGGCTGTTCATGTGGGCGCCGCTCAATGGCTACAGCCTCGATGTATCGCTGGGCTATTTCCTGCTGCCACTGGCGATGGTGCTGACCGGGCGGATTACCTACGGCGAAAGCCTGTCTTACCTGCAAAAAATCGCAGTGTTCTTTGCCTGCCTCGGCGTGGTGAACGAGCTGTATCAGGTCGGTGGATTTTCCTGGGCGACGCTGGTCGTCGTGGTCGGCTATCCGCTGTACTTCGTCCTGCGCAAATACCTCAAGACCGACAATCTTGGCGGCCTGTGGGTCGACATGACCTTGATGCTGCCGATTGCTTACTGGTTTGTGCAGGGCGGCGAACAAGGTCTGGGAGTATTCGATCAGTATCCGGGCCTGATGTGGCTGATTCCGCTGCTCGGCCTGATCAGTGCTTCCGCGCTGGTGGTGTACATCATTGCCAGCCGCCTGCTGCCTTTCAGTCTGTTTGGCTTGTTGAGTTATGTTGAGCCGGTGTTGTTGCTTGCAGTGGCGTTGTTGCTTGGGGAAAGCATCAAGCCGGGCGAATGGCTGACTTACATCCCGATCTGGCTGGCGGTGGTGGTGCTGGTTTTCGAGGGCTTCAAGCATTTGACGCGCCACCGCCGCTCCTGAAAGCAAAAGATCGCCGCCTTCGGCAGCTCCTGCATTTGGAATGCGTTTTTCCTCTAGGAGCTGCCGAAGGCTGCGATCTTTTGAACCTGAAAAAAAAATCCCGGCCCTGCATCTCTGCAGGCCGGGATTTTTCATTTCAGGTGCGGATTACTCAGTGGTCAGCACACCACGACGCACCTGGTCACGCTCGATCGATTCGAACAACGCCTTGAAGTTGCCTTCGCCGAAACCATCGTCACCTTTACGCTGGATGAACTCGAAGAACACCGGGCCCATCAGGGTCTCCGAGAAGATCTGCAACAGCAGACGCTTGTCGCCCTGCTCCGACGCCCCGTCGAGCAGAATGCCGCGCGATTGCAGCTGATCGACCGGCTCGCCGTGATTCGGCAGACGTCCTTCAAGCATTTCGTAGTAAGTGTCCGGCGGCGCGGTCATGAAGCGCATGCCGATTTTCTTCAACTGATCCCAGGTCTTGATCAGGTCGTCGGTGAGGAAGGCAACGTGCTGGATGCCCTCGCCGTTGAACTGCATCAGGAACTCTTCGATCTGCCCGGCGCCTTTGGACGACTCTTCGTTCAACGGGATGCGGATCATGCCGTCCGGTGCGGTCATCGCCTTCGAGGTCAGGCCGGTGTACTCGCCCTTGATGTCGAAATAACGGATCTCGCGGAAGTTGAACAGCTTCTCGTAGAAGTTCGCCCAGTAGGCCATGCGACCGCGATAAACGTTGTGGGTCAGGTGGTCGATGATCTTCAGGCCGGCGCCGGCCGGGTTGCGATCAACGCCTTCGATAAACACGAAGTCGATGTCGTAGATCGAGCTGCCTTCGCCGAACCGGTCGATCAGGTACAGCGGCGCGCCGCCGATGCCTTTGATCGCTGGCAGATTGAGCTCCATCGGACCGGTTTCGATATGGATCGGCTGAGCGCCGAGTTCCAGTGCACGGCTGTAGGCTTTTTGCGAATCCTTGACGCGGAACGCCATGCCGCAAACGGACGGGCCGTGTTCGGCAGCGAAGTACGAGGCGACGCTGTTGGGTTCGTTGTTGAGGATCAGGTTGATCGCGCCCTGACGATACAGGTGCACGTTCTTGGAACGGTGGGTCGCGACTTTGGTGAAGCCCATGATCTCGAAGATCGGCTCAAGCGTGCCAGGAGTCGGCGCTGCAAACTCGATGAACTCGAAGCCCATCAGGCCCATTGGGTTTTCGTATAAATCTGCCATGGTGACGCCTCATCATTTCTTATCAATTAACCAGGGTTATTTGTCAGGAACGTGAGGCAGAGGGAGGCGCACAGGAGATGCCACGCACGCTGCGGGCGAGGAAGTCTCCGTAGATCAGTTGAAACCCGAATATCTTCATTGTCGACCCAAGGCTCTTGCGGGCGAGGCTTCTGCTGCCAGAAGACGATTATTATTGTATGCGTAACCCGATTCTACACAGCGTAACCTGGCTTGTCTGCCCTCCCTTTAGAATCCGCTTTTTTGCCTACTGTACAAGAGCCATCTGCCATCTATTCTCCCCTCTGGCTCAATTGTTTACCGGGCCCGACTTCCATGCCACAGGATGTGCCCATGCCGTTGACCCGCAGGCCCCGCCGCAAACGCAGCACCCGCATCGCAGTAACGCTGTTCAGCGGTTTGCTGCCCATCGCGCTGGGCAGTGTGATCCTCTATATGCAGGCAGAACGCACGCTGCAGCAAAGCGCCGGGGAAACTGCCGAACAAGCGTTGCGCCAGTTCGACCTGATGCTCGATAACACCGCAGAAGCCGCCCGGGCTTTGCTTCCGCTTGCCGGAAAAAACTGCGAAGAGGTGAAGCTGGCCCTGCGTGAACAAGTGACCCGCCGGCCATTCGTGCGCTCGACCAATCTGGTCTGGGATAACAATCTTTACTGCAGCTCGCTGTTCGGTCAGTTCGAGGAAGCCGTGAATGCCGGGGATTATCATCAGGGCCGGCTGTGGTTGATGAATGGTAACCCTGTGACACCCGATACGGCGCTGCTGGTCTATCGCCTCAGCGACGGTCGCGGCGGCGCGCTGACCACGCTCGATGGTTATCACCTGAGCAATATTCTGCGCCTGATCGGTCGCCAGACATTGCTGATGCTGCAAGTGGGCGATAACTGGTTGTCCGCCGACGGCAAAGTGCATCAGGGGTCGCTGCCGACCTTGCCGGTCGCGCAGAGCATGCTGGAATCCCGGCAATATGGTTTCAGAGTTACGGCGGGTTTCCCTCAAGGCGAAACCTGGCGATACATGGCGGCTGAGTATCCGCCACTGTTCAGCCTGCTGATCTTTTTCGGCGTGGTCTCCGGCGCGATCGGACACTTCCTACAAAAACGCTCGAGCTCCCCCAGTCACGAAATGCTCCGTGCGCTGGAAGCCGGTGAATTCATTCCATACTTCCAGCCCGTGGTTAACGGCGGCAGCCAGCAATGGTCAGGCGCCGAAGTATTGATGCGCTGGAACCACCCGAAAGAAGGACTGGTGCGTCCGGATCTGTTTATCCCGTTTGCCGAACACTCGGGCCTGATCGTGCCCATGACCCGCGCCCTGATGCAGCAGACAGCCCTGCTGCTAGGGCCTCACGCGGCGACCTTCGCCAAGCCGTTCCACCTGGGGATCAATATCACCGCCAGCCATTGCCGGGACCTGGAACTGGTGGAAGATTGTCGCGAGCTCCTTTCTGCATTCGCGCCGGGTAGCGTGCAACTCATACTGGAACTGACGGAGCGCGAGCTGATCGAGCCGACCGACATCACATTGCAGCTGTTTGAGCAGTTGCGTGCGTTGGGCGTAAAGATCGCGATCGACGACTTCGGCACCGGCCACTCCAGTCTCGGTTACCTGCGTACTTTCAATGTCGACTTTCTCAAGATCGACCAGAGTTTCGTGGCTATGGTCGGCATCGATGCCTTATCGCGGCACATACTTGATTCCATCATTGAGCTTGCCGCCAAGCTGGAGCTGGGTATTGTTGCCGAAGGTGTCGAAACCCAGGCCCAGGCCGATTACCTGACCGAACATCACGTTAACTTTCTGCAGGGTTATTTTTACGCTAAACCAATGCCAGCCGCAGATTTCATCGATGCATTAACTCATCATTAACTCCCCCGACCACCCTGCCGAACAGGCGCACCAATTTGATACAAAAAATCATTGTTGTTACATGACGACAACATCAGGATTTACTCTTGTCGCATTAACTACTACAATTTTTTCAACCTCAGCCGGATTGGCAGGTGAGCCATTTATCACCGAGTCGCTTCAAGGCTCTTGGCTTATAGCTTTGTTTGCGGTTGGTATCAGCCAAACACACTATTGGAGTAAAGATATTGTCCAGACTCGCTGAATTTCGTGCAGCTGAAAAGGCCCTTCAGGAACAGCTCAAACAGCTGGAATCGCTGAAGAACGATGCCGGGCTCAAGAAAGAAATCGAATTCGAAGAGAAGCTCCAGGGACTGATGAAAAGCTACGGCAAAGGCCTGAAAGACATCATCGCCATTCTCGATCCGAACCCGGCAAAGTCCGGCCTGCAAGCGCCTGCAGCGCCCAAGACCCGCCGCGCTCGCGTGGTCAAGGTTTACCAGAACCCACACACTGGCGAACTGATCGAAACCAAGGGTGGCAATCATCGCGGCCTGAAAGCCTGGAAAGAACAGTACGGTGCATCCACTGTTGATTCCTGGTTGCGCGGTTAATCTGACGCCAGCAAAAAGCCCTGCTCGATGCAGGGCTTTTTTATTGACAATATCTAACAAATGAGATGATTTTCATCAAATAAGTTAGAATTTTGTGTAACGTTAGTGAGTCAGTCGCTTAAACATTCTGCTGCGCGATGTTGCCGTGAGTACCTGATAAAACTTTGTGCTTAATCCTTTCCGGTATTCAATTTTCAGCGACTTAGTACGAACGTCTATAGTTTCAGGCTGTTGCGAGCAGCCACTATTTCGTCCTCGCTCGCCTTATAAACCTCTGCCTGGCCGGCGTATGAAAGTACATAAGCCTTGTCCGATTGCACAGCTGCCACCAACGTTTGTGATAATACGTGCCGGCCATTTTCGGTTACCGTGCAGGTCGTCTCCAGCCCGGTCAATGCACCCAGTGCTGCGGGATGAATCCTGTTGCATACGCTTTGATAACCACTGCGGAAAAAATCCTTCTGAATGGATTTGCGCATCTCCAGCAGCACACCCTGCAAATTGACCTGATGCCCCGCCTCCACCTGGCTCATGGTCAACTCCATCACCATCACCTGGTTACCATCGGCATCGTGCTTCACCGCCCTTTGTCGCGAGACCGGCGCTGCGGTGTCCGGCAAGGCTTCAACTTCCCAGCCTGCCGGCCAGGTGATGGCTGGTTCGGCCACCGCCGGAAAAACCACGGTCGACGACAAGACAAAAAAAACAAACACGGATTTGAACAGTCGGATCATTGCCGGACGCACTCGCAGGTAGAAGACAAAGTCTGAGCCCCGCCTTCGCGCAGGGCAAGCCCGCCTTGCATTTGGCGATGCCGGCCGGCATGCGTATCATTGCGCCCATACACTTGCCCATTGTTATTGGAGGGCCCATGAGCCTCAACGAACTGAACACTTGTCCCGGCGTGACTGCTACGCCAGACAGCGCAACCCGCAACTTCGTGTTCAACCACACCATGCTGCGCGTCAAGGACATCACCAAGTCGCTGGATTTCTACACCCGCGTGCTGGGTTTTTCGCTGGTCGAGAAACGTGATTTCCCGGAGGCCGAGTTCAGCCTGTACTTTCTCGCGCTGGTCGACAAAGCACAGATCCCGGCTGACGCCGCTGCACGCACCGAGTGGATGAAATCGATCCCGGGCATTCTCGAACTGACCCACAACCACGGCACCGAAAACGATGCCGACTTCGCCTATCACAACGGCAACACCGACCCGCGCGGCTTCGGCCACATCTGCATTTCGGTGCCGGATATCGTCGCGGCATGTGCACGTTTTGAAGAACTGGGTTGCGATTTCCAGAAGCGCTTGACCGATGGCCGCATGAAGAGCCTGGCGTTCATCAAGGATCCGGATGGTTACTGGGTTGAAATCATTCAGCCTGCGCCGCTGTAAAAGCTGAAAGCCCCTCACCCTATCGCTCTCCCAGAGGGAGAGGGGACAGATTGGGGGATGCTGGAGAATTACACCGACCTGAACGATTGGCGGTGAACCCATAATCGACTGGATCTTTCCGGTTGACAGAAAACGCCAGACCGCTCGGTCGGCTCCCTCTCCCTCGGGAGAGGGCTGGGGTGAGGGGCAGCTTTACGCGCGCATAAAAAAACCCATGATCACTCATGGGTTTTTTCGTTTTCGAGGTGGCAATTACGCCGGTGCCGAAGTCCGGATCAAGTGATCGAACGCACTCAGCGAAGCCTTGGCGCCCTCGCCTACCGCAATCACGATCTGTTTGTAAGGCACAGTCGTCACATCACCGGCTGCAAAGATTCCCGGGATTGAAGTCTCGCCACGGTTATCGACAATAATCTCGCCACGCGGCGACAGCTCAATGGTGCCCTTCAGCCAATCGGTGTTGGGCAGCAGACCGATCTGCACGAAGATGCCTTCCAGTTCGACCGTGCGCAGCTCATCAGTGCTGCGATCCTTGTAGCGCAGGCCGTTGACCTTCTCGCCGTTGCCAGTAACTTCAGTGGTTTGCGCACTGGTGATCACGGTGACGTTCGGCAGGCTGTGCAGTTTGCGTTGCAATACGGCGTCGGCGCGCAGTTGCACGTCGAACTCCAGCAGCGTGACGTGCGAGACGATACCGGCCAGATCGATGGCTGCTTCAACGCCGGAGTTACCGCCGCCGATCACCGCCACACGCTTGCCCTTGAACAGCGGGCCGTCGCAGTGCGGGCAGTACGCCACACCTTTGTTGCGGTATTCCTGCTCGCCCGGGACGTTCATTTCGCGCCAGCGTGCGCCGGTCGCGAGGATTACGCTCTTGGCTTTGAGGGTGGCACCGCTGGCGAAGCGGACTTCGTGCAGCTCGCCATTCTTGCCCGGGATCAGCTTGTCGGCACGTTGCAGGTTCATGATGTCGACGTCGTACTGCTTGACGTGTTCTTCCAGCGCCGTGGCCAGTTTCGGGCCTTCGGTTTCCTGTACGGAAATGAAGTTTTCGATGGCCATGGTGTCCAGCACCTGACCGCCGAAGCGCTCAGCGGCGACACCGGTGCGGATGCCTTTGCGTGCGGCATAGATCGCGGCCGAAGCGCCGGCCGGGCCACCGCCGACGACCAGTACGTCAAACGCTTCCTTAGCGCTGATCTTCTCGGCTTGACGGACAATGGCGCCGGTGTCGAGTTTGGCGAGGATTTCTTCCAGACCCATGCGGCCCTGGCCGAAGTTTTCGCCGTTCAGGTAGATGCTCGGCACAGCCATGATCTTGCGATCGTTGACTTCGTCCTGGAACAACGCGCCGTCGATGGCGACGTGGCGGATGTTCGGGTTGAGCACGGCCATCAGGTTCAACGCCTGGACGACGTCCGGGCAATTCTGGCAAGACAGCGAGAAATACGTCTCGAAGCTGAACTCGCCTTTGAGCGAGCGGATCTGCTCGATCACTTCAACGCTGGCCTTCGACGGGTGGCCGCCGACTTGCAGCAGGGCCAACACCAGGGAAGTGAATTCGTGGCCCATCGGGATACCGGCAAAACGCAGGCTGATGTCGGCTCCCGGGCGGTTGATCGAAAACGATGGCTTGCGCGCGTCGTCACCGCTGTCGATCAAGGTAATCTGGCTCGAAAGACTGGCAACGTCTTTCAGCAGGTCAAGCATTTCACGGGATTTCGCACCGTCGTCGAGGGATGCAACGATCTCGATCGGTTGGGTGACCCGTTCCAGGTACGATTTCAACTGGGCTTTAAGATTGGCGTCCAACATACGGGCGATTTCCTTTATTTGAGGCAAAAAAAAGCCCGAGCGAATCTCGCCCGGGCATTTTTATTGGGCGGTGCAGCTAACTTAAGAAGGTGCGGCGTACCGCCCTGCGTTGCATGTCACAGACTCAGATCTTGCCAACCAGGTCCAGGGACGGAGCCAGAGTGGCCTCGCCTTCTTTCCACTTGGCCGGGCAAACTTCGCCTGGGTGTGCAGCGACGTACTGAGCAGCCTTGATCTTGCGCAGCAGCTCGGAAGCGTCACGGCCAACGCCGCCATCGTTCAGTTCGACGATTTTGATCTGGCCTTCAGGGTTGATCACGAAGGTGCCACGGTCAGCCAGGCCAGCTTCTTCGATCAGCACGTCGAAGTTGCGGGAGATGACGTGGGTCGGGTCGCCGATCATGGTGTATTCGATTTTGCCGATGGCTGGCGAAGTGTTGTGCCAGGCAGCGTGAGCAAAGTGGGTGTCGGTCGAAACGCTGTAGATTTCCACGCCCAGCTTCTTGAACTCAGCGTAGTTGTCGGCCAGGTCTTCCAGCTCGGTCGGGCACACGAAGGTGAAGTCGGCTGGGTAGAAGAACACTACGGACCACTTGCCTTTCAAGTCAGCATCCGAGACTTGAACGAAGTCGCCGTTTTTGAACGCGGTAGCTTTGAACGGTTTTACTTGGCTGTTGATGATAGGCATCGATGACTCTCCGTCAGGGGTTATGAAGTTGATGGGTGAATCCTACCCACTCACTCGACGGAAGGCTCATTGGCAAACCTGATACTGCTGATTTGTTTTCGCTATTAGCTGACTGTATTAATAGAAGAAAACGATCTCTACGGTTGATCCGGCTTATCCATAATCCGAGCCATTCCCTGGAATGGGCTGACCTCAACATAGCGCATGGCGGATTTCATGTCCTTCCAGCCAACGTAACTCATCAGCGATTTCAGATCCCAACCGCTTTGATGCGCCCAAGTTGCAAAGCCGCGTCGCAACGAATGACTGGTATAACCGGCGGCGGCAATCCCGGCGCGCTGCAAGGCCTGACGCAGCAGAGGAATGATGCTGTTGGCGTGCAGGCCCTCTTCGCTCAGATTGCCCCAGCGATCAATACTGCGGAATACCGCGCCGCGCACCAGTGCTGCCTCTGTGATCCAGTCGATATAGGCCTGCACCGGGCACAGCTTCAACAACGCCGGGGCCTGATAGGTCTGTCCGAGATTTTCCCGATCACCCTTACTGCGCGGCAGATACAACGTGATTCCCTTGCCGGCACTCGCCTGCACATGCTCGACCTGCAAGCGGCACAACTCGTCGCTGCGGAAGCCCCGCCAGAAACCCAGCAGAATCAGCGCACGATCACGATGGGCCTTGAGCAATGTCGGGCGGTCCTGCTCTTGCCGGGCGGTCTGCGCTTCGTGCTCCAGCCAATCGATCACTCGCTGCAGATCCTGCAGCTGCAACGGCTCGGCCTGTTTTTCCTGCGCTGGATGCAAGGCGCGAATCCCCTTGAACACCTTGCGCACCACTGGCGCCTTGGTCGGGTCGGCAAAACCCTGACTGCTGTGCCACTGCGCCAGCGCCGACAGACGCAGTTTCAGCGTATTGATCGACAACACGCCGGCGTGCTCCACCAGATAACGCGCAACGCTGTCGGCGGTGGCCGGCAGGAAACCGCCCCACGACACCTCGAAATGCTCGATGGCCATGCGATAGCTGCGGCGGGTGTTGTCTCGGGTGGCGGCTTGCAGATAGCGATCGATGTCACTCATGGGCAGTTTTCTCGCTGGCGTACTGGATCAGGTATGCAGATGCGCATTTTGCCGTCTGACATTGGGTAATACCAGTATATCCCGCCTGTTTTATTTCAATTATTTACCTACATTTTTAGCGTGGTACACTGCATACTTTAGTGGCATGTACCACAGTACGTAACCGTAGGAGTTCACATGGCCCGTGGCGGCATTACTAAAGCATTGGTGCAAATCGCTCGCACAGCGATCCTGGCTCGCGGCGAACACCCGAGCATCGATGCAGTACGCATCGAAATGGGCAACACCGGCTCGAAAACCACGATCCATCGCTATCTGAAAGAATTGGACGATGGTGCCCAGCCCACAGAAGCCTCGGCAGAACCGATAGATGATGAGTTGACCGCCCTCGTCTCGCGCCTTGCCCAACGCCTGAAAGAACAGGCGCAGGAGCCCATCGAGCAAGCCCGCGAGCAGTTCGAAGAGCAACGCGAAGCACTGGGAGCCGAGCTGAAACAGGCTCGCCAGGCGCTGGAAAAACTCGAACACGACCACGATATTCAGGGCGCCGCGCTGCAACGCGAATCCGAAGCGCTGAGCAACACCCGCTCGATGCTGCAAACCGAACAGACGCGCAACGCCGGCCTGAATCAGGCATTGGCCGACTTTGAATTGCGCTTGCAGGACAAGGACGAGCAGATTCGCTCACTGGAAGAAAAGCACCTGCACGCCCGCGATGCGCTGGAGCATTACCGCAATGCGACCAAGGAACAGCGCGAGCAGGAACAAGCCCGCCATGAAGGGCAAATCCAGCAGATCCAGGCCGAACTGCGCCAGGCTCAGCAGAGCGCGCTGGTGCGTCAGGATGAGATCACTCAGCTGCACCGCGATAACGAACGCCTGCTCACCGAGAACCGTGGCACCCAGCGTGAGCTGAACCTGCTGCAGGACCAGCTCAAGCAGAGCAATCAGCGTCAGGATCAATTGCTCGAGCAGGCCACGCGCATGGAAAGCGAGCGCACCCTGCTCCAGGAACGTCTACGCGTGGCGACACTGGAAAGCCAGGCGCTCAAACAGAGCGTCGACGAGCAGACGCAGCTCAATCAGGCACTGGAAAAGGAATTGCTCAAGGCTCAGGCAAGCCTGGAAGACAGCCAGCGTCTGGCGGCTGCCGTTGCAGCAGCGCCAGATTCGGCCAAAGCGAAGGATGTTTAAGCGCTGACCGGTGTGCGCATGGTGACGAACTCTTCGGCGGCCGTCGGGTGCACCCCGATGGTGTCGTCGAAGTCGCGCTTGGTCGCGCCGGCCTTCAAGGCAATCGCCAGGCCCTGCACGATCTCGCCAGCGTCCGGGCCGACCATATGGCAGCCAAGCACCTTGTCAGTCCTGGCGTCGACCACCAGTTTCATCAGGGTTTTCTCCTGACAGTCAGTCAGGGTCAGCTTCATCGGCCGGAAGCGGCTTTCGAAAATCACCACCTCATGGCCGCATTCGCGCGCTTCCTCTTCGCTCAGACCGACCGTGCCGATGTTCGGCAGGCTGAACACCGCCGTCGGGATCATCTTGTAATCCACCGGGCGATATTGCTCTGGCTTGAACAAGCGTCGAGCCACGGCCATGCCTTCAGCCAGTGCGACCGGGGTCAATTGCACGCGACCGATGACATCGCCCAGCGCGAGAATTGACGGCTCGGTGGTTTGATACTCGTCGTCGACTTTGATGAAGCCCTTGTCGTCGAGCTGCACATCGGTGTTTTCCAGGCCAAGGTTGTCCAGCATCGGACGTCGGCCGGTGGCGTAGAACACGCAATCGGCTTCGAGTACACGACCATCCTTGAGCGTTGCTTTCAAGCTACCGTCGGCCTGCTTGTCAATGCGTGCGATGTCGGCATTGAATTGCAGATCGAGACCGCGCTTGGTCAACTCTTCCTGCAGATGCTTGCGTACCGAGCCGTCGAAACCACGCAGGAACAGATCGCCGCGATACAGCAGCGTCGTGTTGGCACCGAGGCCGTGGAAGATCCCGGCGAACTCGACGGCGATATAACCGCCACCCACCACCAGCACCCGCTTGGGCAGCTCTTTGAGGAAGAACGCCTCGTTCGAACCGATCGCATGTTCATGCCCCGGGATCTCAGGGATCTGCGGCCAGCCGCCGGTGGCGATCAGAATGTTTTTCGCGGTGAAGCGCTCACCATTGACCTCGACCTCGTGCGGCCCGACGATTTTGGCGTGCGCTTCGTGCAGGGTCACGCCACTGTTGACCAGAAGATTGCGGTAAATGCCGTTGAGGCGATTGATCTCGCGATCCTTGTTGGCGATCAGCGTGGCCCAGTCGAAGTTCGCTTCGCCCAGGCTCCAGCCAAAACCGGACGCCTGCTCGAAGTCCTCGGCAAAGTGCGCGCCGTAGACCAGGAGTTTTTTCGGCACGCAGCCGACGTTGACACAGGTCCCGCCCAGATAACGACTCTCGGCCACCGCCACTTTCGCCCCGAAACCGGCGGCAAACCGCGCAGCCCGCACACCGCCGGAACCGGCACCAATCACATAAAGGTCAAAATCGTAGGCCATTTCTATCTCCTCGGCAGGCCATCAGCATACCCGCAGTCATCCATTGGGCAAGCACTGCCGTTTATATAAGGACGGAAAATGAAAAAGCCACCCGAAGGTGGCTTTATCTTGCAGACGGGGCAAATGCTCTTAGTAAGCCTTGCCAGTCTTGTAGAAGTTTTCGAAGCAGAAGTTGGTCGCGTCGATGTAGCCTTCAGCGCCACCGCAGTCGAAACGCTTGCCCTTGAACTTGTAGGCCATGACGCAGCCGTTCTGGGCCTGTTTCATCAGGGCATCGGTGATCTGGATTTCACCGCCCTTGCCTGGCTCGGTCTGTTCGATCAAGTCGAAGATGTCCGGGGTCAGGATGTAACGACCGATGATCGCCAGGTTCGACGGCGCGTCTTCCGGCTTCGGCTTCTCGACCATGCTGTGCACGCGATAGATGTCATCGCGGATCATTTCGCCAGCAATCACACCGTACTTGTTGGTTTCTTGCGGATCGACTTCCTGGATGGCGACGATCGAGCAGCGGAACTGTTTGTACAGCTTGACCATCTGGGTCAGCACGCCGTCGCCGTCGATGTTGACGCACAGGTCGTCCGCCAGTACCACGGCGAACGGTTCGTCACCGATCAGCGGGCGGCCAGTCAGGATCGCGTGGCCCAAACCCTTCATTTCGGTCTGACGGGTGTAGGAGAACGAGCACTCGTCCAGCAGCTTGCGGATGCCGACCAGGTATTTTTCCTTGTCGGTGCCCTTGATCTGGTTTTCCAGCTCGTAGCTGATGTCGAAGTGGTCTTCCAGAGCACGCTTGCCACGACCGGTGACGATGGAGATTTCAGTCAGGCCCGCGTCCAGTGCTTCTTCAACGCCGTACTGGATCAGTGGCTTGTTTACCACCGGCAGCATTTCTTTAGGCATGGCTTTGGTCGCTGGGAGGAAGCGAGTGCCGTAACCGGCTGCTGGAAACAAGCATTTCTTGATCATATAAGTCCTTGAAAAGGCTGTGTGTACGAGTTTCGAGGCAGTCTAATCAGGCGGCGTGCGCCTTACAATGCCCCGCGCTGGCTAACCGATGCCAACATAGAGAAATATTCGCGCGGATAGTTCCGTCGAGGTTTTTCAGCGGCGAATTCAGCGTAGCCCAGGATCGTGAGCATCGGGGTCACCATACGCTTATCAGCTCCCAATGCGAGCATTTGCCGCTATCATGGCGCCTTTGAACCAGCGAATGAGACAGACTAGATGGCCGCGGTAAAAATCATCAACGGGTATGTGATCGACAAGAAAGACGGCAAGTGGACGCTGACCACCACCAATGGCGAACACATCGCCGGGCCTTTCGACAGTGAACAGATGGCGACGGATGTGGCCTCGGTATTCACCGATACGCCTGCATCATCCAAGCGTCGTGGCAAAGATCAGGACTGATCCCGTTGCCGCACGTCCCAGGCCCTGCCAGCACGCAGGGCTTTTTTGTGCCTTGTTGGCAAACAAGTGGCCAATCGCTATAACCTTTTCATCGCGGCGCTGTCAGAGCCTCCAGTCCCCCACTTGAAGACCACGCAACCATGAACCTGAACAAACTGCAGCCGCTCTTCGCGGCATTAGTACTGAGCGGCTGTGCCACCTCGCAGCCGACCTATCTGAACAATGGCGAACAGGGCCTGAGCATCGATTGCTCCGGCGAAGCCAACTCCTGGGCAATGTGCTACGAGAAAGCCGACGCTTCTTGCGCAGGCACCGGCTATCGCATCGTCGGCACCGACGGCACACCGGCGCCAAAGGAAGATGATAAAACCCTCGGCGTCGACGTCGGCAATTACAAGACCCGCAACGTCGTGGTCGTGTGCAAATAGTCGCTACATGTGGATTTCGGCGAACTTGATCCCGAGGCCACGGACGACCTCGATCAACTCGTCGAGCCGACTGAAAGACTCGACTTCATCATTGTCGTCCACCAGGAAGTAGCTGCGCCCTGCACTCTTCTTGAAAAACACGATCCATTCACCGGGATTCGCCGGGTTCTGGATGATATGGGTGGCAGAGACAAGGCCCTCTGCATGACGCTCGCGCACGTGCTCTCGCTTCATCGCAACTCCAAAAATGACAATGCCGTCACAGCAGGACTGTGACGGCATCGGATGCTGATGTTCAGTAGTCTATCAGCCGGAAATACAGGCGTTCGCGGCTTTCTGCACATCGTGGGGGCGAACCGGCACATTGGACATTCGCTCATGCAGTTTGATGCTGCTGCCGCCAGCACGATCTTCGATATCAAACACCGCTGCCGGGCCTGAAGACAGTTTGCCCGGGACGATCACCCGAACCCCATCCTTCTGCGGCTGGACCTGCAGCGCACCACGGCTGTCAGCAAGCTTGTCGGTCAGGCACTGCGCGTACTCCTGAGGCTTTTTGCCGGAGATCACGCTCATGGTTGGCAGCGTTTCATTGATTTCGGAAACATTTGCACAACCGGCCATCGCCAGAATCAACGGCACACACGCCACACCCCACTTCATATAAATCCTCCGTTAAAGACCGTCCGACAGCATGAAAGCCGCTTTTCTCCGGGGCCTTGCGCATTTAACCCGCATGCCATTGCGAATATCTGTTCAAAATTTGTCAAAGCATCGCCCGACGGCCAGATAATAACCCGTGCGGGCTGATAAACTGCGTCCATCGACAAGCTATCGTTTTGATTTAGTAGAAAAAGCCCTTCTGGAGGCGCCCATGAAATTCATTCACCAGCGCGAGCACCTCAACGAAGACGACATCGTCGTCATTCAATGCTCGCAGATGTGCAACATCCGTTTGATGAACGACGCCAACTTCCGCAGCTTCAAAAACGGCGGCCGTCATACCTATCACGGCGGCGCGTTCGACACCTTCCCGGCGCGCATAACCGCGCCGAGCACCGGCTTCTGGAACATCACTATCGACACCGTCAATCGCCGCGCAATCAGCGTGACGCGCAAGCCGACGCTGACCCATTCGATCAAGATCATCCGTCGCTCCAGCACCAAACTGAGCTGAGACGCGCAGCCTATTCTGAAAGGAAACCACCACCGTGGCGCAAACAACCAAATATGTGATCAAGTACAAACTGGACGGCGAGCAGCGTTTCGACTTCGCAGAACTCGAAAACGGCACTGACGAGGAAGCGAAAGCGGCGCTGAAAAAAATGCACACTGATGAAGAGCTCAGTGACATCAAGGTCAGCAAGGCGCTGTAACAAACACCATGCAACCGACCACCTTTGACCTGTTCGCCGACAACGAACCCGTACAGGAACCGCGCGCCGAGCAGATCGGCGAGCAATCGTGGGTGCTGCGCGGGTTCGCCTTGCCTCGGGTCGAGCAACTGCTGACGGCGCTCAAGGCCATTCTTGCTGCCGCCCCGCTCCGCCACATGGTGACGCCGGGTGGGTTCAGCATGTCGGTCGGCACCAGCAGTTGCGGGCAACTGGGCTGGATCACCGATCGCAGCGGTTACCGCTATTCCAGCGTCGATCCACTCAGCGGCTTGCCCTGGCCGTCGATGCCGGCGGTGTTTGCCAATCTGGCGCACGAGGCGGCAGCGCAAGCCGGCTTCAAGGATTTCCATGCCGACTCCTGCCTAATCAACCAGTATGTGCCCGGCGCCAAGATGTCATTGCATCAGGACAAAGACGAAAAGGGCTTTGCTGCGCCCATCGTTTCATTGTCGCTGGGTCTGCCGGCGATGTTTTTGTTTGGCGGCTTCGAGCGCAGCGATAAAAGCCAGCGTATCCCGCTGTTGCATGGCGACATGGTGGTCTGGGGCGGCGCGGATCGCCTGCGCTATCACGGGGTGCTGCCGGTCAAACCCGGCCATCACCCGCGCTTGGGCGAACGACGTATCAACATCACCTTCCGCGTCGCCGGGGATCAGTAAAAGTTTGACCGCAAGGCGCGGAGTGTTGCGAGCTACGATGCTGGTTAACCTGAGCCAAACAGGTCAACGGATTACTCG
Organism: Pseudomonas sp. FR229a; assembly: GCF_030209115.1. Lineage (NCBI taxonomy): Bacteria > Pseudomonadati > Pseudomonadota > Gammaproteobacteria > Pseudomonadales > Pseudomonadaceae > Pseudomonas > Pseudomonas sp. FR229a. The sequence goes on along the minus strand of NZ_JARVSP010000005.1, from coordinate 47,347 downwards.
TCATGGAAACGCTTTCGAACACCATCAACATTGAAGACGATCCACGCTGGGCCGCCGTGGTTGCCCGCGACCCGAGTGCTGACGGGCAATTTGTCTACGCGGTAAAGACCACCGGCGTCTATTGCCGTCCGAGCAGCCTTGCGCGCTTGCCCAAACCGCAGAACGTCGAGTTTTTCGATACCCCTGAACTGGCCGAAGCTGCCGGGTATCGTCCAAGCAAACGCGCCAGCAAGGTCCAGAATGACGCGCAGCAAGCAGCGATCATTGCTGCGGCCTGTCGGCAGATCGAGGCGTCCGAGACGTTGCCGGCGCTCGACGACCTAGCGGCCAGCGCCGGGCTCAGCCCTTTTCATTTCCATCGAGTGTTCAAAGCTGCGACAGGCCTGACGCCCAAGGCTTACGCCACGGCGCAACGCTCGCGCAAGCTGCGTGCACGACTGGCGGACGGCGGTTCGGTGACCGATGCGCTGTATGACGCGGGCTTCAATTCCAACAGCCGTTTCTACGCAGCAGCCGATCAACTGCTGGGCATGAAGCCGACTGACTACCGCGCCGCCGGACAGAACAACGACATTCGCTTTGCCGTCGGCCAATGTTCGCTTGGGGCGATTCTGGTGGCGCAGAGTGAACGGGGGATTTGCGCGATTCTGCTGGGCGACGATCCACATCAGTTGGTCTGCGACCTGCAGGATCAATTTCGCAACGCCAACCTGATCGGTGCCGACCGTGATTTCGAACAGTTGATCGCCAGCGTCGTCGGCTTTGTCGAAGCACCGGCGACGGGCCTGACCTTGCCGCTGGATATACGCGGCACCGCGTTTCAGGAGCGCGTCTGGCAGGCACTGCGCGAGATCCCCGCAGGCAGCACCGCCAGTTACGCCCAGATCGCGCAACGCATCGGCGCACCGACGTCGATGCGCGCCGTGGCCCAGGCTTGCGGGGCCAACCGCTTGGCGGTGGCGATTCCCTGCCATCGCGTGGTGCGCAGCGACGGCAATCTTTCCGGCTACCGCTGGGGCGTCGAGCGCAAGCGTCAGTTACTGGCGCGCGAACTCAACGATTGACGTCGACCACCACCCTGCCCCGCAGCTGCCCGGCAAGCAGTCTGGGCGCGGCCTCAAGTGCCTCGCGCAAACTGATTTCGTGACTGATCAGCTTTAGCAAGGAGAAATCCAGATCCCTGGCCAGTCGATCCCAGGCCTCGATACGGCGCGCCTTGGGCTGAGTCACGCTGTTGATCCCCGCCAGCGTCACACCGCGCAGAATGAACGGCGCTACCGAGGCCGGAAAATCCATGCCCTGAGCCAGTCCGCACGCCGCGACCACACCTTCCGAGCGTGTGCTGGCGCAAGCATTCGCCAGCGTGTGACTACCGACCGAATCGACCACCGCCGCCCAGCGCTCCTTGGCCAACGGCTTGCCCGGCTCGGACAAGGTGGCCCGATCGATGATGTCTGCAGCGCCCAGTTGCTGCAGATATTCATGCTCGGACACCCGCCCTGTAGAGGCCACCACCCGGTATCCCAACGTGCTGAGCAAGGCAATGGCAAAGCTGCCGACCCCGCCATTGGCGCCAGTGACCAGCACTTCGCCTTGATCCGGTTTTACCCCATGACGCTCCAGCGCCAGAATGCACAGCATCGCCGTATAACCTGCCGTGCCAACGGCCATCGCTTGCGCCGGCGTAAAGGCCTTGGGCAGCGGAATAAGCCAGTCGCCATTGAGGCGGGCTTTCTGCGCCAGCCCGCCCCAGTGGTTTTCACCGACGCCCCAACCGTTGAGCAGCACCTGATCGCCGGCCTTGAAATCCGGGTGCGAACTGGACTCGACCGTTCCTGCCAGATCGATCCCCGGCACCATGGGAAACTTGCGCACCACCGGACTGCTGCCGGTGATCGCCAGCCCATCCTTGAAATTCAGGGTGCTGTACGCCACGTTCACGCTGACGTTGCCTTCGGGTAACTGTTGCTCATCGATTTGCTGCAGGTTGGCGCGATAACCGTTGTCGTCTTTGTCGATCAGAATGGCGTTGAACATGACGGCCTCTCGAAGATGATTTGAAAGAAAGCATGCCTTGAAATAGCACATCGCAACACATTGCCACACTCGACTTTGCGCTAACCGCTCAATCAGCCGGGTGAATCCATGGCGGGCGGCTATGCTTTTTCGACGGTTGTGTTTTTCCGGTTTCGCCTTGCAAACCGGCCTGTCGATGGAGCTGACGATGCTTTTCCTGCGCGCTTTACCCACGTTGCTGATGTTGTGTCTGCTGACGCTTGGCAATGCCTGGGCAGCCGCCCCGGCAGCAAAGCCGGATGCGGCGCCAAGCGAGCCGACCTGGCCGCAAGTGATCACCAGCGGCAAGAGCAAGCTGACGGTGTATCAGCCGCAGCTCGACAACTGGGACGGCTACACACTCAATGCCCGCGCGGCCGTCGAAGCCACGGCCGCCGACGGCAAATCCACCTATGGCATCGTCGAGTTCAGCGCTCACACTCTCGTAGACAAGGCCACCCGCTGGGTCGCGCTCGATCAGTACCAGATCCTCAAAGCCGAGTTTCCCGCCGATGCCAAACAGGCCGACACATGGCTCGCCATCCTGAAAAAAGATGCCGAGAGCCGCAAGAAAACCATCTCCCTCGATCAACTGGAAGCGGCAGTCGGCGTGCTGAACGCCGAACGGAAAGCCGACGGCGCACCACTGGAAAACACTCCGCCGACCATCGTCAGCTCCGACAGCCCGGCAATCCTCGTGTATATCGACGGTGAGTCGGCTTATCGGCCAGTGGAAGGTACCGAGCTGCAACGGGTGATCAACACGCGTCCATTGCTGCTCAAGGATGCGCAAGGCAAACACTACCTGCATGTATTCGACGGCTGGATGGTTGCAGATAAATTGAACTGCGATTACACGCGCCTTGCTGCGCCGCCGGCCAATCTGGAAAAAGCCAGACAGGCGGCGATCAACAGTCGCCAGGTGGACCTGCTCACCGGGCAAAGCGATCCGAAGGACAAGGTCCCCAGCCTTGCCAAGCCGCCACAGCCGAAAATCTTCATCGCCACTACGCCAACGGAACTGCTGGTCACCGACGGCGCCGCGCAATGGCAACCGATTCAAGGCACCAGCCTGTTGTACGTGAGCAACACCACCGGGCACATCTTCAAGGAAATCGGCGATCAGAACAGTTACGTGCTGATTTCCGGGCGCTGGTTTCGCGCCAGCGACATGAACGGACCATGGACCTTTGTCCCGGCAGACAAACTGCCGGCCGACTTTGCCAATATTCCTGACGACAGCGCGAAAGAGAACGTCAAGGCTTCGGTCGCCGGTACGCCACAGGCTCAGGAGGCTGCGATTGCCGCCACCATCCCGCAGACCTCGGCGATCAGGAAAAGCGCGGTGAAGATGACCACACCGCAATTTGACGGCGAGCCGCAGCTCAAAGCGATCAGCAATACGCCACTGCAATACGTGATCAACAGCGCCACGCCGATTATTCGTGTCGACAACGACAGTTGGTGGGCCGTGGAGAATGGCATCTGGTTCAGCGCCGCCTCAGTGAACGGCCCCTGGAGCGTGGCCACTTCAGTCCCAGCGGTGATTTATTCGATCCCGCCCGGTTCACCGATGCATTACCTCACCTACGTGAAGGTTTACGAGTCCAGTGGCGATACCGTGGTGGTCGGCTACACCCCAGGTTATCAAGGCTCGACGCTGGACCCGGCGACCGGCGTCGTGGTGTATGGCACCGGTTATCCGTACACGCCGTGGGTCGGCAGTGTCTGGTACGGGCCACCGGTGACCTATGGTTTCGGCGTCGCGATCCGCTACACGCCGTGGACCGGCTGGACCTTCGGCTTCGGTTTCGGCTGGAGCTGGGGCGGCAGCACGAACGCGATGGGCTGGGGTTGGGGCGCGTATCCGTGGTGGGGAAATTACGGCTGGGGTTACGCATGGGGTCCGCGTCTGTACCCGGCGCCGCTGGCCTGGGGCGGCGCGGCCTACGGTTATCGCGGCGGTGCCGTGGCATGGGGCCCGGGTGGCTGGGCCGGGACCACCGGCAATCTTTATCATCAGTGGGGCGACCGCGCGACCGTCAGCCGTCACGGCGCCGGCTACAACGCCTGGACCGGCAATCGCTGGGCCGGTGAGGTCGGTGCCTCGTACAACTCGCGCACCGGTATTGCCGCCGCTGGCCAGCGTGGCGCGGTGCACAACGCCTATACCGGGAATTACGCCGGCGGACGCAGCGGCGTAGCGGCTGGACCGAACGGCGGCGCGATCGTTGGCGAACGGGTGACGGCCGGCAACGTCCGCACCGGAACTAAAGTCAGCGCCAATCGCGGCGCGGTCTACAACCCCAATACTGGCAACACCACGCAATACGGCGGCATTCACGGCCGCAACGGCGGCGCCGCCCGGGTCGGTGACAACGTTTATGCCGGGCGCGACGGCAACGTTTACAAGAAAACCGACAATGGCTGGCAGTCCGTGGCCGGCGGCGGTGCCAACCGAACCCAACCCGCGAACAACAATGCGCAGCTACAAAATCTCAATCGCGAATCCGCCGCGCGCAATCTCGGCAACCAGCGCACGCACAACTACAACCGGTCCTCGCAAATGATGAACCGTTCGTTTGGCGGCGCTGGAGGTGGCGGACTGCATCGACGCTGAAAAACTGCACGTGATGTTCAGAATTTCAGACTGGCCCCGCAGCCGGTTTTGCTGCTAAAACCGGTTGCCGTCCCTGCCCGTTTCATCGTTCGGAGAATTGCTATATGAGTCAGTGGCCAGACACCCGCATCCTTGATCTTGTCGGTATCGAACTGCCGATCATCCAGGGCCCGATGGCCGGCGCGACCAACTCTTCGATGGTGATTGCCGTGTGCAACGCTGGCGGCCTCGGTTCAATGCCGGCGGCGATGCTGAGCATCGAGCAACTGCGCGAAGAACTGAAAACCATCCGCCAGCACACCAGCAAGCCGTTCAACGTCAATTTCTTCTGCCATCAACCACCGACGCCCGATGACCAGCGAGCGCGTGACTGGAAAAACCTCCTCGAACCCTACTACCGCGAACTGGGCGCCGATTTCGAGGCCCCGACGCCGGTGTCCAACCGTGCACCTTTCGATGACGCCGCGTGCGCTGTGCTCGAAGAATTCCGGCCCGAGGTGGTGAGTTTTCATTTCGGTCTGCCGGAGAAAAACCTGCTCGATCGGGTCAAGGCCACCGGGGCGAAGATCCTCTCGTCTGCCACCACGGTCGAAGAAGCAATCTGGCTGGAGCAGCACGGCTGCGACGCGATCATCGCCATGGGTTATGAGGCGGGTGGGCATCGGGGGATGTTCCTCAGCGATGATCTGAGCACGCAGGTCGGCACTTTTGCGCTGGTGCCGCAGGTGGTCGACGCGGTGAAAGTGCCGGTGATAGCGGCTGGCGCAATCAGCGATGCCCGGGGCGTTGCAGCAGCGTTCATGCTCGGCGCCTCGGCAGTGCAAGTCGGCACGGCGTACCTGTTTACCCCGGAAGCGAAAGTCAGCGCCTCGCATCACAAGGCTCTGCGGACTGCAAAAGAAAGCGAGACCGCCATCACCAATATTTTCACCGGGCGTCCGGCACGGGGCATTGTCAATCGAGCGATGCGCGAACTCGGCCCGATGTCCGCGCAGGCGCCAGCCTTTCCGTTGGCCGGCGGTGCACTCATGCCACTGCGAGCCAAGGATGACGCGGACTTCGCCAATCTTTGGGCCGGTCAGGCGCTCACGCTGGGCAAGGACATCGGCAGCGCTGAATTGACCCGGCAACTCGCCGAAGGCGCATTGGCGAAACTCAACCGTCAATGAATTCATGCGGCAAGCGGACTTAATCCCTCGCCACCTGGCGGCGTCTCGCTATATATTTCTTTATATAGCGATAGCGCCCGTGTATCGGCGCCATCACAAACAGAGCACTAATCGCCGATCACGGAGCTTTCTACATGACCCTGGCTGCCACACGCGTTGCCCCTGCCTGCCTCGCTTCACTCCTCGCACTCTTCAGCATCGGCGCCGTGCAGGCTGACGAAGTGCAAGTGGCAGTTGCCGCCAATTTCACCGCGCCTATCCAGGCCATTGCTGCCGACTTCGAAAAAGGCACTGGCCACAAACTGGTTGCTGCTTATGGCGCGACCGGGCAGTTCTACACCCAGATCAAGAACGGCGCGCCCTTCCAGGTGTTCCTCGCCGCTGACGACACGACTCCGGCAAAACTTGAACAGGAAGGCGAAACCGTCAAAGGTTCACGCTTCACCTACGCCATCGGCACGCTGGCGCTGTGGTCGGCGAAGGAAGGTTATGTGGACTCGAAAGGCGAGGTGCTGAAAACCAGCCAATACCAGCACCTGTCCATCGCCAATCCGAAAGCCGCGCCTTACGGCCTGGCCGCCACACAGGTGCTGGAGAAACTCAAACTGACCGACGCTACCAAAGCAAAAATCGTCGAAGGTCAGAACATCACTCAGGCGTATCAGTTCGTCTCCACCGGCAACGCCGAACTGGGCTTTGTCGCCCTGTCGCAAATCTACAAGGACGGCAAAGTCAGCAGCGGTTCGGCGTGGATAGTCCCGGCCGCCCTGCATGATCCGATCAAACAGGACGCGGTGATCTTGAACAAAGGCAAGGACAGCGTCGCCGCCAAGGCCCTGGTGGATTATCTCAAGGGCCCGAAAGCCGCTGCGGTGATCAAGTCCTACGGATATCAACTGTAAATGTCATTGACCAGTGCCGATTTCGCCGCCATCTGGCTGACCCTGAAACTGGCGTCGCTGACCACCGTGATCCTGCTGGTAATTGGCACGCCGATCGCCTTATGGCTGTCGCGCACATCGTCATGGTTGCGCGGCCCGATTGGCGCCATCGTCGCCCTGCCGCTGGTGCTGCCGCCGACGGTGATCGGCTTTTATCTGTTGCTGGCGCTGGGGCCACACGGTTTTCTCGGTCAGTTCACCCAATGGCTGGGGCTGGGTACGCTGACGTTCAGTTTCACCGGGCTGGTAATCGGCTCGGTGATGTACTCCCTGCCGTTCGTGGTGCAGCCGTTGCAGAATGCCTTTTCGGCGATCGGCACTCGCCCGCTGGAAGTGGCCGCAACGTTGCGCGCCAATCCTTGGGACACGTTCTTCAGCGTGATCCTGCCACTGGCGCGTCCCGGCTTCATCACCGCAGCGATTCTCGGCTTCGCCCACACCGTCGGTGAATTCGGTGTGGTGCTGATGATCGGCGGCAACATTCCCGACAAGACCCGCGTGGTCTCGGTGCAGATCTACGACCACGTTGAAGCGCTGGAATATGCTCAGGCGCACTGGCTGTCCGGGGCGATGCTGGTGTTCTCGTTCCTGGTGTTGCTGGCGCTGTATTCCAGCCGCAAGACCCGCGCAGGCTGGAGCTGATCGATGATTGACGTACGTCTGAAACGCGCTTATTCCGGCTTCGAGCTGGATGTCGATCTGCAGGTGCCGGGCCGCGGTGTCACCGCGCTGTTTGGTGATTCCGGCTCCGGCAAAACCACTTGCCTGCGCTGCATTGCCGGGCTGGAACGCGCAGAACAGGGCTTCGTGCAGATCAACGGCGAGGTCTGGCAGGACAGCGCCAAGGGCATTTTCGTAGCGCCGCATAAACGGGCGCTCGGCTACGTGTTTCAGGAAGCCAGCCTGTTTCCGCACTTGTCGGTACTGGCCAATCTGGAGTTTGGCCGCAAACGCATTGCCAGGTCGCAACGCCGGGTCGACATGAACCAGGCCACCGAACTGCTCGGCATCGGCCATTTGCTCGAGCGTCATCCGCAGCATCTGTCCGGTGGCGAGCGGCAACGCGTCGGCATCGCCCGCGCTCTGCTGACCAGCCCGAAACTGCTGTTGATGGACGAACCACTGGCGGCTCTCGACAGCCGGCGCAAAAGCGAAATCCTGCCGTACCTGCAACGCCTGCATGACGAACTGGATATTCCGCTGCTGTACGTCAGCCATGCGCAGGATGAAGTCGCGCGGCTGGCCGATCATCTGGTGTTGCTCAGCGATGGCAAAGCCCTCGCCAGCGGCCCGATCGGCGAAACCCTCGCGCGTCTGGACCTGCCCTTGGCGATGGGCGATGACGCCGGGGTCATCATCGAAGGCCAGGTCAGCGCCTACGATGCCACCTATCAATTGCTCAGCCTGCAATTGCCGGCCACGGAAATGAACATTCGCGTCACCCATGCGCCGATGGCCGTGGGTCAGGCCTTGCGCTGCAAGGTGCACGCCCGCGACATCAGTCTGGCGCTGCACAACGATGCCGGCAGCAGCATTCTTAATCGTCTGCCGGTGACGGTGGTCAGTGAACAGGCGGCTGACAACAGTGCCCATGTGCTGATCCGACTGGACGCTGGAGGCACGCCGTTGCTGGCGCGGATCACGCGGTTTTCCAAGGATCAATTGAACGTGCATGCGGGCCAGCGGCTATGGGCGCAGATCAAGGCGGTGGCGGTGCTCGCGTAAATCATTCGGCACGACGGCCAGCGCCTGCGGTCAATCCTGTTACAGACTGCCGTATGACCGAAGGAAACCGCCATGCCCGATACCGTGCTGACAGATGCCCTGCCCGCCGATCTGCATTACGTCGATGACACTCAGCCTGGTATCACCCGGAAAAAACTGCGCGGCAAGTTCGTCTATTTCGAACCGTCGGGACAGCGCATCACCGACCCGGACGAAATCAAACGCATCAACGCCCTCGCGGTGCCGCCGGCGTATACCGATGTGTGGATCTGCGCCGATCCCTGCGGGCATTTGCAAGCCACCGGGCGCGATGCGCGCGGGCGCAAGCAGTACCGTTACCACACACGCTGGCGCGAAGTACGCGACGCCGACAAATACTCGCGTTTGCGCGACTTCGGCCTGGCCCTGCCCAAACTGCGGCGCCAGCTTGAGGCGCTGCTCGATGCGCCGGGCTTCAGCCGTGACAAGGTCATGGCAACAGTGATCACCTTGCTTGACGCCACGCTGATCCGCGTCGGCAATACCCAATATGCGCGGGACAATCGCTCCTATGGCCTGACCACGTTGCGCAGCCGCCACGTCGAGGTCAACGGCAGCGCGATCCTGTTCCAGTTCCGTGGCAAGAGCGGCATCGAGCACCAGATCACGGTCAAGGATCGCCGCCTGGCGCGAATCATCAAGCGCTGTCTGGAAATTCCCGGGCAGAACCTTTTTCAGTACCTCGATGAACACGGCGAACGGCATACCGTTACCTCGTCCGACGTCAACGCCTATCTGCAGAAACTGACCGGCGCTGCGTTCACCGCCAAGGACTACCGCACATGGGCGGGCAGCGCCCTGGCCTTGTCGGTGCTGCGCGAGTTGCAGCATGAGTCAGAAACCGAAGCCAAGCGCCACGTGGTCGAAGCCGTAAAGAACGTCGCCAAACAGTTGGGCAACACCCCCGCGGTGTGCCGCAAGTGCTACATCCACCCCGCCGTGGTCGAGCATTTCATGCTCGGCGCCCTTGCCGAACTGCCCCGCCCACGGGTACGCAAAGGCTTGCGCGCCGAGGAAGTGGCTTTGGCGATGTTTCTCGAACGCATGTGCGAAGTAACCGAGGCGTCCTGAGTCGCACGCACCCCCTGTAGGAGTGAGCCTGCTCGCGATAGCGGTCTATCAGTTGATGACGATGTCGACTGACACACCGCTATCGCGAGCAGGCTCACTCCTACAATGAGTTTCGCCGTCGAGCTTAGCCGGGTATTTTTTGCACGATCGCGCAGGTCTTCTATAGTTGATCTGAAGGTTTGCGACACGCGGGCTTTGTGTTGCAACTCAGCCGTTTCAGCGAACGGAGGTGTTCCATGTCCGAGAAAGAGTCCATCACCACCCTCCTCACCCTGCTCGACGCCCGCCAGGCGCGCCTCGCAGCCGCCTGCAAAGAGATTGCCGACTGGGTTGATCATCAAGGCGGGCATCCGACGGCCCTGCGCATCCGCGATCGACTGCACGATATTGAAAAGGATGCGCCGCTGATCCGCGACACGCTGTCGACACTCAAGCCGATCGACCGGCCGTTGCCGCGGTTCAGGTAGTTTCGGTTCAAGCAACTTCAACTAACTGCTTAACCAATTGCGCGGCATCGGTGTAATTACAATTCTTTATTATTCATTGCGATTGAACATAGCTGCTTTAGTTATATCGCTATAAGTGACTAGATCAAGTTCACGCAGCGAAATGCCGCTCATCGGATCAGTTAAAAATAATCAAAACACCGTGAACCGATACGTAATCGAAGTAAGTGTCCATCGCGACAACGGACATCACTAGCGAAACGTTAAGATATATCGGAGAGCTATCATGACCACCGGAAATAAAAATACAGGCAAGGCCGGCAACGATCGTGACAAGACGCAAGAGTCCGGGAAAAAAGGCGGACAGTCTGGCGGTAACTTCGCCAACGATCGTGAAAAAGCATCCGAGGCTGGTCGCAAAGGCGGACAATCCAGCCACAGTGGAGGTCGCAAGTCGTAAATGAGCGGTACAAGGGCAGCTTTGCTGCCCTTTGTAATATCCGATGGAGCGCAATGATGACGACTGCCACTGATAGTGTTCCAGGCGAGTTACACCGACACGAAGGCGCTGAAGGTGTTCCAGAGGCAACGCGCAGTTCCTCCGAGAAATTACCGGACCCGTCGGTGTCACCGTGCATTGAAAGAAAACCTGGCCACCCGCAGCACGGCGATCGTGCCCAACATGCGTGTTATGAGCGCAGGCAGTTGATCGTTAACGCTGAAAACTCTCGAGAAACGGAAACGGCGCCAACCTATGAACGCTGCTCCTGACTGAGCTTACGAGTCCTGCGCAAGGAGCCCGTTCGCAGCGCAGCCGGCCCGTCGAGGAAATCGCCATGCCTGTCCACGTCATCAACTTTACCGGTCCGATCAATGCATCAACCTGTGGTCAACTGATTGACAAAGCCTCGTTGGCGGTGAAGGAAGATGCTCCCAGATTGATTCTGAACATCGCCACCATGGGTGGCGAATGCAGTTACGGCTTCACGATGTACAACTTTCTGATAGCGCTACCCGTCCCGGTACACACCCATAACCTGGGCACGGTCGAGTCGATGGGCAATATCGTTTTCCTTGCTGGCCAACGCCGAACCGCCTGTACTCATAGCAAGTTTCTGTTTCACCCTTTTCATTGGCACCTGCAGGGAGCGGTCGATCATTCACGCATGTCGGAATATGCCATGAGCCTGGATTATGACTTGCACCTGTACGCGCAAATTGTCGCCGAGCGCACAAGTAACGGAAAAAACGCGCTGGAGACGGAGAAGTATCTGACGGCAGCGCCGCGCATCATCAATCCTGAAGAAGCCTTGGATGCAGGTCTGATCACGGCGGTTGAAGACACCGAGGTTCATGCGGACTTCGTCTGTTCGTGTATTTATTCGTAAGTTTGCAACTTACTGACGCGCCGTGGCAGTCGCGTTTGCCTCGTCCTGCAAGACGAATTTGTACTCCGCACACTCGCCATACAAACTCCAATCCCAACTAACAACCGATCGTCCCGGCAGCGTGCATTTTCTCTGAATTATTCATTTCGTCAGATATCCCTGTTCATAAGCATGGGGAGGAAATGTATGAGCGGAGCAGATCTGTACGTGATCGATTACCTGCTGCACGGTAAGCCCAGGTCATTCGTCATTCGCACAAAAAACATGAACAATGCCGAAGCCTGGCAGTGGGCAAGTTGTGACGCGGGTATCGCGCCCATTCCCCGCCCCGGTCGGCCTCCGTTGAAACGTTTTTCCAAACCGATGGCGGAACGCTTTGGCGTGACCGAAGTGCAATGGCGAGAATCGGTGCCTCTGGTCTGGGAGGAGGATCACGTGAAATGACAGAACACACTTTGAAATTCGATTTCGGCCGCTCTTGGGACGACGAGATGGCCGACAATGCCGCGATGTTCCGTGAGGCCGATCTGCTGGAAGAAGCGGCGTACAGAATCATCGAGCATGACACCGATAGCCCTGAGGCCTGGGCTCGCTTCAGCGAAGCAAAGGCCTGGGCCGACGCCAAGCGAACGGCGGCCTATCAGGACTGGATGCGCATCAAGCGCGCGATGAGCAAGCCGCGCTCGAAATAGCGGACTTGCTCATCATGGTTTGAGGATCAGCAAAGGTTCGCCTTTCGGGACGACGTAAGTGGCCAGTTCTACGCCTTTCTCATTGCCAATGTTCTTCGCCACATGCGCCACGCCCGCCGGGATAAACAGCGAGTCGCCGGCCTTGAGTGTCACTGGCGCTTGCCCTTCGAGCTGATACTCGAACGTGCCGCTGATGACATAGGCGACTTCAACGCCAGGGTGCGCATGCCGAGGCGCGCTGACGCCGGCATCGAAATCGATTCGCGCCTGAATCACTTCGCGATTGTCAGCGCCGAGATCCTGGCGAACCAGATCGGTGCGGCTCAAACCTTTCTGCCAGCTCGTCGCCGGCGCATCCGCCGCATGAGCGAAACCGGTAAGGGAGGCGAAGACAACGGCAGAAGCCAGAAACAGTGGACGGTACATGGTGGTGCCCTCTCAAACGTAGTGTTGGTGTGAGGGCTACTTTGGGCTCGGCATGTAAGGCGGATGTGTCTCGAAAGCCCGGTTTGGTGTTGTCGTGTGTATCCGCTGAGGGTTGATACACGCTTATACAAACGTGTCGCGGGCTACAGCCACAAGCCACTGTCTGAACGCGCTGATCTTTGTCGAGTCAGCGGTTTCATGGGGTGTGACCAGATAGAAGCCGAGATCATCCTGCAGGCGCATGTCGAACGGTGCGACCAATCGTCCTGCACGCAGATCGTCGTTCACGTAAGTCGAACGCCCGATGCACACGCCCTGCCCGTCAATTGCCGCCTGCACCGCCATCATCGCCAGATCGAAGGTCAGCTTCGCGCCAGCGGCCAACTGCGCAGGCTGGCCGGCGGCGCTGAGCCAGGCGCGCCAGTCATCGGCGGTGAGGCCACTGACTTGTACAAGGGTGTGATTGGCAAGATCCGCCGGCGTGTTCAATGCCTTTGCCATCGCCGGACTGCACACGGGGAAAATCTCATCGGCCATAAGAAAGTCCGCACGCAGGCCTTTCCAGTCGCCACGCCCATAGCGAATCGCCGCGTCTATGCCCCCTCGGCGAAAATCCACCAGATCGGTTGCAGCGCTGATGCGCACATCGATGTCCGGGAACGCCTGCTGGAATGCCGGCAGGCGCGGCAATAGCCATTTCGACGCAACCGAGACCAGCGTGCTGATGGTCAGCACGCTGGACCCGCGCGATTCGAGCAACTGTTGCGTCGAATCACGCAGCGCATGAAACGCCGAACGCACGCCCGGCAGGTAGGCCTGGCCGTCTTCGCTGAGCGCCAAACCAGTCTTGAGTCGCAGGAATAACGTGACACCCAGCTCGGCTTCGAGGCGTCGTATCTGGTGGCTGATTGCTGTCTGCGTGACATTCAACTCAGTGGCGGCCAAGGTAAAACTCATATGCCGCGCGGCCGCTTCGAATGCACGCAAACCATTGAGGGAAGGAAGTCTGGAGGTCATAAGATCAGAAGTGCGCATGAGAATTTGTCATACGCTAGCACCGCAAATGACCTTTGCGGAAGTTTCGCCCGCAGAGGATCGTGGCGCCTCAAACTTCCGGGGACACCCCATGAAACTCTACTTTGCACCGATGACCTGTTCGCTCTCACCGCACATCGTTCTGCGGGAACTCGGCTTGCCGTTCGAGCTGATCCGCGTCAACAACCAGACCAAGCGCACGGCTGACGGCCGTGACTTTCGCGATATCAACCCGAAAGGCTACGTGGCCGCGCTACAACTGGATAACGGCGAAGTGCTGACCGAAGGCCCGGCGATCGTGCAATTTCTCGTCGACCAGATCCCGGGAAACACCTTGGCGCCCGCGGTCGGTACATGGGAGCGCATACGACTGCAGGAGCATCTGAATTTCATCGGCTCGGAGATCCACGGCACCAGCGCGCCATTGTTCAGCGCCGAAATCCCGGAAGCGGTCAAAGCGATTTTTCGGCAGAAACTGTGCAAGCGGCTGGATTACCTTGAGCGCATTCTGGCGGATCGGAACTATCTGATGGCTAGCTTTGGCGTTGCCGATGCCTACCTGTTCACGGTGCTGACCTGGTTGCCGACGTTTGATATCGACATCGCAAAGTGGCCCGCTCTGGCCACATATATGCAGCGCATTGGCGCGCGACCCAGCGTGCATGCGGCAATCGCGGCGGAAGCGGCAACGCAGCCAGTCTGAACGCGCACGGGCCATCGCCGGAGGGAATCTGTAAACTGGCGCGACCTTCATTCACTCGAACAAGAGATGCCCATGGCCAATCAAGACATCATCTTCACGCCCGATCCGGACACCGATTCGATTTCGTCCGACGTCGCCACCTTCGGCGGGATCATGGTCTCGACGCAGATCCCCACCCGCGCCGATGGCAGTCTGGAACTGGGCGGCATCACCGAGCAAAGCGAGTGCACGCTGCAAGCGCTGAAAGCCGCACTGGAACGTGCCGGCAGTTCGATGGACCGCGTAATGCACCTGACCATCTACCTCACCGACATGGCTGATCGCGCGGCGTTCAACGAAGTCTATAAACGCTTTTTCGCCAAGCCATGGCCAGTGCGGGCAGCGGTTGGCGTTGCGTCGCTGGCGGTTGAAGGGATGCGTGTGGAAGTGACGGCGATGGCGGCCCAGGGCTGATTGAAATTGCACAGCGTCATTTCAATTACTCTGGAATGACACAACCCCCTGTAGGAGTGAGCCTGCTCGCGATAGCGGTGTGTCAGTCGACACCTTCATTAACTGACCCACCGCTATCGCGAGCAGGCTCACTCCTACAATGGTTTGTGTGTAGCCGCGATTCCGAGTACACCGCGAAAAAACCCTGTGGGAGCGGGCTTGCCCGCGAAGAGCCCGGAACATTCAACACAATAGTCAACCGAACTGACCCGATCGCCAGCCACCATCGGGCAGCACACACGTGCCCGCCGCGCGTTTCACGGGTAGAATGCGCCCCTTGCCCGTGACCGCCTGACTAAAAAAACTATGTCCTTGCCCAAGCATCACCTGGAATTGCTCAGCCCTGCTCGCGATGTCGCTATCGCCCGCGAGGCCATCCTGCATGGCGCCGACGCCGTGTA
Organism: Pseudomonas sp. FR229a; assembly: GCF_030209115.1. Taxonomy (NCBI): domain Bacteria; kingdom Pseudomonadati; phylum Pseudomonadota; class Gammaproteobacteria; order Pseudomonadales; family Pseudomonadaceae; genus Pseudomonas; species Pseudomonas sp. FR229a. The sequence goes on along the minus strand of NZ_JARVSP010000005.1, from coordinate 32,144 downwards.
TATCGGCGGCCCGAGCTTCGGCGCGCGCCACAACGCCTGCAACGAAGTCAGCGAAATCGCCGAACTGGTCGAATTCGCCCGCCGTTACCACGCGCGCATTTTCACCACCATCAATACCATCCTGCACGACAACGAACTGGAGCCGGCGCGCAAGCTGATCCATCAGTTGTACGACGCTGGTGTCGATGCGCTGATCGTCCAGGACCTGGGCGTGATGGAGCTGGACATTCCGCCGATCGAGCTGCACGCCTCGACCCAGACCGACATCCGCACCCTGGAGCGAGCGAAGTTCCTCGATCAGGCCGGGTTCTCGCAGTTGGTACTGGCCCGTGAGCTGAACCTGAAAGAAATCCGCGCGATCGCCGATGAAACCGATGCCGCCATCGAGTTCTTCATTCACGGCGCGTTGTGCGTGGCCTTCTCAGGCCAGTGCAATATCTCCCACGCGCAAACCGGCCGCAGCGCCAACCGTGGCGACTGCTCCCAGGCGTGCCGCTTGCCGTACACCCTCAAAGATGAAAAGGGTGGCGTGATCGCCTACGAAAAGCACCTGCTGTCGATGAAAGACAACAACCAGAGCGCCAACATCCGCGCGCTGGTCGAGGCCGGCGTGCGTTCGTTCAAGATCGAAGGTCGCTACAAGGACATGGGCTATGTGAAGAACATCACTGCCTATTACCGCCAGCGTCTGGACGATGTGCTGGAAGACCGCCCGGACCTGGCCCGCGCTTCCAGCGGCCGCACGGTGCATTTCTTCCTGCCCGATCCGGAAAAAACCTTCCACCGTGGCAGCACCGATTATTTCGTCACCGATCGCAAGATCGACATCGGCGCCTTCGATTCGCCGACCTTCACCGGCCTGCCGGTCGGTACCGTGGAAAAAGTCGGCAAGCGTGACATGCAGGTCATCACCCATGAGCCGCTGTCAAACGGCGACGGCCTGAACGTGCTGGTCAAACGCGAAGTGGTCGGTTTCCGCGCCAACATCGCCGAAGCAAAAGGTGAGTTCGAAGAAGACGGCGAGAAGCGCTATCGCTACCGCGTCGAGCCGAACGAAATGCCTGAAGGTCTGTTCAAGCTGCGTCCAAGCCACCCGTTGAATCGCAACCTCGATCACAACTGGCAGCAGGCGTTGCAGAAAACCTCTTCGGAACGTCGCGTGGCCCTGAGCTGGTTCGCCCGTCTGCGCGAAGAACAGCTGGAAGTGACCGCGACCAGTGAGGAAGGCATCAGCGCCAGTGTCACGCTTAACGGTCCGTTCGGTGTGGCCAACAAGCCTGAGCAGGCACTGGAACAGTTGCGCGATCTGCTCGGCCAGCTCGGCACCACGCAGTACCACGCCACCGACATCAAACTGGATGCGCCACAGGCGTTCTTCATCCCGAATTCGCAGCTCAAGTCGCTGCGCCGCGAAGTCATCGAAGCGCTGACCGCCGCCCGCGTCGCCGCGCATCCGCGTGGCGGCCGCAAAGCCGAGACCACGCCACCGCCGGTGTACCCGGATTCGCACCTGACCTTCCTCGCCAACGTCTATAACCAGAAGGCCCGCGACTTCTACCACCGTCACGGCGTCAAGCTGATCGACGCGGCGTACGAAGCCCACGAAGAGCCGGGCGAAGTGCCGGTGATGATCACCAAGCACTGCCTGCGTTTCTCCTTCAACCTGTGCCCGAAACAGGCCAAAGGCGTGACCGGCGTGCGCACCAAGGTCGCGCCGATGCAGTTGATTCACGGCGATGAAGTATTGACGCTGAAATTCGATTGCAAGCCGTGCGAGATGCACATCATCGGCAAGATGAAAGGCCACATCCTCAATCTGCCGCAGCCGGGCAGCGTGGTTGGCCACATCAGCCCTGAAGACCTGATGAAAACCATCCCGCGCGCTCCACACTGAGTGGGCGGCGTGCGCGGTGCTTCGGCATCGCGCACGCCTGCTTGGCTGACTGGCTCTAGCGCAGCAAATCGCAGGCATAAAAAAACGCCAACTTCTTGCGAAGTTGGCGTTTTTTCGTAGATGGCAGGGGCGGCTGGATTCGAACCAACGCATGGCAGGATCAAAACCTGCTGCCTTACCGCTTGGCGACGCCCCTGTAGCTCTGGTCAGCGGCTCCGTGAGGATCGCTGTGAGAACGGGGCGCAATTTATCAACATTCGTTTCGTTTGGGAAGCCCGAGACGAAATATTTTTTGTTTTAAAACAGCCACTTATTATTTTCCCGCGAAAACACTCGGTTTCGTTGCCGTGTATCACAGTGTGTACGCGTCCCGCTGCCATACACGCCCTTGCAAAAACCTCCTTTGCCGACACAGAGCGGATACCTCGACACGCTCCAATGCACCCAAGGTTTCAAGGGTTCATCCAGCCCCTTGGCCACAGGCTCGCAAAGGAGACGTCAGCATGAAACAGGCTCTGCACACCTCTAAAATCACCCACGCGCTCGGCTTGTCAGTCCTGGCGCTGTCAATGTTCGGCGCCGTCGGCAGCGCTCAGGCGCAAACCACAGAACCCGCCGCCGTCAGCTATTCAGCGCCCTCGCCTTTCGGCGCGCTGAAGCACATCAAGGCTGGCGTACTCGACGTGGCCTACGCCGAAACTGGTCCTGCCGATGGTCCGGTGGTGATTCTGCTGCACGGTTGGCCTTACGACATTCACAGCTATGACGAAGTCGCGCCCCTGCTCGCGGCCAAGGGTTATCGCGTGCTGATGCCGTACGCAAGGGGTTATGGCGATACGCAGTTCCTGTCCAAAGACACCCTGCGCAATGGGCAACCGGCGGCGCTGGCCAGCGACGTGATCGACTTCATGGACGCGTTGAAAATTAAACAAGCGGTGCTGGGTGGTTATGACTGGGGCGCGCGCTCGGCGGACATCGTCGCGGCATTGTGGCCTGAGCGCGTAAAGGCACTGGTGGCGGTCAGCGGCTATCTGATCGGCAACCAGGCCGCCGGCCAGAATCCATTGCCGCCCAAAGCCGAATTGCAGTGGTGGTACCAGTTCTACTTCGCCACCGAGCGCGGCCGCGCCGGCTATGCCAAGAACACCCACGACTTCGCCAAACTGATCTGGCAACTCGCCTCACCGCAGTGGAAGTTTGATGACGCGACTTTTGATCGCAGTGCCAAGGCGTTGCAGAATCCCGATCACGTCGAGATCACTGTGTTCAACTACCGCTGGCGTCTGGGCCTGGTACAGGGCGAAGAGAAATATGCCGCGCAGGAACAGAAACTTGCGACTGCACCGTCGATCAGCGTGCCGACGATTACTTTAGAGGGCGATGCCAACGGCGCACCGCACCCGGCACCGGAGGATTATGCCAAGCGCTTTACCGGGAAATATCAGTTCCGGTTGATCGAGGGTGGGGTTGGGCACAATTTGCCCCAGGAAAGCCCGGCGGCGTTTGCGCAGGCTGTGATCGATGCTGACCGTCTCTGACAGACCTGCCCCCAAAAGCCCCTCACCCTAGCCCTCTCCCGGAGGGAGAGGGAACTGATTGGGGGATGCTCAAGATTTACGCCGACCTGAAAGCGCTGTATTGAACCCATAATCGACATCCATCTTTCAGGTCGATGTACAGCGCAAGATGACAGCCCCGCCCTCAAAAGCCCCTCACCCTAGCCCTCTCCCAGAGGGAGAGGGAACTGATTGGGGGATGCTCAAGGGTTACGCCGACCTGAAAGTGCTGCATTGAATCCATAACCGACCTCCATCTTTCAGGTCGATGTACAGCGCAAGATACCTCGGTCGGCTCCCTCTCCCTCTGGGAGAGGGCTGGGGTGAGGGTTTTTGGGGATTGCACCGGTCGATCTATTTAACCAGCCGCTTCTCCTTCGAAGGCCGATAACCGAAGTACGAGCTGTAGCACTTGCTGAAATGGCTCGGTGAGACAAAACCGCAAGCCACCAGCACTTCCACCTGCGACAGTTCGGTGTGTTGCAGCAGGCGTCGTGCTTCGGTGATGCGCAGTTCCAGGTAATAGCGTTGCGGCGTGGTGCCCAGTTGTTCCTTGAACAAGCGCTCCAGCTGACGCCGTGAGCGGCCGGCGTAGACCGCCAATTGCTCCAGCTCCAACGGTTCTTCGAGGTTGGCGTCCATCAGCTTGATCACTTCACGCAACGGCGCGCTGACGCAGATGTTTTCATCGGGTTTGATACGCCGGTAGCGCGACTCTTCGAAGGCGAGGATATCTTCAATGCCTTCGACCAACGCCTTGCCGTGCAAACCCTTGATCCAGTCCAGCGCCATGTGGAAGGCCCCGGACGGGCTCGACGCGGTGAGCCGATCACGATCGATCACGTAAGGCTCGCTGCTGACATGGGTGCTCTTGGCGATCTCAGTGAGTGCCGGGCGATGTTCCGGGTGGATCGAGCATCGATAGCCATCGAGCAAACCGGCGCGGCCGAGAAACCACGAGCCATTCCACAATCCGGCCAGGCTCACGCCCCGCTCCGCCGCAGCCTTGAGCAAGCCGATGAATTCCTCGCTGGCGCGCAATTCAGTGCGATAGCCACCGCATATCACCAGCAGATCCAGCTCGTGAAGTGCAGCAGAATCCAGGCGCGCATCGGGGCGGATGACCAGGCCCAGATCGCTGATCACCTCGCCATCGCCAAGGCCGAAAGTGCGCGACGAGAACAGTCCCGGGCGCAACAGGTTGGTGGTGACTACCGTGTCCAGCGCCTGGGTGAAGGCCGGAAGCGAAAAGTGTTCGAGCAACAAGAAACCGGTGCGGGTCACGCCGGTGTTATCGGGGTTCTGCTCATTCAGATAGCGAAGGTTCTTGCCCTTCATGCCACCGCTGAATTGACGTCGTTCAATCAAGGTCGGGTCCATCGGTCGTTGTTATGCGAGCGATAGTTGGCTTGATCAGACAAAGAGTCAACTACGCCTGCGCAGCGCGTGGTTGACTGCCACCCCAATGCCGCTTCAGATCACCGAAAACGCACCGGCGCCGAGTCGTCCTTCCAGACGCCCACACAGCAGGTAGTGCTGGTAGCCACTGTTGAAAGCACCTTGGGACACCGCCACCCTTACATCGTCATTGAGTCGAAGATACTGGGCTTCATCGAAATTCTCGGCGCTGACTTCGCCGGCGCGCCCCAGTTGCTGGCTGTCCACCGCAAGCCCCTCGCTGGCAAGTCGTTCGAAGTCGAGAATGCGGTTTACCGCGTGCCGCTCCAGAACCCCCTGATTGGGGTATGTCGAGTAGATGTGCAGCCCTTTCGATGCGCAACGGTCGCACATGTCGACGCAGTTTTTCTGTGTGGATTTGCGCCGTGTCAGTTCCTCGAGCGGCATGTCGAGATATTTGCCAACCTGATATTCGGTCTGGTTGAAAATCGTGCAGCACAAGACTGTATTGCCGTTGCAGTCGATCACCAGCCAGTCATCTTTGAGTGTGCAAGCCTGCTTGGGGTAATGCTGCAGGACATTGATCAGATCATCGTAAGGCGGGAGCGCCAGACGTGTGAGTGTTTCGTGGTCAGTGGCTGAAACAGACGGATCGCGCTCGACAATCGCCAGCGCTTTCTCCAGCGGCATCATCACCGAATAACCAGTGGTGAACACAAAGCCGAGACGCTCACTGAACTCGCGCATCAGCGCCTCTTCTTCAATATTGTCCAGGTAGCGGTGGTAATAAACATCCACTCGCGTCTTCAAGCCGAGCCGTTGCTTGATTTCATGCAGCGCAATCATGTTCTGCTTTACGACTTCGATATCACCGCCGACGTGGCCCTTTTGGTAAGTTTCCTGATGAAAGCCTGATAACGAAATCCGGAAATAACCTGGCTCGGCCAACAGCGCCTTTTCCATATTCTTCGCCAGGTTGAGGTTGGTGCTGATACCGCTCATCATGCCGGCGGCGTTGATGATCTCGATAAACTCGCCGATCTTCGGATGCACCAAAGGCTCGGTCCAGTTGTAGAGGAAGATCGTACGAACGCCCTCGGTTTTAGCCTTTTCAACGATCTGCCTGAACATGTCCAGCTGCATGGATTTCTTGAAATTGAGATTTTCCGAGTTGCCCATCGGACACGAAGGGCAGCTCAGATTGCAGGCGCCAACAATATCGATATACATGTTCATTGCAGGTGAAGCTCCTTGAAGGGAACGCCATGCATCTCATCATTGCATGGGTTTCGGTCGCCGCTTGTGTTGGTATTTTGACGGCTGTGCGACACCCGCAAGCAATAACTGCACCATCGGCACGCTACGCCATCAACTGCACCACCCAATCAATAAACACCCGCAACTTCACGCTCACATGCCGGTTCGGCGGATAGGCCATATAAAGCGGCATCGACTCAAGCTGCCAGCCTTCAAACAATTGCACCAACTCGCCCCGTGCCACATGCGCATCAGACATATACGTCGGCAGCCACAACACACCCATGCCGGCCAGGCCCGCCGCCAGATAGGCATTGCCATCATCCACCGCAAGCACATGCCGGCCCTTGATCTGCAGGCGTTCGGCGCCATTGTGCAAGGTGTACGGAAGAGGTTTACCGGTGCGAGCCCAAAGAAACGCGACCACCCGATGATGGGAGTCTTCCAGTTCGCGCGGATGGTCGGGCGTACCTTCGCGGGCCAGATAAGCCGGTGCGGCAAAAACGCCCAATGGCAGATCGGCGATCTTGCGCGCCATTAACGATTGATCGAGCAACTCACCACCGCGCACTACGCAATCGACATTCTCATCGATGATGTCGACGATGCGGTCGCTGACGCCCATGTCGATCTGGATGTCCGGGTAGCGCGCGTGAAAATCCGGCAAGGCCGGCACCAGAATGTGCCGCGCGAACGGACTCGGCACGTCGATGCGCAAGCGCCCGCGTGGCCGGGCGGCGGCGCCGGGCAGGCTGGTTTCGGCGTCGTCCATGTCGGCGAGCAGCTTGATCACCCGTTCGTAATACGCCGCACCGTCGGCGGTAACGTTGACCTTGCGCGTGGTGCGGTTGAGCAGCTTGACCCGCAGCCGCGCCTCCAGTTGCTGCACCAGTTGCGTCACCGTGGTCTTGCTCATGTGCAAGGTTTCGGCAGCCTTGGTGAAACTGCCCGCCTCGACCACCCGGGCAAAGGCCTGCATCGCATCGAACCGGTCCATCCGCGCCCCTCGATTGTTTGGTTTTTGCAAACAGTGAACGCCAAGCTTGCGCGTTTATCGCGGCTCTGCAAATACCTAAAGTCAGCCCATCAACCACTGATGGAGTCAGCACCATGTCCAAGCGCGATGTAGTTTTCCCACCCGCCCGCCACGCCCTGTACGAGCGTCACCGTTACTCGCCGGCGATTCGCTCCAACGGTTTCCTGTTTGTCTCAGGACAAGTCGGCAGTCGCGAGGACGGTTCGCCCGAAGCGGATCTGCGCGATCAGGTGCGCACGGCTTTCAACAACCTCAACGCGATCCTCGCCGCGGCCGGTTGCAGCTTCGATGATGCGGTGGATGTCACCGTGTTCATGGTCGACCCGCATTCGACGTTCGAAACCATCTGGAGCGTGGTGCCGGAGTTCTGGGGCGAAGCGCCGTTTCCGACGGTGACGGCTGTCGGCGTGACCTGGCTGGCGGGTTTCGATTTCGAGATCAAGGTGATTGCCAAACTGCCGGAAGCGGCTTGACCGGTACAGCACACAAACAGACACAACGCGCCGGCAGGGAGGCTGGCCAATCTCCTCGCGAATGCGTATAACCTCGCCGTTTCGTCTACCCTGACGTGGCGCGCCGCTCTGTAGCGGCAGCCCTTCGAATGTTGACGCTTACGAAACGGAGAATTCTATGTTCAAGCGTACCCTCGCCCTCACCGCCGGCCTGGCCCTGTCCTTTTCTGCCCTGATGACGCAAGCCGCTGATGTCCTGCGCGTCAGCGCGATTCCCGACGAAGCGCCGACCGAACTGCTGCGCAAGTTCGAACCGCTGGGCGCCTATCTTGAACAGCAGTTGGGCATGAAGGTGCAGTTCGTCCCGGTCGCCGACTACCCGGCAGTGGTTGAAGCCCTGGCCACCGATCGCCTCGACATGGCCTGGCTCGGCGGTTTCACGTTCGTGCAGGCCCGCTTGAAGACCGACGCCACCACCCCAGTGATCCCGCTGGTGCAGCGTGAACAGGATGCGCAGTTCACCAGCAAATTCATCACCGCCGACCCGAACGTGAAAAGCCTCGCCGACCTGAAGAGCAAGACCTTCGCCTTCGGTTCGGTGTCGTCCACCTCGGGCAGCCTGATGCCGCGTTACTTCATGCTGAAGAACGACGGCATCAAGCCTGAAGGCTATTTCAGCCGTGTCGCCTACTCCGGCGCGCATGACGCCACCGTTGCCTGGGTGCAGGCCGGCAAGGTCGATGCCGGTGTGTTGAACGCCAGCGTCTGGCAGAAACTGGTCGATGCCGGCAAGGTCGACACCACCAAGGTCAAGGTCTTCGCCACCACTCCGACCTACTTCGATTACAACTGGACCGTGCGCGGCACCCTCGACAAGGCGCTGGCAGCGAAGATCAAGAAAGCCTTCCTCGATCTGGACCCAGCCAATCCTGAGCAGAAGAAGATCCTTGATCTGCAAGCCGCCAGTCGCTTCATCGAGACCAAGCCCGAGAACTACAAGGGCATCGAGGAAGCCGCCCGCGCCGCCGAACTGCTGAAATGACCCTACGCCTCACCCAGGGCAGCCTGCGCCATGCCAATGGCGTCGATGCCCTTCGCAACATCGACGTGCAGATTGGTGTCGGCGAACAGGTCGCGATCATCGGCCCGTCCGGCGCCGGCAAATCGAGCCTGCTCAATCTGTTGGCGACGGCGCTAAAACCCAGCAGCGGTGACATCGAAGTGCTCGGCGAACGCGCCTGGCACTTGTCGGCGCGCCAGCGTCAGCGCCTGCGTGCGCGCATCGGCCTGGTGCATCAGGCGCCGCCGATTCCACCACGTCAGCGGGTGATCACGGCGGTGCTGGCCGGCAAGCTTGGCCAGTGGAGTCTGGGTAAAAGTCTGTTGAATCTGCTGCATCCGCTGGACGTGGCAGGCGCCCGCGCGGCGTTGGCGCGGCTGGATCTGGGCGACAAACTGTTCGCCCATTGCCAGCAGTTGTCCGGCGGGCAGTTGCAGCGCGTCGGCATTGCGCGAGTGCTGTATCAGGCGCCGGAAATACTGCTCGCCGACGAACCGGTGTCAGCGATGGACCCGGTGCTCGCCGGCCACACGTTGTCGATCCTGTCGCGCCACGCCCGTGAGCACAACGTCACGCTGGTGGCGAGCCTGCACGCGGTGGATCTGGCATTGGCGCACTTTCCACGGATCATCGGCTTGCGCGACGGGCAGATTCTGTTCGATTGCCCTTCTGATCAGGTCAGCCGCGACAAGCTCGATGCGCTGTACGCCAATGAACAACTGCAATCGCCAGTACCGGCGATCGCGCCTTTGATTGTGCAGATTCCGCGATGCTGAAAGCCGATTCACGGGACCCGGCGGCGTGGCCGCGATTGGTGCTGACGCTGCTGGCGCTGGCCCTGTTGTGGCCGGGTATTCAGCTCAGCGAACTGGACCTGGGCGTGTTGTTTCAGGCCGATAGCCAGGACGAAATGGGCCGTTTCGTTTCGGCATTCTGGCCGCCGGCGCACGATCAAGCGTTCCTGCAATTACTTTTCAAAGCGACCCTGCAAACCCTGGCAATTGCCACGGCGGGCATGGCCCTGGCCCTGCTGCTGGCGGTGCCGGCGAGCCTGATCGCCAGCCGCGCGCTGTCCCTCTCGGCGGCGTCACGGGGCGGCGTGCCGAGCCTGCCCGGGCGCTTGCTGCGCTGGCCGGTTCGCGGCTTGCTGATTTTTCTGCGCAGCGTGCCGGAAATCGTCTGGGCGCTGTTGTTTGTGCGCGCGGTCGGCCTCGGCCCGGCAGCGGGCGTGCTGGCCATCGCCATCACTTACAGCGGCATGCTCGGCAAAGTCTACGCGGAGATTTTCGAATCCACCGACCAGCGCCCGGCGCACGCGTTGTTGCAGGCCGGCAGCGGGCGATTGGCGGCGTTTGCCTACGGCACGCTGCCGAATGTCGCCGCCGAACTGCTCTCGTACACGGTGTATCGCTGGGAGTGCGCGATCCGTGCCTCGGTGGTGATGGGTTTTGTCGGTGCCGGTGGGCTGGGGCAACAGATCGACCTGTCGATCCGCATGTTTGCCGGCGGTGAAGTCGCCAGCATGTTGCTGACGTTCCTGCTGCTGGTGCTGTGCGCCGACCAACTCAGCCGCTTGCTGCGCTGGAGGCTGACATGAGGCGTCTGATCAACCTGCTGCTGATCGTCGCCATCGCGCTCTCGGTAGTCGCATCTTTCGCCTATCTGGAACTGGACCTCGCCGAACTGGGCAGCGCCAACAGCCTCAAGCAAATGGGGAGTTATGTGCAGCGCTTTCTCAGCCCTGACTTAAGCGCCGGCTACCTGAAAGCCATCGCCCACGGCTCACTGGAAACCCTGGCCATGTCCGCGCTGGGCACCTTGCTCGCGGCATTGTTCGGCATCGTCCTCGCGCTGCCCGCTGCAGGGCGTTTCGGCTGGCCGCTGCAAAGTGCGGCGCGTCTGCTGCTCAACGGCTTGCGGGCGATTCCGGAGCTGGTCTGGGCGGCGCTGATGGTGCTCGCGGCCGGGCTCGGCCCCAACGCCGGCACCCTCGCCCTCGCCTTGCACACCACCGGCGTGCTCGGTCGGCTGTTCGCCGAAGCCTTGGAAAACACTCCGCCACAACCCGCCGAGGCGATTCGCTTGCAGGGCGGCAATCCGATTCTGGCGTTCTGCTACGGCACCTTGCCGAACCTCGCCCCGCAACTGCTCGCCTACTGCCTGTATCGCTGGGAAAACAACATCCGCATGGCCAGCGTGCTGGGTTTCGTCGGCGCTGGCGGCCTGGGCCAGATGCTGTATGTCAGCCTGAGTCTGTTCCAGGAAGCGCAGGCCAGCACGGTGATTCTGGCGATGCTGTTGCTGGTGTTTCTGGTCGACTGGCTGAGTGCCTGGAGCCGGCAGCGTTGGGTCAAAGCGTAGGCCCAGTGGATATTCGCCAAAAGCTGATTATGCTTCAGGAAACCTTGCAACCCTGCGAGGCGGTCAGACTGTGCAAGCTTCACGCTAGAGCAACGGCGGCAGATGCCAACGGGCCAGAGTGCGACAGGCAGTAACGGGGGACTCCGGCCTACAACAATAAGCACGACGGAGAACACCCATGGCCACAATCGACACAGCATCCACCGGCACACCGCCCCGCAGCGGCGGCATCACCAGGGAGGAGCGCAAGGTCATCTTCGCTTCCTCGCTGGGCACGGTTTTCGAGTGGTACGACTTTTACCTCTACGGCTCACTGGCGGCAATCATCGCCAAGCACTTCTTCGCCGGTGTCAACGAAACCACTGCATTCATCTTTGCCCTGCTGGCGTTCGCCGCCGGGTTCGCAGTGCGGCCGTTCGGCGCCATCGTCTTCGGGCGACTCGGCGACATGATCGGGCGCAAGCACACATTCTTGATCACCATCGTGATCATGGGGGTGTCGACGGCGATTGTCGGTCTGCTGCCCGGCTATGCGACCATCGGCGTTGCCGCACCGGTCATCCTGATCACCCTGCGTCTGCTGCAAGGCCTGGCGCTGGGCGGGGAATACGGCGGGGCCGCGACCTACGTGGCCGAGCATGCACCACGCAACCGGCGCGGCTTTTTCACTTCGTGGATTCAAACCACCGCCACCCTCGGTCTGTTCATGTCGCTGCTGGTGATTCTCGCCTGCCGCACGGCGCTGGGCACCGAAGCGTTCGAGGCGTGGGGCTGGCGGATTCCGTTTCTGCTGTCGATCATTCTGCTGGCCGTGTCGGTGTACATCCGCCTGCAACTGAGCGAGTCGCCGGTGTTCCAGAAAATGAAGGACGAAGGCAAGGCCTCGAAGGCGCCGCTGACCGAATCCTTTGCGCGTTGGGACAACCTCAAAGTGGTGATCATGTCGCTGCTTGGCGGTACCGCCGGGCAAGCGGTGGTCTGGTACACCGGGCAGTTCTATGCGCTGTTCTTCCTGTTGCAAACCCTGAAGATCGACGCGCAGACCGCCAACCTGCTGATCGCCGGTTCGCTGTTGATCGGCACACCGTTCTTCGTGATTTTCGGCAGCCTGTCCGATCGCATCGGGCGCAAGCCGATCATCATGGCCGGATGCCTACTGGCGGCACTGACCTACTTTCCGATCTTTCATGCGCTGACCCAGTACGGCAACCCGGACGTGTTCGTCGCCCAGGAGAAAAATCCGGTCAAGGTGATCGCCAACCCTGATCAGTGTTCGTTCCAGTTCGATCCGGTGGGCAAGGCCAAGTTCACCAGTTCCTGCGACCTGGCGAAAACCCTGCTGGCGAAACGCGCGATCCCGTACGAGAACGTCGCCGCCGAACCGAACACCGTCGCGCAGGTGCGCATCGGTGACCGCGTCGTCGAGAGCTTCGAAGGCAGCGCCCTCACCGCCGCCGACTTCAAGACCCGCAACGACGCCTTCACCGCCAACCTCGCCGCGGCGCTGAAAGACGCCGGTTACCCGGAAAAAGCCGACCCGGCGAAAATCAACTACCCGATGATGCTCCTCCTGCTGACCGTGCTGGTGATCTACGTGACCATGGTGTATGGCCCGATCGCCGCGTGGCTGGTCGAACTGTTCCCGACGCGCATCCGCTACACCTCGATGTCGCTGCCCTACCACATCGGCAACGGCTGGTTCGGTGGCTTCCTGCCGACCGTGGCCTTCGCCATGGTCGCGGCCACCGGCGATATCTACTACGGGCTGTGGTACCCGATCGTAATTGCAGTCGCGACGGCGATACTCGGCACCTTCTTCCTCCCGGAAACCAAGGACCGCGACATTCTCAAGGACTGAAAATCGCCACTGTGCCCTCTCCTGCTGGAGAGGGCCGTGGCCCTGAAAAAATTCGAACGTCTGCCGCCGCGCTGTCTCCAATGTGAACACCCACAGGAGGCCAGCGCCATGAATCCCAACGACGACAAAACCCCCAACGCCCCGCCCACCGATGCCAGCGGCAAACCGGTGAACGTGGTCGAACGCGACCTGCAGGACCGCGACGGCAAAACCGAAGGCGTGGACAAGGTCATTACGCCTTCCTCCACTCGGGTCAAAGAACAGGAGGCCGAAGAATTGCAGCGTAAGGTCGACGAGATCGAGCGCAAGGTGGCGGACGGCAACTGAGTGCAGCGTGGCTGTGGCCGCTGCTTTGAGCGGCGGCTGTCAGTCCAATGACCGAAAGCTGATTTCCTACAGAATCGAACTACACCCCTGATCGACTTCACGTGCATCAGAAGCGAAGCGTCTGACAGATTTGAATCGTCTGTTTGGAGATGATGAGTCCCTCGTCCTGCCAGTGACGACAACGAGCCCACATCCCCTTAGACTGCTTCACATTGATCATGGAGGTCATGATGAGCGCTGAACTTTCACTTATCGTTTCAGACTTCGAAACTGAAGAAGAGGCTGCGGATTACGACCTTTGGTTTCGTGCGCAGGTCCAGGAAGCACTTGATGATCCGCATCCGGGCGTTCCCCATGCGGAAGCCATGGTGATGCTCGACCAGATGATTGAAAAAAACCGCAGGAAGCGCCGCGCTGCAGGTTAAATGGAGCTACAAGGCTATTCGTCAACTGGCTGACATCTTTGAGTACATCGACCAATACAATTCCGGTGCATCGGTTTCATTGCGACGCAAAGCGGGAGCCGCAGCGCAAAAACTTTCTTCCATCCCCTACGGCTACCGATCCGGTCGGGTGCCTGGCACTCGCGAAATGGTGATCCATCCTAACTATCTTCTGGTTTATGGGGTGAACGGGGGTATCCAAATTCTGAGGGTACTTCACGCTCGACAAAAATATCCCCGAAGCCATTCACTCTAAAAAAGGCGGCCAACCGGCCGCCCTCGGGGTAGGAGCCGAGAATCGAGCCGCCGAAGACAACATGAGGACATGGGTTGGCGCCGAGCCATATTTGGAAGCTGTCAGCCCGATCGCCAAAACTGATTTCCTACAGAATCGAACTACACCCCTGATCGACTTCACGTGCATCACAAGCGAAGCGTCTGACAGATTTGAATCGTCTGTTTGGAGATGATGAGTCCCTCGTCCTGCCAGTGACGACAACGAGCCACATCCCCCTTAGACTGCTTCACATTGATCATGGAGGTCATGATGAGCGCTGAACTTTCACTTATCGTTTCAGACTTCGAAACCGAAGAAGAGGCTGCGAGCTATGACCGTTGGTATCGGGCCAAGGTACAAGCCGCACTTGATGATCCACACCCGCCTGTTCCCCACGACGAGGCAATGGTGCTGCTAGGCCAGATGCTGGAAGAGAGGCGCAAGAATCGACGCGCTGCCGGTTAACTGGAGCAAACCGTCTCCTGGAGATCTGGCTGACATCATCGAATACGTTGAACAACGCAACACTGTCGCTTCAGTTGCACTGCACCAAAAGCTCAGCGCGGCAGCGCGAAGGCTTTCCTGGATACCGCATGGTTTCCGCTCCGGCCGAATACCGGGCACTCGCGAAATGGTCATTAACTCGAATTTTTTACTGGTCTATCGGGTGACAGACCAGATCAATATTCTGACCGTATTGCACGCCCGTAAAAAATATCCATAACCACTCATAAAAAAAGGCGGCCAACCGGCCGCCCAAACGTACTGCACGAGAGTCCTTTTACAACGTCAGCTGCCCACGCTCCTCCTCGGTCAGCTGCTGCTTCGCCTGTTCATCCAGCGCCCCGGCGCCGAGTACCTGCACCGGGCTGTCCGGGTTGTAGCCCGTCGTCGGCGCTCGGCTGGCACCATCGCGCGTTGGTGCCAGTTGCTCATTGCCGAAGCTGAGCACCTGCACAGTGAACACCGAGGCCTGGTTCTGCCGCGCCGCTGCCTGTTGCTGACGGGCGACGTCTTCCGCAGCCTGGGTCGCCGAGGTAGCCGCCGAACTGGCCGAGGTAATTGCGCCGGTGTTGACCGCCGACACCACTGGCACGCCGGTCGCTTTGCCTTGCACGGAAATGTTCGCGGCGTTGACCACCGTCAGCGCGGCGATGTTGACGTTGCCGGAGACGCGAATCCCCGCCTCGCCGGCATCGATGGTACCCAGTGGCGCGATCAGGTCGATGTTGCCCGGTGCCACCTCGGCGATCGGGTTGAGCGTGGCGATACCGGCGCCAGTGCTCGGCACCGACGGCGACAGCGTGACGTTGCCCCAGGTGTCGTACACACGTTTTGGCGGTGTGTAGACCACGGTGGTTTTCGAGCCGCGACCGGCGTTGATGTCGCCCTCGGCGGACCAGCCGAGAATCGAGCCGCCGAAGGTGGTCATGATCCGGCTCTGGCCGAGCAGAATGCTGCCCTGCGAGTACAACTGAATGTCGCCCGAGCCCTGGGTGATGATCCCCGCTGTCGACGGCGGCGCCGCGCCTTCGATGCCGAACACCTGGCCACCGCCCGGCGTGAGCATCTGGATATCGCCGCCAAACAGCGTCTTGACCCCGGCGCCGCCGTACAGGGTGATATCGCCGTCGTAGCGAATCGGATTGCCGGCCACATCGGTGGTCGGGAACAGCGCCGCAATGGCGTTGCGACCGCGCAGGTAACTGCCGGTGCGCGGGCCATCGGCATCGGTGTATTCCAGGCCGCCGGCGCGCAGTTCGGCGAAGTACACCTGGCGGGCGAAGATCGCCTGCTCGGTACTCGGCAGTGTGGCGTAGAAGGCTTGCGCCTGTTCGTCGCTACCCTTGAAGCCATAACCCAGGCTCAGCCAGCTCTGCAGTTCTTCGACGTAGGTCTTGACCACTTTGCCCGGTTGCGCGCTGAGGGCCACAGCGGAGTCCGCGACGTTTTGCGGATTCAGGTACCGCGCGATGAAGCGTGAATAATCCGGCCCCTGCACGTCCGCGCCTGCTTGCAGCACAACACTGGCGCCCGGTCGGTTATCGCCTGCGGCAATCGGCCCGAGGCTGGTCACACTGGCGCGGTCCTCCATGAGAATGTTGCGCCCGGCATTGATGTCCAGCAGGCCGGGACCGGCGATGTCAAAGCTGCTGTAAAGAATGTCCCGCCCCGCTGAGACCCGTGACACATCCCGGGGATCGTTATGGATGAACAGATTACCGGTAGACGTCGCCGCATTGGCGCCGCTGCCAATGTCATCGGCCACGGTCGATGGCTGGCCGAGGAAAGTGCCGGAGGCGACAATGTCGCGCCCTGCCAGCATCCACACCGGGCCGGCGGCTTCGTACCAGGTCTGGTTCGACGGTGAAAAGCTCAGCGTCTCGCCACTGCGAACACCCACCAGATCACCACTCAACGCATAGAAACGCGCCGGCGCCTGCACTGCGCTGGCGGAGGAATACGTGTCTGCACCGAAGGCAAACAGCGGGTAACGCAGATTTTTATTGGCCTGCGTGCCATCGCTGCTGTAGTTGCTCACAAGTGGCCTGCCGGAGGTACTGCTGGCAAAACCGTTGAAGGCTGGAGCAAACGGTGTAGCAATGGCCGACAAGTTCGCCCCGGACTGATTGATGGCATAGCCGCCGGCATAGATCGAGTCACCGGCCAGCAGCTCCAGCTGCCCTCGGTTGGACGGCGCCAACAGCAGCGAATATGCGAGCAATGGATAGGCGCTCGCCTGATTGTAGGCGGCGGACGGGCCGGCATAGATCGAACCCTGTGCCGCGACTGCGCGCAGGATCGACGGATAGACAAAGCGGCCATCCGTCGGCGCCGTGTTGCTGCCGGTGACCAATTGGCCGTTGTAGAACTCGGCCATCTGGGTACTTGGCGCGAGATTGCCGCCAGCGGAAAACAGCTCAATGGCGGTGTGATCGGTCCACAGCGAAAAACTGCTCAAGCCGCCGCCGGCATGCTCGACGCCGTCACGATCGGTGAACGGCGTGGAGTTCTGCAAGCGCACCCGACCTGGATCCGCCGCGCCGCCCAGCACCAGATCGCCGCGTGTGCTCAAACGCATCCCCGAGTCGCCAGGGATCAGCGCCAGGCCTCCGCCGGCATTGCCAACCGTTGCCGTGAACGGATCGTAGGCACGTACTTCGCGCGGGTCCTGCAGGGCGGCTGACGCGCCGTACTGCAAGTTGATGCCGCCCAGCGCGGCACTGTTCATCTCGGCCGCACCGCGCAGGTTGATCAATGCGCCTTGCAGGTCATGGCGCGGTACCGAAATGCCGTTCTGCCCTGCCCGAGCCTGCAACGATGGGTTGAGCGTACCGCCGATGCGAATGTCCATGTCGCCGCCGCCGGTCAGTTGCAGGCTGCCGTCGCTGGCGACTCGCCCGGTACTGCCCACCGCAATGATCAAGCCCTGACTGCGCGGATTGAACTGCGTGTCGCCGAGCGTCTTGAGCATGCCGGCATCGCCACCGGCGCGCAGGCTGATATTGCCGCCACCCAGCGTGCCAAATCCGGTGAAGCCCACCAGATAAGGCCCGGTATCGACACTTTGATCCGGCAGCGGTTGGGTCGCATAGCTGCCGAAATTGATCCACCACGCGGTGGGCATGTCAGCGTTGCCACTGCCCTGGCGCCACAGCCAGTTGCCCACCGAGACACTGGCGACCTGTTCGCGAAGGTCGGCTTGCGAGTTGACGGCGCGACGGCCAACCGTATCGCCGGAAAGCGACCCGCCGGCATGGACAGTGAGATTGCCGCCAAGCGTCGGATACCAGGCCTGGTAGAGACTGTCGGCACCGCCATCCACCCACTTTTCATAGTCGGCGCCGCCGCTGCCCAATACGCTGCCGTTGTCGGTCAGGCGGCCGCGCGGCTGATTGAAACGCGGATCGACATCGCTGGCCTGGGTGCCGGCGGTGTACACACCGAACGGCGAGTCCATGCTCAGATTGCCGGCCGCCAGCAGGTCGAGATCACCAGTGCCGGTGCGCAGCACGCTGAACATCTGCGTGTGCGGAGAAACCGTGATGCCGCCCTTGTTTGGCGCGCAGGACGCAGGATCGGCGTCGCACCAGAACATCTCGTCATCGGTGACCGGCGTACCCGCCGGCATGCCGGCGATGTTGTCCGGGGCCCAGAGGAACTTGGCCGGTGCGATGCAGGCGCCCGGCAGGATATCGCACAGGTACAGGTCGTCGGCGCTGACCACATCGCCCGCCGGGTAACCCATAGGGTTGCCCTCAGCCCAGACGGTATCGAGTTGTTTCTCGACGACTTTCAAACCGTAATGGGTGTCGGCCAGACGCAGATCACCGTCGCTGGTCAACGGTTTCACCGCGCGGGTATCGGCCGCCGCCAGATCGGCGCCGGCCACCACGCGCATCGACCACGAGGCACTGCCCGATGGCAGCAGGCTCGCCACCGCCCAGTTGCTGCCCTGCTGGGTGGCGTTACTGTAACCACGCAGCTCGATAAACGCAGTGCCGTCGGCCAGGACCACGTCGGTCATCGACGGAATCAGCGACCCGCGCAACAGCGCCAGTGCGCCGCTCAACCTGACGCCGACGGTGGTGTTGTCGGCACCCAGCGCGCCGGGCAGTGGCACACCCTTGGGCCAGAGCATCGCTTGCAGCGCCGTGGCGTTGCTCAAGCGAGTGCCAGCGCCCAAGCGGCTGCCGGCAGGCAGACTGACGCTGTCGCGCAGCAAGGTGCCGGCGGCGTACAACAAATTGCCCGACGCATCGTGGATCGCACCCGCCAGCACGGTTCCGGCGCTGATTGTGTAAGCCTCGGCCAGCGTCCCGTCAGTGGGCAGCACTGTGCCGCTGGCTAACGTGCTGGCCTGAATCGGCAGGTCGTAGTTCAGTGTCGTGCCCGAGGGAAATTGCGTACCTTCGGCCAGAGTCACGCCGCTGCCGGGCACGATCAGGTCGCCGCCAAACGGCTGTACCCCCGGCAGCAGTTTCCAGCCGGCGTCATCGACCGTTTCCGGCGGCGGCGCGAAACCGTCGTTGAGACTGCCATGGATAACGAGATTGCCACCGGCGCGCATGACCAGGCTGCCGGATTCGCCGGAGCCGTAAGCCGCGGTCTTCTGCGTGTGCGGATTGAGGCTCGCATAGCGATAACGTGACAGGTCGATATCACCCTCAACCAGCAGATCGCCATCGCTGCGGTTGCTGACGATCTCGACCCCCGGACGCAGATGGAACGCATCGGCATAGGTGGAATTGTTCAGGCCCGCGAGTTTGCGTTGCAGCAGATCGGTGTTGGCCAGCGCGGCATCAATGAAGTAGGTGCTGTCGACATCGATGCGATCGAACAGCGCCTGATCGATCACTTGATACGGCCGGCCACTGGCGGCCTGATCAACGCCGTCGCGGGCATCGCTGTAGCGGCGCACACCGTTGAGACCGATGGAGCGTGCGCCTTGCACGGTTAGCGTACCGCTGGCGTCGATGGCGATGTCGTTGCTGCCCAGACGCGGCGCATTGAGCTCAAGCGTGCCGCGCGGCAGACCATCGTTCTGCCCTGGCAGATTGCCGACCGGCGCATCGGTGCCGTGGCGCAGATCGATACGGGCACCGGAAGCGAGAGTCAGCGTGCCGTCCCCGGCGTTGAGTTCGACCATGGCGCGGTTCGGTGCGTCGATGATCTTGCCGTAGCTGTCGACCCGCAGCACCCGGCCGTGAGCATCGAGCAGCGCATTGCCGGCCACTGTCAGACCGTTTTTCGCCGACAGACGAATGTTGCCGACCCGCTCGCCACTGGCGTCAATCACGCCGGCCACGGTGAGGCTGCCATTGTCCACCGAGACATTGACCTCACCGGCCCTGAGTCCATCGCCAATGAGCAGATCACCCTGCTTGAGCTGGAAGCTGCGGCTGCCGAACACTTTGCCGGCGTTCAAGCGCTGGTTGAGCGCGGCGAATTGCTCGCTCAGCTCGCCGCCCAGGCTTTGCGCCCGGATATCCACGCCGCCGGCCTTGTACGGCACCAGCGTGCCGCCGGCGTCGTAATAACCGCCGCTGGCGCCAAGGATCTCGCCTTGCAGGTCGACTACCCCGGCGTCGGCCGCCAGCGCCACTGCGCTGAGGCTGCCCGCCTGATGGTTCTGCGCCGACAGATCGATTCGCGAGCCAGCGGCCTGGCGGATATTGCCGTTGTGGCTGAACAACGCCACATCACCGCCCCAGCTGTATTTGTTGACATCGTTGAAGACCAACGTGCGACCGGCCAGATCCAGCCCTGCGTTGCTGGTCAGCGTCAGGTCGTCCTCTGCCTTGACTGTCAATTTGCCGCTGGCCAAAGCGATGCGCCCATCGATCACGACATTGCGCGCCGCGAGCGTCAGCTCGGCGCCCAGCGCATCGGCCGATGCCTGGCCGCCGCTACCGGTCAGGAGCAGATCGTTGCCGGCCCTGAAGGCGTTGACCGAAGCCGCTTCGCCCGTGAGCAAAGGCGTGCGCAGGGTCAGATTGCCGCCGCTGTAGGCGTAGCCGTTGACCGGGTCGTACGCGCCCTGTTGCTGATACACCGCGAGGCTGCCCTTATGGTTGGCGGTGATGCGCTCGCTGGCGCTCAGGTTGACGTTGGCAAACCCCAGCGCAAGGCGATCGTTCTGATCCAGGCCGCTGGCTTGCGGGTTCGGGCCGTAACCGAATTCGATGCGCTGCGCCTGGATGTCCAGTGTGCCCGCCCCGGTGCCAGCCCCCAGGCTGACGACACTGCCGGGGCGCTGCGGGGCGCCGTTCCAGGTGAGCCGCGCAGTACGGAGGGTGGCCACGTCAGTAGCCTCGCCCTGACCGTAAATGGCCGGCGTGGTCAGAATCAGATTCTGCAATCGGCTCTGGCCGGTCTGCCGGTCCAGCGTATCGAGGGACAGACTGCCGAAGAAATTGAAAGCGTCGCGGGCGGTCAGGCTCAGGGTTTCCAGTGCGGGAGCGCCGTACTGCGTGTCGCCCTGCAGCAGCCGGTCGAGCACGTTCTGACTGAGGGTCAGCCCCGCCGGCACGCGCTCGCCCGCTGCGGCTAGCGCCTGGGCACTGCCGGCATTCACATTGCCCACGGCCAGGGTCAGGTGGCGGGTGCCGAAGCGTACCGACTCGCCGAGTTCGAACTGTTTGTCAGTGGCGGCGGTGATGCTACCGGCCGAATACAGCAGCGCCGGCGCCTTGCACACCTGCGCCAGGCAAGTGCCGATGCGAATTGTCCCGGCCGCCGTGCTGTCGTTCACTTCCGGCGCAAGGACATTGGTCCAGCCGTTGGACGCGAGCAACAGGCTCGCCGCGCCCGGCTGATAGATATAGCCGGCCGAAGAGTCGTACGACACCTCACCACGGCCGAGCGTGTTGATCCCGGCGCCGGCTTCCACCGTGATGCCACCGCGCGCTGTGTTGGTCCGCAAGACCACCTCGGGGGCCGACAGAATCGCCCCTTCGCGCAAGGTGATCGCCGACATGGCGCCCTCGAACGAGATGATATTGCCAGCCGTGGCGTACTGCACGGTTGGCTGTGCACCGAGGGTCAAGCGCCCGGCGTTGAGCCTGTTCAGGGTCTCGGCATACAACGAAACGCCGCTGAAACCGGCGCTGCGCTGGTGTCCGGCACCGAGCACTTCAATCTCGTCGGCGCCGCCGCGAACCACCGCGCCACCGGTCATGCCGCCTGCGGTCGGCTTGAACAGGACCTGGCCATTGAAATCCACGGCACTGTCGCGCTCGCCGCCCTGAAGCAATAGCAGGTTGAGGGTTTTGCCGTCCATCGGCGCCAGCGCTCGCGGCACGCCACGCCGCGCGGCGTCACTGCGCACGAAGTCGGTGAAGCTGGTTTCGTTGTACTGCGAATAACGGCGCAGCACGTCGGCCGAAGTGATGATGAGCTGGCTGGCGATACTGTCGCGCACGCCGGTGTTGGCGATCGACATCTGCCCGGCACTGCTCCATGAGCCGTTGCGCATTTGCTGCGCGGCGCCCGTGAGACTTTGCGCAACCTGACCATTGACCTCGACCCGAAACGCGCCGGGCAGCAAGGCAAAGGTCGAGGGCAGCAGCGTGTAGGTGCCAGCCGCCAGGCCCGGCACGCCGACGCCAATCGTCACCTGCTGACCAATACGCGGATCGACCGCACCCGCCTCCCCCAGCATCGGCGCGTAGGCGCTCTGGTTGCCCGGCACGATCGCATAGACCGGGTTGCTGGCCAGCCCCGGCAGACTGAAAGTGCCGTCGGCGGCATTGCGCACCAGTGGGTTGAAACGGGCATCGGTGGAACCGCCGCGTCCCGAGACAAACCCGGCGCCGCGCAGATCACCACCACCGGACAGATCGATAACCGCGCCGCTCTGCACATCGACATATTGCGATTTCAGCGTGACGCCTGCGGGCCCACCGGCGATGCCCTGCAACACCACCGACGCGCCGTCATAGCGATAGTCGATGCCATCGGTGGTGCCGCCATAAGGCATGAGCAGACCGGCGCCGCTGACCGATGTAACACTGCCCGGTAGCAGGTTCAGCTCGCGGGTCTTGGTGAAAATATCATCGCCCAGGCTGATCGCGCCAAGTGGTGCGCGCAGCGTGCCGCCCTGCTCGATGTGGCCGGCGATCAGCGACAGGCTGCCAAACACCGAGTAAGGCAGCGCGACCGGTGCCGGCCCGTTCTGAGCGACGCGCAGGGTGTGCACCGGGTCGTCAGTGCCGTCCTGATAGCCGACGCGCACTTCGGCGGTAACGCCGCTGGCGGGATAGATCTGCGCTGCCGTGAGATTCAAGTCGCCCGCCGTCCACAACTGCGTTTTGCTTTTGTCGGCCGGCGCGAGGAAACGCAGGTCGCCACGGCTGTCCAGCGCCACCTGTTCGAAGCCGCGTCGGCTGACCTCGCTGGCCGGCGCATTCAATTGCGCGATCGAGCCCTTGGCGCCGAAAGACAGGCTGTTGGCCACATCGAGCAAATCCGCCGACGCTGTGAATTGCGCGGACGACAACGCCGGGGTCGGGCTGTTGAGCACTTGCGGACGAATCGAACCGGGGATGGAAAAATACGTGCCGATGCCGGACAGGCGAATGTACGGCGCCGTCAGATTGATACGTGAGGCGTCCGGCGAATTTTCTGCCAGCGACAACGCACCGGCATACACATTCAGGCTCTGCTTCATGTGCAGATCGACATCGCCATCGAATGACAACAGGCCGTTGCTGAACAGACTCAGATTGTCGAAACCGCCGGACATCAAGCGGTCGGCGCTCAGACGTGCCTGGCCATAATGCAAGCCGTCATCGGCAGCGCCTGGCTGCAAATCATCCGGCAGCAACGCGGCCTGCGCTTGCTGACCGATGACGATTTCACGCGGACGGCGCGCCGTGTTCTGCGCTGCCGACAGCAGGTACAGCGGCGTATCCAGCGCAATCTCCAACTGCCCGCCTGCAGCCGTTGCACCACCCGCCGCAGCCTGAAGCTGCCCATCGATGTACAGACCGTTGTAGGAACTCAGACTGATCCGGCCACCGTCGCTGGCGACTCGGGTCTGACCTTGCCCCACGACATCGATCACCGCCTCGGTGCCGCTGGCCTCCAGCCGCGCGCCCTCGCGCAGGATGATGTAGGCATCCGCCGCCGTCGCCGTGGCCTGTTGCGCATTGATCTCGCCGCCAATGACGATGCTGCCGCCCTTGTCGACCTTGCCGTAGGTACGCCCCAGCACATCGCTGGCCGTAGCCGATCGACCGGCAACATCGAGCACTGCCTGTTCACCGATCCAGATCGAGCGATCATGAGCCTGCGGGCCAAGGTTGTCGCCGAAGGTTGCCGGGTTGATCGCGGCAAACTGCTGCTGGCGAATGTCGATGGAACCGCCCCAGGCATTCAGTTCGCCGTTGACGGTGATTTGCCCGCCGCCGCGCAGGTCGATGCGCTGGCCGGGGTCGACAGTGATCCGCGAGCGCTGGCCCAGCGTCAGGGCGCTGGTAGTCGGGTCGATCAAGCCGATCCGGCTGGCGCCGGCCTGCAACGCAAGACTGGCGCCCGCGCGCTGGGTCAGCACGCCCTCGAGCGGATCCTGCTGGTACAAGTCCGGGGTCCACAATTGCAGTGCCGAGCGCGGATCGGCACCGCTGGCCTGGCTGGCAGCCGCCTCGGCAAAGCGGTACACCGGCATCGTTACATCGAGCGCCGCACCGTCGGCAAGGTCCAGCCCCTTCAGGCCGATGACGCTGTAAGCGGCGAAACCTTTATTGAACAGATTCGAATTCAATTGCAGCGTGTCATCGGCCAGCGCCTGGTCGGTCTGGCCGATCAGCACTTTGCCGGCCTGAATCGTCAAGGTGCCGCCGCCCGTCACGCCATAACCACGAATGTCGCCGTCGAGACGCAGATGCGTGGCGCCCGGCGCGGTGATGGCGTTGGACTCCAGCGTCACATCCCCGCCCTTGCCGCCACGTGTCTTGCCGTTGACCAACACCGCACCGCCGGAAGACGCGTCGAGCAGGCTGCCACTGCCGATCTCGATATCACCACTGCTGCGAATCGCGACGCGGCCAGCGTTCACATAGGCCAGGCTGGCGCTGTCATCCGGGTTGGTGCGCAGGTTGCTCCACAGCCCGCGGGTGTCGAGGCGCACGCCGTCGCCGAGCGAAACTTGCGTCGGCTTGCCCGCTTGCGCGGTGATCAGCGTGTCGGTGCGGGTGGTCGACAACAGTTGATTGAGCACGTTGCCCAGTTGCAGGCTGCCGCCGCGTGCGGTCAGGTCGGCGTTGACCTGCACATCCGGCGCGTACAGGGTGATGTCGCCACCGGCATCCACGCTGAGTGCATCGTTGACCTCAATGCGGTCTCTCGCAGCAATTTTCACTGCCCCCGGAAGCCAGCTGTCGAGCTGCGCGGTGTCGAGATACAACTTGCCCTGGCGCGCCTCGGCAACTGCCCCGGCAAGTCCGGTATCACCGGCATCGACCGGGCGCTCGCCGCCGAGCTGCACCTGATCGAGCAACGGGTTGAGGCTGTACAACAAGCCCCCGGCCGACGCGATATACGCCGGGTCATAACTGCCGACGATCAATTGCCCACGCCGGGCCAGCGCGGTCTGGCTCTGCGCGTAGCCATCGACGACCGCACGCGGTGCCTGGGTCTGCCGCTCGCCCTGATAGACCTCACCGAGCATCTGCCCCTCAAGTACGGCATTACCGGTGGCAATCACCAACTGACCGGCATCGCGGCCCACGGTGTAGCCGGATTCCCGACGACTGCCCGGCGCGATCAACGGGCTGTAGTAATAGTGGCTTTGGCCCCAGCGTGCGCTGCTGTCCTCGTAGCCTTTGTACAACCCTGTGTAGAGCAGGTCTCCCGGTGCGCGGGACACCTCGTACAACTTGCCATCCGCGCCGCGCAGCCAGCTCTGGCGAATCTCGCCGCTTTGCACATCGAGCGTGCCGCCCGACAGATTGATCAGCGAACCTTTCTCGGTGACCACATCATTGCCAGCGAAGCTCAGCGTGCCGCCCTGCGCCATCCACTCGCCGATGCCGTGACCCTGGGTGCCAAGGTAGCCGCCCACTTCGAGCAATCCGCCCGCCGTGTACCAGCGATCCGTCGCATAACCATTGGTGCCGGCCGGCACATGCACCAGTTCACGCACGTCGACCCAGATATCGTTGCTGTTGAGCGCACCTTTTTCCCGATTGACCGACGCATCACGCTGCTCGTTGCCTTGCACGTTGATCTTGATGCTGTTGTTTTCCATCGCGACTTTCACGCCAATGGCCCCCGACACATCGATCATCGCGCCGTCGCGCACCACGCTGCGACGCCCCGCTGTCAACGCGACCTGACCACCGGTCGCGAGGGTGATCGAACCCTGCTGGAACTCGACGCTGCCGCCACTCTGAATGTCGATGCGCGACTGATCGCTGCGGATTCTGTTGTTGGCGTTGACCCCGGTCAGCGCCGCCAGGTGCTGGCTGTCGAGCGCCGTCAGGTCGCTGCTGTCGAGCAGAATGGCCGTGGCACTGCCCTGCCCCAGCGTGACACTGCCGGTGCTGTCACTTGCCGGGTTGAGCAAATGCACGGTGCCGCGCGTGGCCACCGAAGTGCTGGCCAGCGCCACGCCGTTTTGCTGCACGTCATGCCCGGTCAGGGTGATGTCGCCGGTTGCTGCCTGAATCAAGCCCTGGTTACTGACTTTGCCGGCGGCGGAATCGGCGTTGAAGCCAGGAACCACCTCGTTACCGAACGTCGTGGAAAAACCGTTGCCCTCGGTACCCGAGCCTTTGCGGATATAAAAACGATCGCCCGCGCCAAGCACGGTCTGGCCTTTGGCGGTGCTGATGCTGCCGTCGTTCTGCACTTCGTTGCCGAGCAGCAAGGCATAGCCGCCGGCATCGGTGGACTTGCCGGGCTTGTGGGTTGCAATCGTGGCGCCGCGCTCCACCAGTACCTTGCCAGCGGCGTCGGTGAAGGTCGGTTGACTGGCGCTGCTGTCGACATACAGCCCACGCTCGCTAAATTGAATGTCGGTGATATTGGCAGCGGCGGCGACCAGATTGCGTACGTTGACCTGGCTGCTGCCGCTGAAAACGATGCCGTTGCGGTTGATCAGCATCACCGTGCCGTCGCCCTTGATCTGGCCCTGAATCTGACTCGCCCGCGCCGTCGGATCGTTGACCCGGTTCAGAACCGCCCAATTCGCCTGCTGGGCAAATTCGACGGTGGTGTTACGGCCGACGTTGAAGGTTTCCCAATTGAGAATCGCCTTGTCCGCCGTCTGCTCGATACGCACCTGGGTCTTGCCATCAGCCTGGGTCTGCTGCGGGCCTTTGGCGTTCTGCCAACCCTGCGTCAGGCTGTTGTCGACCTTCAGACCGCCCTCGCCGAGACCGTCCGGGACGAACTGCACCGAACCCAACGCAGTCGCCCGACCGGCCGCCTGCGCAGCCTGTTGCGCGGCGATCGCGGCCACCGTGTTGTTCAACGTCTGAATCGAGCGTTGCAACTGCTGAGTTGCTTTCTGCTGCTGTGCCAGCGGCGGCGCCATGCCCGGCAACCCGCCCGCATTCGGTCGCGCCGCTGCGCTTTGCTGGGCGGCACCCTTGGCGGCAAACCAGCCCGAGCTGAATGCCGTTTGTGCGTGCGCGCTGCCAGCCACCAGACACAACGCCACAGCCTGCGCCAGCGGCTTGAGCAGCCACAGCGCCGGGTCAGCGGTTTCTCGTTGGGACGAGGGGGCGTTGTTACGACGACGGGACGGGCGAACAAGCATCACGACAAGATCCTTTTCTGATAAGCCGCAGATCGGCAACAACCTGCTGTCAGGACGTAGGCGGTTGTCGCCGGCCACGACCGAACAGATGTCACACAAACTTCATGAATGAGGAGTAACGGCGCCCCAAGGCAAAAAAAATGGCAGCCCGAAAACGGGCTGCCATTCGTGTTACCGGGTGAAACTGCAGGCTTATGGGCGGCCGATGGCGTTGCACACGCTGGCGTTGTTGATGTCCAGCTTGTTGCCCGAAGTGTTGCTGACGAAGTTGGCGGTAATCGCGTTCTTCCAGTTGGTTGGCACGATGCTGAAGCCGTGCGCGAGGGTTGCGGCGGCGTTGCCCGGCACGCTGTAGTGGGTAGTCAGGAACGCTTTGACGTCAGCGGCCACAGTCGCATCCTTGTAGCACTGGCCCAGGATCAGGTTGGTGTAGGCGGAGATCGGGTAACCGCTGGCCGGGTTGGCGACCACCGGAGCCCACTGCTCAGGTTTGGTCGGATCAGTCGGCAGAGCGGCGGTCGACAGCGCCGCCGTTACGTTGGCCTGAGTTGGCTGCACGCCGTTGACGCGAGCGACCACCGCGTTGTTGGCGGCGGCAACACCGTCCGGACCGACATAACCGAGCGAACCGTCAACCAGGTTTACGGTTGGCGCTACGTTGGCGGTATCGGCAACGCCTACCCAGTTCGAAGGCAATGCAGAACCGGCTGGCAGGCGCGCATTGGTGAACGTCGAGTTGGTGGCGAACTTGGTTGGGCAGATCGACGCCAGGTGACGGCTGAAGATTTCCGTGGTGCCGCTGGAAGTGCTGCGGTAAACGATGCGGATCGGCGTGGTGTCAGCGGTGCCGAGCAATTGACCCCAGGTGGTCTTGGTGCCGGAGAACGCGTCGCACAGTTGCGCGCTGGTCAGGTTCAAAGCGGTCTGACCGGACTTTTTGTATGGCACGGCAACCGAAGTGGCTACCGATGGCAGCTGGATCAGCGGGCCGTACGCAGTGCCGAAGTTGCTGGTGTAAGTGCTCAGCTCAGCGGTGCTCAGTACCGAATCGCTACCGGCGAAGTGTACGGTGCCGGTGGTGTTGAACAGTGCCGAGTTGTTGGTCAGGAAAGCGCTCTTGCCAGTGCCGCTACCGGTGCCCAGGTAGCTGAAGTTGGCTGGCAGGATGCTGTTGGCAGAACCTTTGTACAGCGCGGCGGGCAGCGTCGCGCCACCACCGGTAACGTTGGCGGCCATGGCCTGGGCGGAAGCCAGAGCGGCGACGGTCAGTGAGGCGGCGATCAGAGTGCGCTTGAACATGAAGAATCTCCTTTTCAACTTGGTTTGGAACACAGGTTTCGGAAGGCTTGCATGACACCGGGAGGGTCCACCGTGGTGGAGCCGCAGGGAGAAATTCGCAGCTTCCGGTGACAGATAAAGGAAAAAACCTCGGGAGCTGCGCGGGGATTCTTGTGTGGATTTCTCGGGTGTTCGCGGGGTATCGCGGGGCGTCTGGATCGTGGGTTTGGCTGAATCGGGCTGGAGGCGGTGGCGGGTCGTTGCAGATGACAGAATGGAGAACCCGAGGATGGTCGGATTGGCGCTCGGGTGGTGCTGAGGCTGGTGAAAAATATTTGAGTTTTTTCGTGTCGCTACTGGCGCTTTCGCGAGCAGGCTCGCTCCTACAGGGGAACGCTTTCCAAATTGTAGGAGTGAGCCTGCTCGCGATAGGGCCAGTCCAGCCACAACCGATTCTGCCTATTGCACAAGTTGGTTGATCTCAATAATCGGCAACAACACCGCCATCACAATCACCAGCACCACCCCGCCCATCACCACAATCATCAGCGGCTCGAGCAACGCGGTCATGCCCATCGCCCGTCGTTCGATATCCCGCGATAGGGTCTGCGCCGCGCGCTCAAGCATCGGCGGCAGCGAGCCGGTTTTCTCGCCGCTGGCGATCAGGTGAATCAGCACCGGCGGGAACACATTCTCCACCCGCAACGCGGCGGCGAGGTTGACGCCTTCGCGCACTTTCGCCGTGGCCTCGCTGACGCTCAGGCTCAAGCGGTCGTTGGACAGGGTCTGCCGTGCCGCTTCCAGTGCACGCAACAGCGGCACCCCGGCGCCGCCGAGAATTGCCAGCGTAGATGCGAATCGCGCGGTGTTCAGGCCGAGAATGAAACGCCCGAACAGCGGCAATTTCAGCACCCGGTGATGCCAGCTCAACCGCGCTGTCGGATTGCGCAAGTACAAACGCCAACTCCAGAACGCCCCGGCCATGATCGCTGCGCACAACCAGCCCCAGGCGCGAATGAAATCACTCGCTGTGAGCATCGCCAGCGTCAAACCGGGTAAATCCTGCCGCGCCTGGGAAAAAGCACTGACCACCTGCGGCACCACGTAGCTGAGGAGGAAAATCACAATGCCGATCGACACCAGCCCGACCACGCCCGGATAGATGAACGCAGTAAGAATCTTGCCGCGCAGGTTGTTGCGTTCCTCGATGTAATCGGCCAGCCGTTCCATCACCTGCGCCAGATCGCCGGACTCTTCGCCGGCGGCAATCAGCGCGCGGTAGATCTCGGGGAAATCCCGTGGCCGCGACGCCAGCGATTCAGCCAGACGCATGCCGCTGCGCACATCGGCGCGTACGGCGCTGAGGGTCTGGGCTATGTGCTTTTTTTCGGCCTGCTCGACCGTGGCACTCAGCGCTGCTTCCAGCGGCAGACTGGCACCGAGCAGGCTCGCCAGTTGCCGCGTGGCCCAGGCGAGGTCGTTGTCGGAGAGTTTGGCGCTGAACAAACCACCGCCACCGTGTCGGGCAACGTTGCTTTCTTCGTGCACCGACAATGCCGTCAAACCGCGCCCGCGCAAGGCACTGAACGCAGCACTCTGGCTGTCCGCCTCAAGGTGCCCGGACTCGATTTTTCCCGTGGCATCCGCCGCTTCAAAACGATAGCGATTCATCAGGCGTCCCGTGTCACACGAAGGATTTCTTCCGGCGCGGTGGCACCGCTGCGAATCCAGCGTTCACCGTCCTCGCGCAGGCTGAACATCCCCGCTTTCGACGCCGCCGCGCGCAAGGCCTGCTCCCCTGCCCCTTGGTGAATCAGCGTGCGGATGTCATCGTCGATGCAGAACAATTCGTGGATGCCGGTGCGGCCGCTGTAACCGGTGTGGTTGCACGCCGCGCAGCCGACCGGGCGCCAGGTGCCGGGGGTGGCCGGGTCTTCCTGTTTGCACTGATTGCACAGGCGTCGGACCAAACGTTGCGCAAGGACGCCAAGCATTGATGACGCGAGCAAGAACGGTTCGACACCCATGTCGATCAGACGATTGACCGCCGACACCGCGTCGTTGGTGTGCAGCGTCGCCAGCACCAGATGCCCGGTGAGCGAGGCCTGCACGGCGATTTGTGCGGTTTCGAGGTCGCGGATCTCGCCGATCATGATGATGTCCGGGTCTTGGCGCAGAATCGCCCGCAGCGCGAGGGCAAAGGTCATGTCGATCTTGGCGTTGACCTGAATCTGGCTGATCCCCGGCAGGTCGTATTCCACCGGATCTTCTACGGTGAGGATGTTGCTGGTGCTCGCATCCAGACGCGCCAGCGCCGCGTAGAGGCTGGTGGTCTTGCCGCTGCCGGTCGGCCCGGTGACCAGCACGATGCCGTGGGGCTGGCGGATCAGGTGGTCGAGTCTGGCCAGCACCTGTGCGTCCATGCCGAGGGTTTCCAGCTGCAGGCGCCCGGCCTGTTTGTCGAGCAGGCGCATCACCACACGTTCGCCGTGGCCGGTGGGCACCGTTGAAACGCGAATATCGATCGGCCGCCCCGCTACGCGCAAAGCGATCCGCCCGTCCTGCGGCAGGCGTTTTTCGGCGATGTCGAGCTGGGCCATGATCTTGATCCGCGACACCAGCGCACCGTGCAACGCCTTGCGCGGCGAGACCACGTCACGCAGGGTGCCGTCGACGCGGTAGCGCACCACCGAATGGGTCTCGAACGGCTCGATATGAATGTCGCTGGCCTCGTCGCGCGCGGCCTGAGTGAGCAAGGCGTTGATCATGCGAATTACCGGCGCGCCGTCCTGGGTGTCGAGCAGGTCGGTGATTTCCGGCATGTCCTGCATCAGCCGATCGAGATCGACCTCGTTCTCGGCCGCGCCGACCACCGCCGCCGCACTGCCGGTGTCGGCGTAAGCGCTGGCGAGCAAACCGTCGAGCTCATCATCGCGCACCCGCTCGACCTGCGTCGCACCGAACTGCCGGCGCACTTCACTGATCGACCAACCGGGCGTCGACGGGCACACCGTCAGCACATCGTCACGCAGCAGAATCCGCTGCGCCTTGGCCCAGGCATAAGGCAATCTACTCACGAAACACTTCTCCCAAGGACCCACAGCTGCACCTCATCCGTGTGGCTAGGGAGCCCGAGCACTGAATTGCTAGACCGAAGCAGAGCCCACCACTCCCAAAAGCGCACATCCCCCCTGTGGCGAGGGAGCTTGCTCCCGCTGGGCTGCGCAGCAGACCCAAACCCGGCAAACCGGTTTTTTCAGATACACCGAGCACAGCGGACTTGCGGCGGCTGCGCCCCCGAGCGGGAGCAAGCTCCCTCGCCACAGTCAGCATTCGGCTCAGAGGCGTGGGCACTGTTGAACAGCGAAGACCGAAGCAGAGCCCATCCCTCCCAAACGCCCACATCCCCCCAGTGGCGAGGGAGCTTGCTCCCGCTGGGCTGCGCAGCAGACCCCAACCCGGCAAACCGGTTTTTTCAGATGTACCGAGCACAGCGGACTTGCGGCGGCTTCGCCCCCGAGCGGGAGCAAGCTCCCTCGCCACAGTCATCATTGGGCTCAGGGGGGTGGGCACTGTTGAACAGCGAAGACCGAAGCAGAGACCACCCGTCCCAGATGCCCACACCCCCCCTGTGGCGAGGGAGCTTGCTCCCGCTGGGCTGCGCAGCAGCCCCAAACCCG
>NZ_JARVSP010000022.1:0-224399 GCF_030209115.1 Pseudomonas sp. FR229a | reverse complement strand
CCCAAGCATCCCCCAATCAGTTCCCTCTCCCTCCGGGAGAGGGCTAGGGTGAGGGTAGCTTTTGAACGTTACGCTCAGCGTAATGATTCACCACCCAGCTTGATTGATGCCCTCACCACACGCGCCTAACGTGGCTCCACGACAGCGAACCCCGTGGAGTGAGCATGACAACGACAATTTCCCCTGACTCGCGCTGGACGCGGCGGCGTGATGAGAAGCAGCGCCGGCTCGACAAGGTGCGCGGGCTGGCCGATGGCGCGGTGTTGCCCAGTGACAAAATCGTCGTCGCGCTCGAAGCGTTGATCCATCCCGGCGATCGCGTGGTGCTCGAGGGCAACAACCAGAAGCAGGCGGATTTCCTCTCGCGTTCGCTGGCCAAGGCCGACCCGGCCAAGCTCCACGACCTGCACATGATCATGCCCAGCGTTGGCCGTTCCGAGCACCTCGACCTGTTCGAACGCGGCATCGCCCGCAAGCTCGATTTCTCCTTCGCCGGCACCCAGAGCTTGCGCATCAGCCAGTTGCTCGAAGATGGCTTGCTCGAAGTCGGCGCGATCCACACGTACATCGAACTCTACGCCCGCCTCGTCGTGGACCTGATCCCCAACGTCGTGCTCTCGGCCGGGTTCATGGCTGATCGTGCCGGCAACATCTACACCGGCCCCAGCACTGAAGACACCCCGGCGTTGATTGAGCCGGCAGCGTTCAGCGACGGCATCGTCATCGTCCAGGTCAACCAGTTGGTCGACGACGTCAGCGAACTCCCTCGCGTGGACATTCCGGCGTCGTGGGTCGACTTCGTGGTGGTGGCCGACAAGCCGTTTTACATCGAACCGCTGTTCACCCGCGACCCGCGCCACATCAAACCTGTGCATGTGTTGATGGCGATGATGGCGATCCGTGGCATCTACGAAAAACACAACGTGCAGTCGCTCAACCACGGCATCGGTTTCAACACCGCCGCCATCGAATTGATCCTGCCGACCTACGGCGAATCCCTCGGCTTGAAGGGCAAGATCTGTCGCAACTGGACGCTCAACCCGCACCCGACGCTGATCCCGGCGATCGAGAGCGGCTGGGTCGAAAGCGTGCATTGCTTCGGCACCGAACTGGGCATGGAAAATTACATTGCCGCGCGGCCAGATGTGTTCTTCACCGGCCGCGACGGTTCGCTGCGCTCCAACCGCATGGTCTGCCAACTCGCCGGGCAATACGCGGTGGATCTGTTTATCGGCGCGACATTGCAGGTCGATGGCGACGGCCATTCCTCGACCGTGACCCGTGGCCGTCTCGCCGGTTTCGGTGGCGCGCCGAACATGGGCCACGACCCGCGCGGCCGGCGTCACGGTACCCCGGCGTGGCTGGACATGCGCCACGACGATGCGCCGCAACCGATGCTCGAACGCGGCAAGAAACTCGTGGTGCAAATGGTCGAGACGTTCCAGGAGGGCGGCAAACCGACCTTCGTCGAAACCCTCGACGCGGTCGAAGTGGCGAAGAAAAGCGGCATGCCGCTGGCACCGATCATGATCTACGGCGACGACGTCACCCACCTGCTCACCGAAGAAGGCATTGCCTATCTGTACAAGGCGCGCTCGCTGGAGGAGCGCCAGGCGATGATCGCAGCGGTGGCTAGCGTTACCGCCATCGGCCTGCGGCACAACCCGAAAGACACCGAACGCATGCGCCGCGAAGGCCTGATCGCCTTGCCCGAAGACCTTGGCATCCGCCGCACCGACGCCACCCGCGAATTGCTCGCAGCGAAAAGCGTGGCCGATCTGGTCGAGTGGTCCGGCGGTCTCTATAACCCGCCCGCCAAATTCAGGAGCTGGTAATGCACGCATTCAACCTGCAAGCGAAACCGCTGTCACTGGCTGATCGATTGGCCGATCTGGCAGTGGACGCGCTGATCGACGAAGCGGATCTGTCGCCGAAACCGGCGCTGGTCGATCGTCGTGGCAACGGCGCACACACCGATCTGCACCTGGGCCTGATGCACGCGTCGGCGTTGGCCTTGTGGCCAGCGTTCAAGGAAATGGCCGAGGCAGCGCTGGACATTGGCGAAGTCGGCTTGCCGTTGCGCGAAGCGATCGGCCGCATCGGCCGTGAAGGCGAGCAAGCCATGCTTGTCACCACCAACGGCGTCAACACCCATCGCGGCGCGATCTGGGCGTTGGGACTGTTGGTGACGGCCGCCGCGCTGCAACCGAAATCCATCGCCTTGTGTGCCGCACGCCTGGCACTGCTCGACGACCGCTACGCACCGAAACCGCTCAGCCACGGCGCACAAGTCGCCCAGCGTTACGGCGCACGCGGTGCCCGCGAGGAAGCGCAGCTGGGCTTTCCGTCCGTGCTGCAACGCGGCCTGCCGCAACTGCAGAAAAGCCGCGCCAACGGCCACGGCGAACAGAATGCCCGGCTCGATGCATTGCTGGCGATCATGACCGAGCTGGCCGACACCTGCGTGCTTTACCGCGCCGGCGAACCGGGCCTGCACGCCATGCAGTCGGGGGCGCAAGCGGTGCTCGACGCCGGCGGCAGCGCCAGCCTCAGCGGTCGCCGGCGCCTGCACGAACTCGATCAACAACTCATCGCATTGAATGCCTCGCCCGGTGGCGCCGCTGACTTGCTCGCGGCCACGCTGCTGCTCGATCGCATCGAGCGCGACGGCATTGTTCAGGGAGCGTTTTGATGGAAAGCCTATCGTTTGAATTCCCCGCCGGGCAGCCGCCACGCGGGCGGGCGCTGGTCGGTTGTGTCGGCTCGGGTGATCTGGAAGTGCTGATCGAACCGGGCCTCGCCGGCAAGCTGACGATCAATGTGCAGACCTCGGTCAACGGCGCGCAGCAGCGCTGGCAACACCTGTTTGCGCGGATGTTCGAGGGCGCCACGCCGCCGGCGATGGCCATCGACATCCACGATTTCGGCGCGACGCCGGGGGTGGTGCGCTTGCGTCTGGAGCAGGGTTTCGAGGAGATCGGCCATGACTGACAGCGCAGCGTTGCTCAACAAACACAGCTTCGTCGAACTCGGTGCACGGCAGCGCGCGAAAGCCTTGCTCGACGCCGGGACCTTTCGCGAACTGCTCGATCCGTTTCAACGGGTGATGTCGCCATGGCTCGAACGCCAGGGTGTGGTGCCCCAGGCCGACGACGGCGTGATCATCGCCAAGGGCAGTCTTGACGGTCTGCCGGTAGTGATCGCGGCGATTGAAGGCGCGTTTCAGGGCGGCAGCCTTGGCGAAGTCGGCGGGGCGAAGATTGCCGGCGCGCTGGAACTGGCCGCCGAAGACAACCGCAACGGCATCGCCACCCGCGCGGTGTTGCTGCTGGAAACCGGCGGCGTGCGCTTGCAGGAAGCCAATCTCGGCCTCGCGGCGATTGCCGATATTCACGCGGCGATTGTCGATTTGCAGCAATACCAACCGGTGGTCGGAGTGGTCGCCGGCAGCGTCGGTTGCTTCGGCGGCATGTCGATTGCCGCAGCGCTGTGCAGCTATTTGCTGGTGACCCAAGAAGCACGTCTCGGCCTGAACGGCCCGCAGGTGATCGAGCAGGAAGCCGGGATCGAGGAATACGACTCCCGCGACCGGCCCTTCATGTGGAGCGTGACCGGCGGCGAGCAGCGTTTCAACAGTGGTCTGGTGGATCGCTATGTCGGCGATGACGTGGCGCAGATTCGTCAGCAGGTCGGAGAGTTGCTCCAGCTAGGCTTGCCGGCACAGCCGCGCAGCCAGCGCGCCGAGTGGTTCCTGCAACGCCTCGGCAAGCTGAACACTGACCAGCAAATCGAACCGTCGGTGGTTCGCGATCTGTATCAAGGAGAGCGCTCATGAGCAGTTATTCATTGCGCGGTTTGCACTGGTTCAACGCCTTGAGCACGGGCGCTGAAAGCATCGAAGGTTTGCCGCCGTCATTGAAAGTGGCCGACGCTGAGCTTGGACGTTTTATCGCCGTGGTCGCCGACCCGGACAATCGTTTCCCTCGCGCTCGAAACGGCGAAGTCGGCTTGCTCGAAGGCTGGGGTCTGGCCAAGGCTGTGGATGACGCGATCAGCGCCGACCGCGACCAAGCGCAGAAGCGCCCGATCATCGCCATCGTCGATGTGCCGAGCCAGGCGTATGGCCGGCGCGAAGAAGCCCTCGGCATTCATCAGGCCCTGGCTGGCGCGGCGGACAGTTATGCCCGTGCGCGATTGGCCGGGCATCCGGTGATTGCGTTGTTGGTGGGAAAGGCCATGTCCGGGGCGTTTCTGGCGCATGGTTATCAGGCCAATCGGCTGATTGCTTTGCGCGACCCCGGCGTGATGGTCCATGCGATGGGCAAGGCCTCGGCGGCGCGGGTGACCTTGCGCAGTGTTGAAGAACTGGAAGCGCTGGCCGCCAGCGTGCCGCCCATGGCCTACGACATCGACAGCTACGCCAGCCTCGGTCTGCTTTGGGAAACTCTCTCGGTGCAGCAGATTGAACAGCCGACGGCGGAAGATCTGGCGCGGGTGAGCGAGTGCCTCAAGCAAGCGATCAGCGATGTGACCAGCAGTGATTTGAAGGGCCGCCTCGGTGCGAGTAATCGCGCCGCCTCCAGCCGCGTCCGCGAACTGCTGAGGGCGCAGTGGTGAACCTGACTTTGGCCCACGATCTGCTCTGGGGTATGACACCGGCGCAGTTGCCGGCAGATGCGCCGGCGTGGGCGGTCGAGGTGCTGGCGGCTGGGCGACCGGTGGTGGTGCGGCGGGCTTTGAGTGCTGCCGGTTTTGTCGCGGTGGGTGTGCGCGGGGCTTTGCGCGAGCAGCGCCTGGCGGCGTTCATGCCGGTTGATTCGATTGCCCGGCGGGTCAGTCCTGAAGCGCTGTGTCATGTCGACAGCCCGCGTGATTTGCCGGTGATGCAGGCGCTGCAGCAGCTGCGACCGCTGCTCGACGATTGCGGTTGGGTCTGGGGTGTCAGCGGCAGCGTAGGGTTTGAATTGGCCAGTGGCTTTGCGGCGATGCACGCTGCCAGCGATCTCGATTTGATCCTGCGTACGCCGCAGATGATCCGTCGTGATCAGGCGCGGGAACTGGTCGATTTGTTTGATCAAACCATGTGCCGGGTCGACGCGCAATTGCAGACGCCATTCGGTGCGGTGGCCTTGCGCGAATGGGCCAGTGATTCGTCCCGAGTGCTGCTGAAAACTGCCCATCAGGCGTGTCTGGTTATGGATCCGTGGAACCCGCAGGAGCAGGCAGCGTGAGCAGTCTGCTGGTGTTTCCCGGCCAGGGCGCGCAGCAGGCGGGCATGCTTCAGCGTTTGCCCGGCGACACCCTGGTCGAGGCCAGTGAGGTTCTTGGCGAAGATGTCTCGCTGCTGGATTCCACCGAGGCATTGCGCACGACCAGGGCGGTCCAACTCTGTCTGCTGATCGCCGGGGTCGCTGCTTCACGGCAGTTATTGCAGGATGGCCTGACCGCAGATTACGTCGCCGGGCTGTCCATCGGCGCTTATCCGGCGGCAGTGGTGGCGGGGGCCTTGAGTTTCAGCGATGCGCTGCATCTGGTCAGCCTGCGTGGTGAGCTGATGCAGCAGGCTTATCCACAGGGCTACGGCATGACCGCGATCATCGGTCTGCAATTATCCACAGTGGAAACGCTGCTGGCCCAGGTGCACAGCGAAGAAACGCCGGTGTATCTGGCCAACATCAACGCTGATAACCAAGTGGTCATCGCCGGCAGCGACAAGGCCATGCAAGCGGTGGCCGAACTGGCGCGCAGTCGTGGCGCCGGACTGGCGAAACGGCTGGCGGTGAGCGTGCCATCGCACTGCCCGCTGCTGGAAACACCGGCGCAGGCGCTCGCCGAAGCCTTCGCCAAGGTCGAGCTGAATACCCCGAAAATCGCATACCTGAGCGGCAGCCGCGCGCGGCCTGTTACCAAAGTGGAAGCGCTGCGCGACGACCTCGCCTTCAACATGTGCCGCGTGGTGGATTGGCGCGGCACCGTGCAAAGCGCCTACGAGCGCGGCGTGCGTCTACAGATTGAACTGCCGCCCGGTGCGGTGCTCAGCGGGCTGGCACGCCGGGTGTTCGAGCAGGGCACCGTCACTGCCTTCGACAGTGCCCGCCTCGACACCCTGCAAGCGCTGTTGCGAGAGGAGGGTGGCCGCCAACTCTAAACCGCCGACTCAAGCTTCGAACAACAAAAACAACATTCGACGATGCACTTTGAGGACTACAACAATGATTATTTACGGTGTGGCGCTGCTGGCGATCTGTACGCTGGCAGGGGTGATCATGGGTGACATGCTTGGCGTGTTGCTGGGCGTCAAATCCAACGTCGGCGGGGTCGGCATTGCAATGATCCTGCTGATCTGCGCACGCTTGTGGATGCAAAAGCGCGGCGGCATGACCAAGGATTGCGAGATGGGCGTCGGCTTCTGGGGCGCGATGTACATTCCGGTGGTGGTGGCGATGGCCGCGCAGCAGAATGTCGTCACCGCCCTGCACGGCGGCCCGGTGGCGGTGCTGGCGGCAATCGGCTCCGTGGCGGTTTGTGGTTGCACGATTGCCCTGATCAGCCGCACTCACAAGGGCGAACCGTTGCCCGACGAACCGGCGGAAATTTCCCCGGTCGGCACCCCGGTAGGAGGTCGCTGACATGTGGGATCTCATCGAAAAAGGTCTGGAACACAATGGGCTGATCACCGCCTTCGCCTTCGTCGGCGTGATCATGTGGGTGTCGGTGGTTCTCTCCAAGCGTCTGACTTTCGGACGTATCCACGGCTCGGCGATTGCCATTGTTATCGGTCTGGTCCTGGCTTGGGTCGGCGGCACCATGACCGGCGGGCAGAAAGGCCTGGCCGATCTGACGCTGTTCTCCGGCATCGGCCTGATGGGCGGGGCGATGTTGCGCGACTTCGCCATCGTCGCCACTGCCTTTGAAGTGCAGGCCACCGAAGCGAAGAAGGCCGGCATGATCGGCGTGATCGCCCTGCTGCTGGGCACGATCCTGCCGTTCATTGTCGGCGCGTGCATGGCCTGGACCTTCGGTTATCGCGACGCGGTGAGCATGACCACCATCGGCGCGGGTGCGGTGACTTACATCGTCGGGCCGGTGACCGGTGCGGCGATCGGCGCGACCTCGGATGTGATGGCGCTGTCGATTGCCACCGGGTTGATCAAGGCGATTCTGGTGATGGTCGGCACCCCGGTCGCGGCGCGCTGGATGGGCCTGGACAATCCCCGCTCGGCGATGGTCTTTGGCGGGCTGGCCGGGACGGTGAGTGGCGTGACGGCGGGGCTGGCGGCGACGGATCGGCGCCTGGTGCCGTACGGGGCGTTGACGGCTACCTTTCACACCGGTCTTGGGTGTTTGCTGGGGCCGTCGCTGTTGTTCTTCATTGTTCGCGCGATTGTCGGCTGAAGATCAAGAGCCCCTCACCCTAGCCCTCTCCCGGGGGGAGAGGGGCTGACCGCGTTGTTTTGGCGTTATACATCGACCTGGAAATCCTGAGTCGAACTCAGGTTCTGAAAAGCCCCCAATCTGCTCCCTTTCCCCCTCGCCCCGTTGCGGGAGAGGGCTGGGGTGAGGGGGTAGCTCTTGATCTTGATCTGATCTTGATCTAAACCCCACCCTGCCGATTCGCATACATCCGACACTCCGCCAGCAACGCCAGCAGATTCGGATCGCGCTCCTTGGCCTTGAGAAACACCACGCCAATGTGTTGCTGCAAGCGGTACTTTTCCTGCAACGGGATCAGCTTCACCCGATTCTCATACACCGCCGCAATCCTTCCTGGCAGCAACGCATAACCCACGCCCGAGCTGACCATGCTCAGCAGGGTGAAGATGTCGTTGACCTGCATCGCCACCTTCGGCTCGAACCCCGCCTGTTTGAATACCCGCACACCGTCCTGATGGGTGGCGAAGCCCTGGGTCAGGGTGATGAAGGTTTCATCGCGCACTTGGGCCAGGTCCACTTCACCGCGCTGGGCAAACTTGGAGTCCGCCGGGGTGGCGAGGAAGATGTCGTCGGAAAACAGCGCGATCTGCTCGCAATCGGGGTCGTTGATGCTGTCGTCCAGGGACACCAGAATCGCGTCGACTTCCATGTTTTTCAGCTTGTAGAGCAGGTCGATGTTCGAGCCGAGGATCAGGTCGATGTTGAGTTCGCTGCGACGGATTTTCAGGCCCATGATCAGTTGCGGCACGGTCTTGACCGTGAGCGAATACAGCGAGCCGAGCTTGAAGCGCTCGGCGGAGAATCCGGCAGCTTCGCGGGTCAGGCGCACGCTTTCGACCACATCGTTGATCAGCTTCTGCGCACGCTCTTCCAGCACGTAAGCGCTTTCCAGCGGCGTCAGGTTGCGCCCCTCGTGTTTGAACAGCGGGCAACGCAGGGCGTTTTCCAGAGAGTGGATGGCGCGGTGCACGCTGACGTTGCTGGTCTGCAATTCGGCGGCGGCGCGGGCGAGGTTGCCGGTGCGCATGAAGGCGAGGAACACCTCGAGTTTTTTCAGGGTCAATTCTTCGTCGATCAGCATGGCGCGGACTCTTTTTGGTATGGGCCGATTGTGCACGGAAGATCAAAAGATCGCAGCCTTCGGCAGCTGCTACAGGGGATCGTGTTGAACGCAAACTTGCGCTTTTACGCTCAAGGCCCGAGCCTTGCGCGCTGCGGTAACGAATGTGAGGTGAGCAATACATGTATCAC
This sequence comes from Pseudomonas sp. FR229a, assembly GCF_030209115.1. NCBI lineage: Bacteria > Pseudomonadati > Pseudomonadota > Gammaproteobacteria > Pseudomonadales > Pseudomonadaceae > Pseudomonas > Pseudomonas sp. FR229a. The sequence continues at coordinate 215,714 of NZ_JARVSP010000022.1, read as the reverse complement.
GGGGAAAAACTCAACGCATGGACCCATTTGGTCGGAGCTATTGCGGCGTTTATCGGCGGCGTGTGGATGCTGGTAATCGCCAGCCTCGACGGCAGTCCATGGAAGATTGTCAGCGTGGCGATTTATGCGTTTACCTTGCTGGTGCTCTACAGCGCCTCGACCGTTTACCACAGCGTGCGCGGGCGCAAGAAAGCGATCATGAAGAAGGTCGATCATTTTTCGATCTACCTGCTGATCGCCGGCAGCTACACGCCGTTCTGCCTGGTGACGTTACGCGGGCCGTGGGGCTGGACGCTGTTCGGGATTGTCTGGGGGCTGGCGCTGATCGGCATTCTGCAAGAGATCAAACCGCGCTCCGAAGCGCGGATTCTGTCGATCGTGATTTACGCGGTGATGGGCTGGATCGTCCTGGTCGCGGTCAAGCCGCTGATTGCCGCACTGGGCGCGGCGGGGTTTGCCTGGCTGGCGTCGGGCGGCGTGCTGTATACGGTGGGGATTATCTTTTTTGCCCTGGATCACCGCTTGCGGCATGCCCATGGCATCTGGCACCTGTTCGTGATCGCCGGGAGCTTGCTGCATTTTGTCGCGATTCTGTTCTACGTCCTCTAAACACCGCCATTCCCTTGTAGGAGTGAGCCTGCTCGCGATTGCGTCAGTTCAGTCAATGAGTGGTGGCTGATACACCGCTATCGCGAGCAGGCTCACTCCTACAGGGACGTATTCCAATCGAGACTCTAAAAGTCACCCCAAAGCTGTTGTGCAACAGCCAATGCCACCACCGGCGCGGTCTCGGTGCGCAGCACGCGTGGGCCGAGGCGGGCGGCGTGGAAGCCGTTGGCGTTGGCCTGCTCGACTTCGGTATCTGACAAGCCACCTTCCGGCCCGATCAGGAACGCCAGCGTCGCCGGTCTGGCATGGCTGACCAGCGGCTCTGCCACCGGATGCAACACCAGCTTCAACTCCGCTTCAGTCTGCTTGATCCAGTCCGCCAACAACACCGGCGGATGAATTACCGGCACCCGCGAGCGCCCACATTGCTCGCACGCGCTGATCGCTACCTGGCGCCAGTGCAGCAGGCGTTTATCGGCGCGTTCGTCCTTGAGGCGGACTTCACAGCGGTCACTGAAGATCGGCGTGATTTCATTCACGCCCAGCTCGGTGGCTTTCTGAATCGCCCAGTCCATCCGCTCGCCGCGTGACAGGCCCTGGCCGAGGTGGATCTGCAGCGACGATTCGACCTGCCCGGCGAATTGCTCGTCGATCTGCACGACGACGCGCTTCTTGCCGACTTCTACCAGCGATCCGCGAAACTCATGGCCGGAACCGTCGAACAACTGCACGGCATCGCCCTCGGCCATGCGCAGCACGCGGCTGATGTAATGCGCCTGGGCCTCCGGCAGTTCGTGTTCGCCGGTGCTCAGCGGGGCGTCGATAAAGAAGCGGGACAGTCTCATTTCGGGTCTCTGGAAAGATGTGAATCAGTTGGATCGGTGTTGACTTCATTCGCGAGCAGGCTCGCTCCCACATTTGGAATGCATCCCCCCTGTGGGAGCGAGCCTGCTCGCGAAAGCGGTAATTCAAACACCGCAAATCTCAAGTAGCCGAGTCAGCCGGGATCACGGAAACCGGGATGGAAATCTTTCGGTACCGCGACGCTGACGCTGTCACGCGTCGCAATGTCGATGCCCTCACTGGCCACTTCGGCCAGAAAGTCGATCTGCTCCGGGGTGATCACATAGGGCGGCAGGAAATACACCACGCTGCCCAGCGGCCGCAACAGCGCGCCACGCTCCAGCGCATGCTGGAACACCTTCAGACCACGGCGCTCCTGCCAAGGGTAGGCCTCTTTCGTGGCTTTATCCTTGACCATCTCGATGGCCAGGACCATGCCGGTCTGGCGCACTTCGGACACGTTCGGGTGATCGACCAGATGCGCCGTCGCCGAGGCCATGCGCTGGGCCAGCGCCCGGTTGTTCTCGATGACGTTGTCCTGCTCGAAGATATCCAGCGTCGCCAGTGCCGCCGCGCACGCCAGCGGATTGCCGGTGTAGCTGTGCGAATGGAGAAAGGCGCGCAGGGTCGGGTAGTCGTCGTAGAACGCGCTGTAGACCTCGTCGGTGGTCAGGCACGCGGCCAGCGGCAGGTAGCCGCCGGTGAGGGCTTTGGACAGACAGAGGAAGTCCGGGCGGATGCCGGCCTGCTCGCAGGCGAACATCGTGCCGGTGCGGCCGAAACCGACGGCGATTTCGTCGTGGATCAGGTGCACGCCGTAACGGTCGCAGGCCTCGCGCAGCAGCTTGAGGTAGACCGGGTGATACATGCGCATGCCGCCCGCGCCCTGGATCAGCGGCTCGACGATCACTGCCGCGACGCTGTCATGGTTTTCCGCCAGGGTCTGTTCCATGGCGGCAAACATGTTGCGCGAATGTTCTTCCCAGCTCATGCCGTCGGGACGTCCGTAGCAATCCGGGCTCGGCACCTTGATGGTGTCCATCAGCAGGGCTTTGTAGGTCTCGGTGAACAGCGGCACATCGCCGACCGCCATCGCCGCCATGGTTTCACCGTGGTAGCTGTTGGTCAGGGTGACGAAGCGCTTTTTATTCGGCTGGCCGCGATTGAGCCAGTAGTGAAAGCTCATCTTCAGCGCGACTTCGATGCACGACGAGCCATTATCGGCGTAGAACACCCGATTCAGGCCTTGCGGGGTCATCTTCACCAGGCGCTCGGACAGCTCGATCACCGGCTGATGACTGAAACCGGCAAGAATCACGTGTTCGAGTTGATCGACCTGATCCTTGATGCGCTGGTTGATGCGCGGGTTGGCGTGGCCGAACACATTGACCCACCAGGAACTGACCGCGTCGAGGTAGCGCTTGCCTTCGAAGTCTTCGAGCCAGACGCCTTCGCCGCGCTTGATCGGGATCAGCGGCAGCTGTTCGTGGTCTTTCATCTGGGTGCAGGGATGCCATAACACCGCGAGATCGCGTTGCATCCACTGGTTATTCAGGCCCATTTACAGTCTCCTCGAGGCGGCTCGCGTCAGGCGCGGGCGAACAATCGCGCAAGCCTATGCAATGCATCGCGCGGGAACAACCCATTGTGTCGATTGAGCTACTTTGTCTGAGCCGATAGACGTCGCTGGCGGCGTTTTGATGGCTAACGTATTCTTCGCGGTTCTTTGAGTCGTCTGACTCGCAAAGCTGCTTTTTCCCACATGTTTTTCCGGAGTTCGCTGAATGTCTGTCGGTTGGCTGCGCGCCTGTGCGCTGGTGATGTTGGGGCTGTTCAGCGTTACGGCGCTGGCCAAGGATAAAACCGCAATCGTGATCGGCGGCGGCCTGTCGGGTCTGACTGCCGCTTACGAGCTGCAGAACAAGGGCTGGCAGGTCACCCTGCTGGAAGCCAAACCGAGTCTGGGCGGTCGTTCGGGCATGGCCACCAGCGAGTGGATCGGCAACGACAAGACCCAGCCGGTGCTCAACAAATACGTGTCGACGTTCAAGCTCGGCACCACGCCGGCGCCGGAATTCGTCCGTACCCCGAGCTATCTGATCGACGGCGATTATTTCTCCGCTGCCGATCTGGCCACCAAGCAACCAGCCACCGCCGATGCGCTCAAGCGCTACCAGAACACCCTCGACGATCTGGCACGCTCGATCGACGACCCGCAGAACCCGGCGGCGACCGCCACCCTGCACGCGCTGGATCAGATCACAGTGTCGAGCTGGCTCGACAAGCAGAACCTGCCGGCCACCGCGCGTCAGCTGATCAACCAGGACATTCGCACCCACTACGACGAACCTTCGCGTCTGTCGCTGCTGTATTTCGCCCAGCAGAACCGCGTCTATCGGGGCATTTCCGACCGTGACCTGCGCGCCTCGCGGCTGGTCGGCGGCAGCCAGGTGCTGGCCCAGGCCTTCGTCAAACAGATCAAGACCATCAAGACCAGCTCGCCGGTCTCGGCCATTACCCAGGACAAGGACGGCGTGACCGTCAAAGTCGGCAGCGTCGGTTATCAGGCTGACTACGTGGTATTGGCGGTGCCGTTGCGCGCACTGAACAAGATCGCCCTGACCCCGGCGCTGGATGCCCAGCACCTGGCGGCGATCAAAGGCACCAACTACGGCTGGCGCGACCAGATCATGCTGAAGTTCAAGACGCCGGTGTGGGAAAGCAAGTCGCGCATGTCTGGCGAGATCTACAGCAATACCGGCCTGGGCATGCTCTGGATCGAGCCGGCGCTCAAGGGTGGCGCCAACGTGGTGATCAACCTGTCCGGCGACAACGCTCGGGTGATGCAAGCGTTCGGCGACAAGCAGATGGTCGACCAGGTGCTGATCCGTCTGCACGCGTTTTATCCACAGGCCCGTGGCTCGTTCACCGGTTATGAAATCCGTCGCTACAGCACCGACCCGTCGATGGGCGGCGCCTACCTGGCTTACGGCCCGGGGCAGATCAGCAAGTTCTGGCGCCTGTGGGAACGTCCGCTGCAACGCGTAGCGTTCGCTGGCGAACACACCGACACCTTGTACCCGGGCACCCTGGAAGGCGCACTGCGCACCGGCCAGCGCGCGGCCAGCCAGGTGGAAGATCTGGCGGCAGGCAAATCGTTCGAACCGGTCAAAGTGGTGCCGGCTGCAGCAGCGGCAGGCGCGGCGGGTGCCGTGGCGGCGAAGAAGGGCAACTTCTTCACTAACCTGTTTGGCGGTTCGGATGACGAGAAGAAGCCTGAGCCAGCGAAAGCGCCAGAGCCAGCACCTGCTCCGGTCGCTCCAGCGCCTGCACCGACCCCGGCCCCTGCGCCAGCTCCGGTGGAAGCACCGAAAACAGCGGCCCCAGTGAAAGCTGAACCGGCGAAGAAAGCAGCGGCCAAGCCAGCGGCGAAGAAGCCTGCGGCCAAAACCGAAACGAAAAAGCCGGCCGCCAAACCTGCAGCGAAGAAGGCTGAGCCGGCGAAGAAGCCAGCAGCCAAGCCTGCTGCAACGACCGAGACCAAGGCGCAGTAAGGCTTTGTTCACATGAAAACGCGGCCCTCGGGTCGCGTTTTTTTTGCCCCGCATTTCAGTCCTTCGTCATCCGGTTACGGGACTTACCGGCGTACCGGAGCCTTCCCACAAAACACTCGGAACCAGGTGATAGCGGCTGCGAGCGCGCCAATTTTATGCTGGAAAAAATTGGAGGCATGCTATGAAAACGCTTATCGCGATACTGGTTTTGATTGCACTTTCCGGATGTAGCAGCGGGCAATTTTTCCCCGGCGGCTATGGTTCTGAACTGGCGCACAAGTGCCACATAGACCCCTACAGTGCCGAATGCCTGCAACCGCCGGCGGTACTTCATAACTGATCGGCCATGAATGGCTGGTCAGTTAAAACTCCCACTTGAAGAACTCTGTCCCGTTCGGCAGTTTCCTCAGCCACTTTTGCTTGGGTTTGCGCAGGCGCCCGGGAATGAAACCGAAACGCGCCCAGCGCAGACTGCCCGTGCGCTGGTCGTAAATCACCAGATTTCCATCGTCCTGCACAGTCATGTATGTGTTGTACCAAAGCGACTTGTCGGCGCTATGCGTGCTTTCCGCGATCCATAATCGTCGCCTGGAGGGGTCATAAAGAAAGCCGCTGTTGCTGATCACAAACTGCAGCGGCTCGCGCATCTTCTTCGGGTGCAAAGTTGCGCTGTAAGGTTGATTGGCGTCGGCGATCCAGATGATCGCCTCACCGTCCTTGAGCACGAGGTTCCCGTCGCTTTGCAGCATCAGACGAAATCGACCGTTCTCGGATTGCAGGAATTGGCCCGCAGACATCGTTTGATTGGGCGGCAGTACAGAAGAACCACTTGCTTGAAAGGGCGTATATCGCAGAGCCATGTTTTCGTGCCTGTTTGAATAATGAAAAGAAGCATCATTCGAGCAGGTTTGAATTGCGCATCAGCGGTACATAGTTATCAGGGGCGAGTTTCGCCGTCTGCGTGTGCAGAGATGACGATGGTCAATGCAGCCCCCGTCATTTGTACAAGCGCTCCACGCAGGAATCGCCTTTAATCCTTCCTTAACACCCCGCTCGCAGACTCTTGATCGTATTTCTCGATATTTCAAAGCAAAATTTTCCGCTTTAATTCGATAGATAACTCGCTAGTCTTGGTTCGCAGTTCTCACAGGATTTGGGCAATGCAGCTACGTAACTCTTCTTCGCGCTATGGTTGGGTCAGCATCTTCATGCACTGGGGCGTGGCGCTGGCGGTCTTCGGGCTGTTTGCGCTGGGTCTGTGGATGGTCGGGCTGGATTACTACAGCACCTGGCGCAAAGACGCGCCGGACCTGCACAAGAGCATCGGCCTGGTGCTGCTCGCTGTGATGGTGTTGCGGGTGCTGTGGCGCTTCATCAGCCCACCGCCGCCAACGCTGCAAAGCTACAGCCGCATGACCCGCATCGGCGCTAAATTCGGCCATGGGTTTCTGTATCTGGCGCTGTTCGCTGTGATGATTGCCGGTTACCTGATTTCCACCGCAGACGGTGTCGGGATCCCGGTGTTTGGCCTGTTTGAAGTTCCTGCTCTGCTCTCCGGACTACCGGATCAGGCAGATACCGCTGGGGTGATTCATCTCTGGCTGGCATGGATACTGGTAATTTTTTCCGGTCTCCATGCGTTGGCAGCATTGAAGCACCACTTTATCGATCGTGATGCGACCCTCACCCGAATGCTTGGTCGCAAAGCCTGAAATTCAACCTCGACTCAAAGGAAAAGAAAGCATGTTGAAAAAGACTCTGGCCGCTCTGGCAATCGGTTCTGCCGTGCTGTCCGCCAACGTAATGGCTGCTGACTACGTAGTAGACAAGGAAGGCCAGCACGCCTTCGTCGACTTCAAGATCAGCCACCTGGGCTACAGCTTCATCACCGGTACCTTCAAGGACATCGACGGCAAGTTCAGCTTCGACGCTGCCAAGCCTGAAGACAGCAAGATCGAGTTCAACGTCAACACTGCCAGCGTGTTCACCAACCACGCCGAGCGCGACAAGCACATCGCCAGCGCGGACTTCCTCAACGCCAGCAAATTCGGCAAGGCCACTTTCGTATCCACCAGCGTCAAATCCACTGGTGCCAACACGGCTGACGTGACCGGCGACCTGACCCTGCTGGGCGTGACCAAGCCAGTTGTCGTCAAGGCGACCTTCCTGGGCGAAGGCAAGGATCCTTGGGGCGGCTACCGTGCCGGTTTCGAAGGCACCACCACCATCAAGCGTTCCGATTTCGGCAAGCAGAAAGACCTCGGTCCGAAGTCCGATGCGGTCGAGCTGTACGTTTCGTTCGAAGGTGTGAAAGCGAAATAAATTTCGCCGCCACATGAAAAACGCCCCCGGTCGCAAGGCCGGGGGCGTTTTTTTTGCCACAACACAGATCCCCTGTAGGAGCTGCCGAAGGCTGCGATCTTTTGATCTTGATTTTTGAAGATCAAGATCAAAAGATCGCAGCCTGCGGCAGCTCCTACGCAAAGCGATTTGCAGCGCTTATAAAAATGCCCCGGCTCTTTCGAACCGGGGCATTTTTCATTGCGGCTTGAACTCAGCGATTGCGGGTCAGCAGTGCCGGTTTCTCGCCACGCGGGCGGCTTGGCAGTTGATCGAGCTGCTCAGGCGTCGGGAAGCGGTCGGCTTTCGATTCCTTGTGCATGATCTTCGGGCCGTTGCTGCGCGGGTTCTGCACGGCCGGTTCGCTACGTGGCTGATCGTCACGGGCCGGGCGGCGGTTGCGTGGCGCGGATTCGTCACGACGACCCTGACCGTCACGCGGTGCGCCATTGCGCGGGCCGCTGCGTTTGGCCGGTGGTGTGCCGGTGCTCGAACCGTTGCTGTTGCGCGGACCGTTCTGGCGACCCTGTGGCTGACCGCCGCGTGGTGCGCCAGTGCCTGCGCCTTGCGCCGGGGCGCCCGGACGACGGCCACGGCCGCCGGCAGGAGCGGCTTTCGGCACGTAATCAACGCGGTTACCGAAGTTATCGATATCGTCGTCGAGGAACTCGTCCGGGGCACGGTCAGCCGCTGCACGCGGTGGCTGGCTCGGACGCTGTTCGCGACTCGGCGTGCCTTCACGTGGTTTCTGCTGACGGGCAGGGCGCTCGCCACGATCACCAGCCGGTTTTTCCTTGCCCTTGTCTTTGCCTTTGTCCTTGCGACCACCGCCACCGCCGCCGCCATTCGGGCCGTCGCCGCGTGGACCACGGGAATTGCGCGGGTTGCGGATGTCCGGACGCTCGCGGGCTTCCGGCTTCTCGGCTTCGATGGTGCTGGAGTCGAAGCCCATCAGATCGCCGTCGGCAATCTTCTGCTTGGTCATGCGCTCGATGCTTTTCAGCAGCTTCTCTTCGTCCGGCGCGACCAGCGAGATCGCCTCGCCCGAACGACCGGCGCGGCCGGTACGACCGATACGGTGCACATAGTCTTCGTCGACGTTCGGCAGCTCGAAGTTGACGACATGCGGCAACTGATCGATGTCCAGACCACGGGCAGCGATGTCGGTGGCAACCAGAATGCGCACTTCACCGGCCTTGAAGTCGGCCAGGGCTTTGGTGCGGGCGTTCTGGCTCTTGTTACCGTGAATCGCCACCGCCGGTAGGCCGTGTTTGTCCAGGTATTCAGCGAGACGGTTGGCGCCGTGCTTGGTGCGGGTGAAGACCAGTACCTGTTCCCACGCGCCGGCGGTAATCAGGTGCGCCAGCAAGGCACGCTTGTGGCTGGCCGGCAGGCGGAATACGCGTTGTTCGATGCGCTCGACCGTGGTGTTCGGCGGCGTGACTTCGATGCGTTCCGGGTTGTGCAGCAACTTGCCGGCAAGGTCGGTGATGTCTTTCGAGAACGTTGCCGAGAACAGCAGGTTCTGACGCTTGGCCGGCAGGCGCGCGAGGACTTTCTTCACGTCGTGCACGAAGCCCATGTCGAGCATGCGGTCGGCTTCGTCGAGGACGAGGATTTCCACGTGGGACAGATCGACGCTGCCCTGGCCGGCGAGGTCAAGCAGACGGCCCGGGCAGGCAACGAGGACGTCGACGCCACGGGACATGGCCTGGACCTGTGGGTTCATGCCGACGCCGCCGAAGATGCAGGCGCTGACGAATTTCAGGTCACGGGCATAGATCTTGAAGCTCTCGTGCACCTGGGCCGCGAGTTCGCGGGTCGGGGTCAGGACCAGTACGCGCGGTTGGCGCGGGCCATGACGCTGGGATTTGTCCGGGTGACCGTTGGGGAACAACCGCTCCAGAATCGGGAGGGCGAAGCCGCCGGTTTTACCGGTACCTGTCTGAGCCGCAACCATCAGGTCGCGACCTTGCAACACGGCGGGAATGGCCCGCTGTTGCACCGGAGTAGGCTCGGTATAGCCCGCGTCTTCGATGGCACGGACTAAAGCCTCGGAGAGACCGAGGGAAGCAAAGGACATGAGTAATCCTGTTTTAGTTAGGGCTTGGCCCAATGGGAGTCTTGCCTGGCGCGAATCACGTTTAAGAGGACGCAATCCCGTCCGGTCCAGCGGCGGTTCCGAAGGCTCGTCAGGAGCGCTCGCGCGGGCTGAAAGCTGCGCTGTAGCGGGTCGTGAGGCCTGTTACGGTTCCGGGCGTCCGGGCGTGAGCCTGGCGGGAACGCCGGAGTATAACAGAGCAATCACTGCGCGCTGCTTTCCTGCTGCTCAACGGTTTTGCCGCTGGCCGTGGCCGAGCGCAGAGAAGCGCTGTCGACGGGAGCAGCACCGTAACGCGCGCTGAGCTCGGCGTAGGCCGGTTCGCGCTTGAAACGCTTGAGCTCGGCGCCAAAACGCTGCACCAGCAGATCCATGCCGGCATTGCGCCGAACTGCAAGAAACTGGCTCTGACGGCTGATAACCGTCGGGTTTTCCGTGATCAGATCGCGAATATTCAGCTCATCGAGCAAATGCTGACCGACGCGGCGATCGGTGATCAGCAGGTCGATGCGTCCGCGCACCAGTTTGCCGAAATTGGCTTCATGGGTTGGCGCCGGCTCCCGGCTGAACAGCTGTGACTGGCTGAAATCCGCGCTGTACAGATAGCCCGGCGAGGTGCCGATGGTCAGGCCCTTGAGTTGATCCAGGGTGCTGAACGGGTGCGGTCGATCGTTGGCGTAGAACATTACGAATTCAACGTCGGACAACGGTTCGCTGGGGTAGAGCAGGGTGGCGTCGCGCTCGGCGCTGTGAAAAATGTCCAGCGCACCGTCGGCCTGACCGGTTTCGAGCATCGACAGGCAGCGCTTCCACGGCAGGAACTGCCACTCGACTTCAATGCCCAGGCGTTTGAACACGATGGCGGTGGTTTCGTAGTCCAGCCCGAGATTCTGCCCGCCCTGTTCGTACACGTAGGGCGCCCATGGCTCGGTGACAATACGCAACTTCTCGCCCCGAGCGGCGAAGCTCAGGCAAGCAAAAACCAGCACGGCGAGTAACTGCGTGATCAAAGGCATGGCTGGAGATTACGACGAGAAACCCGAAAGAGCCAGAAAGTGCCTGCACAAGCTCTGTTTCGCGGGCTCAAAAGCAAAAGATCGCAGCCTTCGGCAGCTCCTGCGGGATACGAAATTCCAATGTAGGAGCTGCCGAAGGCTGCGATCTCTTGCTCTTGCTTGTAGCTTGTAGCTTTCAGCTTGAAGCTTGCGGCTGCTTCACCGCGGCAACTTCAGGTTATTCCAGATCGCCAGGCTAGGCTCGGCCTGGTTCATGGAATAAAAATGCAATCCAGGTGCGCCGCCCTGCAGCAGGCGTTCGCACATCTCGCTGACGACTTGCTCGCCAAAGCTCTGGATGCTTCGTGTGTCGTCGCCGTAGGCTTCCAGTTGCTTGCGGATCCAGCGCGGGATTTCCGCACCGCAGGCATCGGAGAAACGCGCGAGTTTGCTGTAGTTGGTGATCGGCATGATTCCCGGCACGATCGGCAGATCCACGCCCAGCGCCTGCAAACGGTCGACAAAGTAGAAGTAGCTGTCGGCGTTGAAGAAGTACTGGGTGATCGCGCTATCGGCACCGGCCTTGGCCTTGCGCACGAAGTTGGCGAGATCGTCTTCGTAGTTGCGCGCTTGCGGATGCATCTCCGGGTAAGCGGCGACTTCGATGTGGAAATGATCAGCGGTTTCTTCACGAATGAATTCCACCAGTTCATTGGCGTGACGCAGCTCACCGCTGGTCATGCCCATGCCGGACGGCAGGTCACCACGCAGGGCGACGATGCGCTTGATGCCGGCGGCCTTGTATTCGTTGAGCAGGCCGCGCAGGTCGTCCTTGCTGTCGCCGACGCACGACAGGTGCGGTGCGGCGGGTATTTTGACTTCGCTTTCCAGCTGCAGCACGGTGTTGAGCGTGCGATCACGGGTCGAACCGCCAGCGCCGTAGGTGCAGGAAAAGAAATCAGGATTGTAAGTGGCCAACTGACGGGCAGTGGCGAGGAGCTTTTCTTGCCCGGCGTCGGTCTTGGTCGGGAAAAACTCGAAGCTGTAGCGACGGTCTTGGGACATGGTCATACCCTTGGAAACACGAAAGCCTTCGGTATGTTTCATCTGCAGAAGCAAACCTGTATGTGGCGAGGGAGCTTGCTCCCGCTGGAGTGCGCAGCGCTCCCAAAATCCTGGGGCCGCTGCGCAGCCCAGCGGGAGCAAGCTCCCTCGCCACAACAAGCCATTCCGACAAATAAAGCAGCCGGTTACTTAGTAGCGGTAAGCGTGCGGCTTGAACGGGCCTTCGACGGTGACGCCGATGTAGTCAGCCTGTTGCTTGGTCAGTTGGGTGACCACGCCGCCGAAGCCGCGCACCATTTCCAGGGCCACTTCTTCGTCGAGTTTCTTCGGCAGGACTTCAACGGTCAGACGCTCGGCTTTCTGCGCTGGCGACAGGTCGGCGTATTTCTGGCCGAACAGGAAGATCTGTGCCAGGACCTGGTTGGCGAACGAACCGTCCATGATGCGGCTCGGGTGACCGGTTGCGTTACCCAGGTTCACCAGACGGCCTTCGGCCAGCAGGATCAGGTAGTCGTCGTTCTGTGGGTCGAAGCTGCCGGCACCGGTGCGGTGAACCTTGTGCACCTGTGGCTTCACTTCTTCCCATGCCCAGTTCTTGCGCATGAAAGCGGTGTCGATTTCATTGTCGAAGTGACCGATGTTGCAGACCACGGCGCGCTTTTTCAGGGCTTTGAGCATGTTCGCGTCGCAGACATTGACGTTACCGGTGGTGGTCACGATCAGGTCGATCTTGCCCAGCAGCGCTTTGTCGATGCTCGCTTCGGAACCATCGTTGATACCGTCGATGAACGGCGACACCAGTTCGAAACCGTCCATGCAGGCTTGCATGGCGCAGATCGGGTCGACTTCCGACACCTTGACGATCATGCCTTCCTGACGCAGGGACTGAGCCGAGCCCTTGCCCACGTCACCGTAACCGATGACCAGCGCTTGCTTGCCGGACAGCAGGTGGTCGGTGCCGCGCTTGATCGCATCGTTCAGGCTGTGACGGCAGCCGTACTTGTTGTCGTTCTTGGACTTGGTCACCGAGTCGTTGACGTTGATGGCCGGGATCTTCAGCTCGCCCTTGGCCAGCATGTCCAGCAGACGGTGCACGCCAGTGGTGGTTTCTTCGGTCACGCCGTGAACGCGATCGAGCACTTGCGGATATTTCTTGTGCAGCAGCTCGGTCAGGTCGCCGCCGTCGTCGAGGATCATGTTGGCGTCCCATGGCTGGCCATCCTTCAGGATGGTCTGCTCCAGGCACCACTCGTACTCTTCTTCAGTCTCGCCTTTCCAGGCGAACACCGGGATACCGGCGGCAGCGATAGCGGCAGCGGCCTGATCCTGAGTGGAGAAAATGTTGCAGGACGACCAGCGTACTTCGGCACCCAGAGCAACCAGGGTTTCGATCAGCACGGCAGTCTGAATGGTCATGTGGATGCAGCCGAGGATTTTCGCGCCCTTGAGCGGCTGCTCCGAGGCGTACTTGCGGCGCAGACCCATCAGGGCAGGCATTTCCGATTCGGCGATGATGGTTTCGCGACGGCCCCAGGCAGCCAGGGACATATCGGCAACTTTGTAATCGGTAAAATCGGCAGGCGTGTTGACAGCGCTCATGAAGAGCCTCCATTCGTAATGTATGCGAATGGGCGCCGTTGTGCGTTTAGTGTCCGGCGAGAGCCGGTCAACGCCCCATCCGAGCCTGACAGGTCGAACCTGCTGCAGCGCCCCTCGGACAGGTGGCGGGAAAACGGTAGTCAGTGAACGTTACCGTTTTTTGAAACGGGGGCGATTATAGCCGTCCGGGCTGATCTTCCAAAGGGTTTCTGTCGTCCAGATGAAGATCGCCAATGGCGACCATAGTCGCAGCTGCCTGGAGCCTGACCGATCAGTCTGCCAAGATGGGCGCATCTTTCGGCACGCGCTCAGGAGTGAACATGAATTTCCACACCCGCAAATGGGTTAAACCCGAAGACCTCAACCCCAACGGCACGTTGTTCGGCGGCAGCCTCCTGCGCTGGATCGATGAAGAAGCGGCGATCTACGCCATCGTGCAATTGGGCAATCAGCGTGTGGTGACCAAGTACATCTCGGAAATCAACTTCGTCAGCGCCTCGCGCCAGGGCGACATCATCGAACTGGGCATCACCGCCACCGAATTCGGCCGCACCTCGATCACCCTGACCTGCGAAGTGCGCAACAAGATCACCCGCAAGAGCATTCTGACCGTCGAGAAGATGGTGTTCGTCAACCTCGGCGAAGACGGCCTGCCGGCGCCGCACGGGCGCACCGAGATCAAATATGTGAAAGACCAGTTCAAGGATGACGAAGCCGTTCAATAAGATCGGCGGCGCATTCTTCGCGAGCAGGCTCGCTCCCACAGGTACGGGTGATCCCTGTGGGAGCGAGCCTGCTCGCGAAATCGCTTGCCCGGTCAGCGAAGATTCGCCTGGCCACTGAACAGCTATGAAGCGCAACGGTCGTAGCTACATCGCCCCCCACCGGTTGCCACGCCATGACCACCCCCACCAGCGACAAGACCCCCGACCTCTCGGCCAAGGAGCAGCACGAAGTCGAGAAGAGCCAGCCGCCGCGCGCGGCCGTTCTGCATGAAATCATCCGCACCCGGGGCGACCAGGAACTGGAACGCAGCATTGCCGCGCTCTGGTGGTCGGCGCTGGCCGCCGGCCTGACCATGGGCCTGTCGCTGATGGGCATGGGCTTGCTCAATTCGCGTCTGCCCGAGGGCGATGAATTCAAGGTGATCGCCAGCTTCGGTTACTGCGCCGGTTTCCTCGCAGTCATCCTTGCGCGCCAACAGCTGTTCACCGAAAACACCCTGACCGCCGTGCTGCCGGTGATGACCAAGCCGACGCTGCTGAATTTCGCCCGGCTGATCCGCCTGTGGAGCGTGGTGTTGGTCGGCAACCTCTGCGGGACGATTCTGGTTGCGTACGTGATGCTGGAACTGCCGATCTTCGACAGCAAGACCGACGTCGCCTTCCTTGAGATCGGCCGCAAGGTCATGGAACACAGCGCCAGTCAGATGTTCGCCAAGGGCATCGTCTCCGGTTGGATGATCGCCACCATGGTCTGGATGATTCCGTCCATGGAGAGCGCGAAGATGTGGATCATCATCCTCATCACCTACTTCATGGCGCTGGGCGACTTCACTCACATCGTCGTCGGATCCGCTGAAGTGTCGTATCTGGTGTTTGCCGGCGAATTGCCGTGGAGCGATTTCTGGGCGGTGTTCGCCGCGCCGACGCTGGCGGGAAATATCATTGGCGGCAGTTTCATCTTCGCGCTGATCAGTCATGCGCAGATTCGCAGCGAAAGTGGTGCGCCGAAGGAGTCTGCGGACCAGGCTGTAGAGCCGGATCCGCAGTCGATCAAGAAATGATCAATGGTGGGCTGGCTCAGGCATGCTGGCCGGCTCGTTGCGCGTCGCGTGCTTGACCAGTTTGCCGATGGTCAGGCCCTGCAACAGGATCGACGACAGCACGACGATGTAGGTGATGCTCAGCAGCAGATCGCGCTCCGGGCCCAGCGGCAGGGCCAGCGCCAGTGCCACCGAAACACCGCCGCGCAAACCGCCCCAGGTCAGGATGCGGATGGTGCCGGCGGGCACTGAGCGCCAGCGGCGCAACAGTAGAATCGCCGGCGCCACGGTGAGCAGGCGCGACAGCAGAATCGCCACCGCCAGCAAACCTGCTGCGGCCATGTGCAGCCAGTTGAACGGCAGCAGCAACAACTCCATGCCGATCAGCGCAAACAGCAGCGCGTTGAGCATGTCATCGAGCAATTCCCAGAAACCGTCCAGATAGCGCCGGGTCATGTCGTTCATTGCCAGGTTGCGGCCCAGGTTGCCGATGATCAGCCCGGCAACCACCATCGCGATCGGCGCCGAGACGTGCAGTTCGGTGGACATCGCCGAACCGCCGATCACCAGGGCCAGGGTCAGCATCACGGTAATCTGATGCTGCTCGACGCTTTTGATCATCCGATAGACCAGATAGCCGATCAGCCCACCGAACAACACCCCGCCAATCGCCTCGTGGACGAAGAGCATGGCCGTGGCGCTGACAGTCGGGGTTTCGCCCAGTTGCGCGATGCCCAGCAGCACGGTGAAGACCACGACCGCCGTGCCGTCGTTGAACAGCGATTCGCCGACGATGGTGGTTTTCAGTGGTTTTGAAGCATTGGCGGTACGCAATACGCCGAGTACCGCAATCGGGTCGGTCGGTGAGATCAGGGCGCCGAACAACAGGCAGTAGAGGAAACTCACGTGCCAGCCGAACAGGGCAAAGATGTAGAAGGCCAGACTGCCGATCACCACTGTGGCGATCAATACGCCGAAGGTAGCCAGCAGGCCGATCGGCCAGCGGTAGCTGCGCAAGTCATTCAGGTTGACGTGCAGGGCGCCGGCGAACAGCAGGAACGACAGCATCCAGTTCATCAGCAGATCGCCGAAGTCGATCTGGCCGATCAGTTGCTGCACACGGTCTTCGAGCCCCGGAAAACCGAGCACGCTGAGGCCTTGCAGGAGCAGTGAGAACAGCAGGGCGGTAACCATCACGCCGATGGTCGGCGGCAGGCCGATGAAGCGGAAATTGACGAAGGTCAGGAGGGTGGTCAAACAGATGAAAGCGGCGACAAGTTCAAGCATCCGGGGTCCTTTGGATGAAGGGTGAATGGAGCGCGACCGGAGGTTGGACGCAGGGGTTTGATGGGGCGGGGGCGGCTGAGGGCACATCCGAATCCGGAGTCAAATTCAACAGCCCTCACCCCAGCCCTCTCCCAGAGGGAGAGGGGGCCGACCGAGGTGTCTGGTGAGGTGCATCGATCTGAGCGATCGGGTCGATTATGGAATGAGCGAAGCACGGTCAGGTCGGCGTAGCTCTTAAGCATCCCCCAATCAGTCCCCTCTCCCACTGGGAGAGGGCTAGGGTGAGGGCTGCATCTGGCACACCACAATCAGCCAGACACATTGACCGCACTGGCCCGCCGACGTTGCAGGTAAATGAACAGCAGCGCGGTCAGCACCGTCAGCACCCCGACCAGCGCCCCGGTCCACGGCAAGTCCGCCAGATCCGCGCCGCTGGCGACCACCAGTCCGCCGATCCAGGCGCCCGCAGCGTTGCCGAGGTTGAACGCGCTCTGGTTCAGCGTCGAACCGAGATTCGGCGCTTCATGCGCCTGATCGATGATCAGCAGTTGCAGAATCGGGCACAGTGCGAAGGCGAAAATTCCCCACAGCACCAGCGTGATTGCCGCCGGAATAACCGAACGGCTGGTCTGGCTGAACGCCGCGAGAATCACCACGACCGCCAGTGCCACGCCGACCAGTGACGGCAACAGACGGCTGTCGGCCAGACGCCCGCCGAGCATGCTGCCCGCTGTCAGACCGACGCCAAACAACAGCAGCATCACCGTCACACCGTGGGGGCTGACGCCGGTGATGTCTTGCAGAATCGGTGCGATATAGGTGAATACGCTGAACAGGCTGGTCGACGCCAGCACGCTCATGCCCAGCGCCAGCAGCACGTTGGCCTTGCCCAGTACTTTGAATTCGCTGGCGAGGTTGGCCTTGTCCATCGCGATGTGTTTGGGCAACCACAACCATTGCGCCAGCGCGGCGACAATGCCGATCACCGACACCGCCCAGAAGGTCGAGCGCCAGCCAGCGTATTGGCCCAGCGCTGTGCCCAAGGGCACGCCGAGGACATTGGCCAGGGTCAGGCCGGTGAACATCATCGCAATGGCCTGCGCGCGTTTGTTCGGCGCAACCAGTCCGGCGGCGACCACCGAGCCAATGCCGAAAAACGCGCCATGACACAGCGCCGTGACCACGCGTGCCGCCATCAGTGTTGCGTAGTTCGGCGCGAGCGCGCAGAGCACGTTGCCGAGAATGAACATCAGCGTCATGCCCAGCAGGGTCGCTTTGCGCGGCATGTTGGCGGTGCCGATCGCCAGAATCGGCGCGCCGAACACCACGCCCAGGGCGTAACCGGTGATCAGCAGGCCGGCGTGAGGGATGCTCACCGCAAGGTCGCGGGCGACATCGGGCAGCAGGCCCATGATGACGAATTCGGTGGTGCCGATGCCGAATGCGGCAACGGCGAGTGCAAGCAAAGCGAGGGGCATGCGCAAGGTCTCTGTCAGTAGTCTTGACGCTTTGATCAGGCATACGCGTGCCAGCGACCGTTTTCGCAAGGAAAGCGGAGCAGGCAGTTTTATTGGAATTTTTGGGTGTGCAGCTGAGTACGGCGTGGTGGGGTGCAGTATAAACAGCTGCTGACACATGGCGAATCAATTCTGACCAGTCGGTTCTGCAATCGCATATTCACCGTAAGCGGTGCCGTGAAATATCCGCCTGAAAGAACCTTTCGGCCGGCCACGGCTCTTAGCCTGTGGGCAGGTGCTGATCGGCATGCTGGGTGATGAAGTTCTGACCGCTCGCCCATTACTCGAATCGAAAAAAAGGACGACGTTATGACGGTGGCTCTTTGGTGTGTGTTGATCGCGATTTTTCTGCCGTACCTGTGCACGGTCGTGGCGAAGGCAACTGGCGGTTTCCGCTTGAAGGACAATTACGATCCACGGGATTTTCTCGACAGTGTCGACGGCGTCGCCCGTCGCGCCCATGCCGCGCAGTTGAACAGCTTTGAAGTGACGCCAGCCTTTGCCGCCGCGGTGATCGTTGCCCATCTGGTCGGGACTGCGGAGCTGGTGACGGTCAATGTGCTGGCCGTGTTGTTTATCACCAGTCGCCTGCTGTACATCATTTGCTATCTGGCCGACTGGGCCGCACTGCGTTCGGTGGTGTGGTTTATCGGGATGGCGTTGATTGCTTCGTTCTTCTTTGTGTCCATCTGATTATCGGGTGTTGCTGCCGGCCTCTTCGCGAGCAGGCTCGCTCCCACATGGAAATGCATTCCAGATGTGGGAGCGAGCCTGCTCGCGAAGGCGACCGATCAGACCACGAAGAACCTAAGACTTTTGCTTCGGTGTATCCGCCACCTGCGGCACTTGCGGTAACTCTTTTCCTTTGGGCCAGAGCATCCAGATCTGCCCTTGCTGCTTCATGTCCCCGGCCAGTTGCCCGGCCGCATCGCCGGTGCCCCAGAACAGATCCGCACGCACCTCACCAGCAATCGCGCCGCCGGTATCCTGCGCCGCGACCGGGCGCACCAGCGGTGTGCCATCCGGTTTGGTGGTGGACAGCCATAACAGACTACCCAACGGAATCACCTTGCGATCCACCGCCGCGCTGTAGCCGGCGGTCAGCGGCACGTTCAGCGAGCCGCGCGGGCCTTCGTTGCTGTCCGGGTTGCGGGTGAAGAACACGTAGCTCGGGTTGCTGGCGAGCAGTTCCGGAATGCGCGTCGGGTTGGCCTTGGCCCAATTGCTGATCGCGCTCATGGTCACCTCTTCTTTCTTCAGCTCGCCTTGCTCGACCAGCCAGCGACCGATCGGCCGGTACGGGTGGCCGTTCTGATCGGCGTAGGCGATGCGCAACTGTTTGCCGTCTTCGGTCTGAATCCGGCCCGACCCCTGAATCTGCAGAAATTGCAGGTTCATCGGATCCGTCAGATAGGCGACTACCGGGGCTTTAACGCCTTTGGATTCGATGGTTGCTGCGTCGTCGTAAGGCTTGAGCACGCGACCTTCGAGGCGGCCGCGCAGGCGCTTGCCTTTCAATTCCGGATAGATGCTGTCGAGCGAGACAATGATCATGTCTTCGGGCACGCCATACACCGGCACGTTGGCCGTTGCGGTTGGGGTCAGGCTGCCGGGGTAGACCGGTTCGTAGTAGCCAGTGATCAGGCCGTTGGGGTTGTCGTGCTCGGCGCGCAGGCCGTAGACATCGAGGTTCTGCTTGAGGAATGCGCGAATTGCATCAGCACTTTGCGGCACATTCGCCGCTGCAGCGCAGGTCGGGCCCCAGACTGCGTCGGCTTTGAGTCGTGTGCAGGCGCTGCGCCACGAGCCGAAACCGGCGACCAGATCGCTGTCGGAGACTGCTGGCAAGGCTTCCCAGGTTGCGCTGGAATAGGTGGCCAGCGCGTGGGTTTTCGGTTCGGCGTTGTCACCGCCGGTGCAGCCGGCGAGGGCGGCCAGGATTGGCAGGGTGACGAGAAGCGGGTGACGCCAGGCCGTGAAGCGGCTGTTCATGGAGTGATTCCTGTGCCGGTTGGCCGAGTGCTCCATGCGCTCGAACAACCCGTATTTTTAATAGGGCTATTGGTGTTTGGCGGTGAGCCGACGATACTGGCCGCCGATTTCCGCGACCTGAAGCCACCATGACTCTGAAACGAATTGCTGTTGTATTGCTGGCCTGCCTGAGCTTGTCCGCCTGTGGCGGCGTCGACCCGAATTCGCCGCTGGGCCAGCGCAAGGCCATCTTCAAACAGATGCTCAAGACCAGCGAAGACCTCGGCGGCATGTTGCGTGGGCGCATTGCGTTCGACGGGCCGAAATTTGCCGAGGGTGCGGTCAGACTCGATGAGTTGTCCCGCGAGCCCTGGAAGCATTTTCCGCAGGTGCGCGAAGAAGATCACACCAGCGCCAAGGACGATGTCTGGCAGAAACAGGCACGTTTCCAGGAGCTGGCCCGCGCTCTTGAAGCGGCTACCGGCGAACTGGTAGCCGCCAGCCAGGTTCAGCCCTACAAGGCCAGCAATCTCGGACCGGCAGTGCAGAAAGTCGAGGATGCCTGCAGTGCATGCCATAAAGAGTTTCGGGATCATTGATTCCTGAACCTGCTGAGTCCCTTGTGGCAAGCTCCCTCGCCACAGGGAATCGGCAGATTACTTGTCGATCTCGTCCAGCGCTTCCTGAAGTTCCTTGCGCGATTCGGCGAGCTTCTCCTTGCGCTTGTTGATCTTCTCCGGATCGCCTTTTTTCATGGCCTTGTCGAGGTCTGCCTGACGCTGGCTGACTTCATGCTTGGCCTCAAGCACCTTGTTCTCACGGTCTTTCTTCAGGCCGGCGTCGGTGCAGTGTTCGGTCACTTCGCGCAGTGCGGTTTCCAGACCTGCCTGCTGCTCCATGTTGCCGCGGGATTTGGCCTGTTCGATCTGATTGATGATGCCCTGCTTCTTGGCAGCGCAACCGGTCAGGCCCGGGCCGTCTTCTTCGGCCATGACCGGGGCGGCCATGACGCCGCAAAGAGTAAGCAGGGCGAGCGGTGCGAGAAATTTCATAAAAGCTCCATGTGCAAAGGCAATCGGGGTAGGAGGGCACTGCGCTGTTGGAGCGTCTGGCCGGCCATTGGGTTCCCGCCTGGCGGGGATTGCATGTTCAGAAGCCGTCGATTCCGGCGGCTTTCAAGGTGTCGCTCAAAGCCAGTACCTGCGGGTCGCGAAAGAATGCGCTCAGTTGCGCCGCGCGACCCGGGCCGATGCCGGCTTCTGCCTGCCATTGTTCAGTGTCGCGTTGTGCCAGGGCCTGCCACGAATCAGCCAGTTGTGCCTGTCCGGTCGGCGGCATGCCCAGGGCTTTCAACCAATGAGCGAACGGCTGGTGCCGCGCGCCCCGAAAAATTTCGATCAGACGTGCGCTGCTGCGCTCGCCGAGGCCGGCAATGTTAGCAAGCTCTGAGGCATCGAGGGTCAGCCAATCCAGCAGGTGTTTCACACGGCCTGTTTCCAAAAGTTTCTCCCAGGTGCCACGCCCGACATGTTGCATGGCCAGGCCCTGCTTGCCGCTCAGCCAGGTCAGACGCGCGAGAAACTGGCTTTCACAGCCGGGTGTCGGTTGCCAGCAGCTCAGGGCGTGGTAGTCGCTGGCGTTGGGGATGTCGATGTCTGGCCGTTCGCTGGTACGTAACACGACACTGTCCAGGCGTGGAATGGTCAGCCCGGCCAGACTGAGAGCCACCTGGTCGCCGGGGCGAATGTCGAGGGTTTGCCAGCGCTTGAGCGAGCTGACACTGACCCGTTTGATCTCGCGGTCATCGAGTCTGACCGGCAGCAGTTCCAGCACTGGGGTGATGCGCCCGGTGCGGCCGATCTTGAAATTCACCTTGCGCACTTCCGCCAATGCCTGGGCGAACGGGTATTTCCAGGCCACCGCCCAGTAAGGTGCCTTGGCCTGCCAGCGTTCGGCGGGTGGCCGTTGACTCTGGCGCAGCACTACGCCATCGCTGGCAAAGGGCAGCGGCGAGCGATACCAGTGCTCGCGCCATTTTTGCGCGTCTTCGAATCGGGTGATCGGCTGTGTGTAGGGCTCGGTTGTGGCGAACCCCAATGCGTGAAGTCCGGACAATCTCTCTGGCAGTCGCACAGGGCCTTGCGGCCAGTCCCAAACAAACAGCCCGATCCCGGCGGCCTGTTCGGCATCGAGGGATTTGCGTCCCATAAGGCCGGCCACGGTGGCGCGGGCATTGACGCTGCCGGATCGCGCTTGCACGTGCGCCTGCAGCCGCCAGTAGAGTTCGCCCTGCACCAGCAGATCCTGTGGCTGGTTCAGGCGTTGCGGAATGGCAGCGATTCTACGCGCGGAAATTGTCCAGTCCTGACCGCTGACACCGTCACCTCGGCTGATGGCCTGCTGCAATATCCCCTGACGGTAGATCAGCGTGACGGCCACTCCATCGACCTTGGGCTGCACCCAGACGTTCTGGCGATCGCGCAGCCAGTTGGCGACGTCTGCAGCTTTGTGCAGCTTGTCCAGGCCGGTGTGGGTGATGGGATGAGTGACCGTGCCGGCCGCTGTGCGCAACGGCTGCGGTGATGCGGGTTGGTTGAAGCAGGCTTGCCATTCATTCAGCCGCAGCAGGGACTGGTCATAGAGTTCGTCGGTGATCAATGAACGGCCTTCGCGGTGATAGGCGTCGTCCCATTGGTCGATCCGGTTTTGCAGGGTAGTGATTTCGCGTTGGGCTTGGGGTAAGGGCCAGTCGGGGCAGTTGGCTTGGCTGACGAGGGTGATGAGTGCCAGCAGGAATGCCAGCAACAGGCGCAGTGTGAAAAGCATCGTTGAGCGTCCTTGCTCGGGGGTGATGCTTGAAGGGTAGGTGAGGATCTGAAGATCGTTGCGCGGTTTTTTTGCGAACTGTTTCCGGGCTGGAGCGTGGTGGCGTCGGGTAGGGCCCTTTCGCGAGCAGGCTCGCTCCCACAGAGATCTCAAAAATCCGTAAGGCATGAAAAAGCCCCGCACGGCGCGAACCGTGCGGGGCTTTCATGCAGCCAGGGTCTTACAGGCCAGCGGCAGAACGCAGGGCGTCGGCGCGGTCGGTTTTTTCCCAGGTGAACGTGGTGAAGCTGTCTTCGCCAACGGTCTTGGTCTGCGGAGCACGACCGAAGTGGCCGTAGGCTGCGGTTTCCTGGTACATCGGGTGCAGCAGGTCGAGCATGGTGGTGATCGCGTATGGACGCAGGTCGAACACTTCACGCACCAGTTTGATGATCTTGTCATCGCTGATCTTGCCGGTGCCGAAGGTGTTCAGCGATATCGACGTAGGCTGGGCCACACCGATCGCGTAGGACACCTGGATCTCGCAACGCTCGGCCAGGCCGGCCGCAACGATGTTCTTGGCCACGTAACGGCCAGCGTAGGCAGCCGAACGGTCAACCTTCGATGGATCCTTGCCGGAGAACGCGCCGCCGCCGTGACGGGCCATGCCGCCGTAGCTGTCGACGATGATCTTGCGACCGGTCAGACCGCAGTCACCTACCGGGCCGCCAATGATGAACTGGCCGGTCGGGTTGATGTGGAACTGGGTGTCCTTGCTCAGCAGTTCGGCAGGCAGCACGTGCTTGACGATCAGCTCCATCACGCCTTCGCGCAGGTCTTTGTAAGACACTTCCGGGTTGTGCTGGGTCGACAGGACAACGGCGTCGATGCCGACAACCTTGCCGCCTTCGTAACGGCAGGTCACTTGCGACTTGGCGTCCGGACGCAGCCAGGGCAGCAGGCCCGATTTGCGCGCTTCGGCCTGACGCTGCACCAACTGGTGCGAGAAAGTGATCGGCGCTGGCATCAAAACGTCGGTTTCGTTGCTGGCGTAGCCGAACATCAGGCCCTGGTCGCCGGCGCCCTGATCTTCAGGCTTGGCGCGGTCAACACCCTGGTTGATGTCGGGGGACTGCTTGCCGATGATGTTCATCACGCCGCAGGTCGCGCCGTCGAAGCCGACTTCAGAGCTGGTGTAGCCGATGTCGCAAATCACGTCACGAACGATCTGCTCCAGGTCGACCCAGGCGCTGGTGGTCACTTCACCGGCAACGATGGCCACGCCGGTCTTGACCAGGGTTTCCACGGCCACGCGAGCGTGTTTGTCCTGGGCAATAATGGCGTCCAGCACCGCATCGGAAATCTGGTCGGCGATTTTGTCCGGATGTCCTTCAGACACGGACTCGGAGGTGAAGAGGGAGTATTCGCTCATCTCGATGTTTTCCTGAATTTACCGATGGTGAGTGTCGCCAGCCGGTCGCTGAAAGTGGCGGACCTGGATCTGGAAACCATTACGTAAGCCTACATAGAGGCTTTCCCCGGGAACGAGTCCCGCAGCGGTGGCCCAACGGGCCAGATCGTCCTGTTCAAACCCCAACCAGAGATCACCGCAGGCCTCCCTGGCCCAACTCTGGTTGTGGCTACATAACTCTGTCACGAGCAGGCTACCGCCCGGTTGCAGAAGGTCAGCCATGTGCCTGAGCGCATCGGCCGGGGCGGCGAAATGGTGCAGGACCATGTTCAACACCACGCAATCGGCCATAAGGCTCGTGCCGTTCAATGCATCGGCCAATTGCAGGCTGACGTTAGCCAGCTGTTCACGTTCGCACACCTGACGCGCCAGTTCGAGCATCGCCGGGCTGTTGTCCAGCGCGGTTACGGTGCCGAAGCGACGGGCCAGTTCCGGCAGAAAAGCACCATCGCCGGGGCCGACTTCAATGGCCGTGGCTGCACCATCGAAGTTCAGTTTGTCGAGCAGGGCCAGCACGCTGTCACGGTACTGCGGCAGGCCTGCGATCAAGTCTTGCTGGGCACGGAATTTTTCCGCCACCCGGGCGAAGAAGTCCTGACTGGCAGCGGCACGCTGGCCGTGAACCTGTTCGATGCGCGCTTGCACCTCGTCAGGCAGATCCAGATTGTCGACTTCTTCTAACAGCGCCGCGTGCAGCTTGCCGCCGAGCAAATCGCTGTGGGGCAGGGCGCGACGATAAAAAATCGCATTACCTTCACGGCGTGTCGCCACCAGATCGGCTTGTGCCAGCACCTTGAGGTGATGGCTCATGCCCGACTGGCCGATGCCGAAAATCTGCGCCAGCTCCAGCACGCCGAACGAATCGTTGGCCAGCGCGCGCAAGACATTCAGCCGCAGCGGATCACCGCCGGCCTTGCACAGGGCCGCCAGCTCGTCGCAATCGTCATGGCGAATGGAAGGCACGCGTAGGTTCATAGGGCTGGCAGTCTAGAGACGGGGGCAAAGCACCGCAAGGGCAATATCAAAAAGTTTTGATATTGCTCGATAAATGGCACTTCTCAGCGGACGGCAGTCTCTACAAACGAATAGCGGAAAGGTTTCACCAAGCGAAACCCGCGCTATCGATTGGAAAAACGCCCGCGGATGACTATCTGTCATTGCCCCGAGGCGCATGGGTGAGGGAAAATGCCCTCCTTTTTTCCGTTTCAGTCTATTCACACCCAGGAGATCAGCGATGCCTAGCCGTCGTGAGCGTGCCAACGCCATTCGTGCCCTCAGCATGGATGCCGTGCAAAAAGCCAACAGCGGCCATCCCGGTGCCCCTATGGGTATGGCAGATATTGCCGAAGTGCTGTGGCGCGACTACCTCAAGCACAACCCGAGCAACCCGTCTTTCGCCGACCGTGACCGCTTCGTGCTGTCCAACGGCCACGGCTCGATGTTGATCTACTCGCTGCTGCACCTGACCGGTTACGACCTGTCGATCGACGACCTCAAGCAGTTCCGTCAACTGCACAGCCGCACTCCAGGCCACCCGGAATTCGGTTACACCCCGGGCGTCGAAACCACCACCGGCCCGCTGGGTCAGGGTCTTGCCAACGCCGTCGGTTTCGCCCTGGCTGAGAAAGTCATGGGCGCGCAGTTCAACCGCCCCGGCCACAACATCGTTGACCACCACACCTACGTGTTCCTCGGTGATGGCTGCATGATGGAAGGCATTTCCCACGAAGTCGCTTCCCTGGCTGGCACGCTGGGCCTGGGCAAGCTGATCGCCTTCTACGATGACAACGGCATCTCCATCGACGGCGAAGTCGAAGGCTGGTTCACCGATGACACGCCGAAGCGTTTCGAAGCCTACAACTGGCAGGTGATCCGCAACGTCGACGGCCACGATCCGGAAGAGATCAAGACCGCCATCGAAACCGCACGCAAGAGCGCGCAGCCGACCCTGATCTGCTGCAAGACCACCATCGGTTTCGGTTCGCCGAACAAGCAGGGCAAGGAAGATTGCCACGGCGCCCCGTTGGGTGACGCGGAAATCGCCCTGACCCGTCAGGCGCTGAACTGGAACTACGGCCCGTTCGAAATCCCGGCCGAGATCTATGCCGAGTGGGACGCCAAGGAAGCTGGCCGCGCGGTGGAAGCCGAGTGGGATCAGCGTTTCGCCGCCTACTCCGCTGCGTTCCCGACTGAAGCCAACGAGCTGATCCGTCGTCTGAGCGGCGAATTGCCGGCCGACTTCTCGGAAAAAGCCTCGGCCTATATTGCCGAAGTCGCGGCCAAGGGCGAGACCATCGCCAGCCGCAAAGCCAGCCAGAACACCCTGAACGCCTTTGGTCCGCTGCTGCCGGAACTGCTTGGCGGCTCGGCTGACCTCGCCGGTTCCAACCTGACCCTGTGGAAAGGCTGCAAGGGCGTCAACGCTGAAGACGCCAGCGGCAACTACATGTACTACGGCGTGCGCGAATTCGGCATGACCGCGATCATGAACGGCGTCACCCTGCACGGCGGTCTGGTGCCTTACGGCGCGACCTTCCTGATGTTCATGGAATACGCGCGCAACGCCGTACGCATGTCGGCATTGATGAAAAAGCGCGTGATTCACGTCTACACCCACGACTCCATCGGTCTGGGCGAAGACGGCCCGACCCACCAGCCGATCGAGCAACTGACCAGCCTGCGCAGCACGCCGAACCTCGACACCTGGCGTCCAGCCGACGCCGTGGAATCGGCGGTGGCCTGGAAAAACGCTCTGGAGCGCAAGGACGGCCCGTCGGCGCTGATCTTCTCGCGGCAGAACCTGCAGCATCAGGAACGCGATGCTGGCCAGATCGCCAACATCAGCCGTGGTGGTTATGTGCTCAAGGACTGCGCAGGCGAGCCTGAGCTGATCCTGATCGCCACCGGTTCGGAAGTTGGTCTGGCCGTTCAGGCCTTCGACAAACTGACCGAGCAGGGCCGCAAGGTCCGCGTGGTTTCCATGCCTTGCACCAGCGCTTTCGATGCACAGGATGCGGAGTACAAGCAGTCGGTTCTGCCGCTGCAAGTCAGCGCGCGTATCGCCATCGAAGCGGCCCACGCCGACTTCTGGTTCAAGTACGTGGGTCTGGAAGGTCGCGTGATCGGCATGACCACCTACGGTGAGTCGGCGCCGGCTTCGGCATTGTTCGAAGAGTTCGGCTTTACCCTGGAAAACATCCTGGGTCAGGCTGAAGAGCTGCTGGAGGACTAAGCAGTACGAATGCGGTGGCCCTGGCCGCCGCGTTCCCCTGTAGGAGCTGCCGAAGGCTGCGATCTTTTGATCTTGATCTTAAAAACAAGATCAAGAGATCGCAGCCTCGTTTCACTCGTCAGCTCCTACAGGGGTTGTGTTGTTAGCGAATTCTATCGAGAACCCCATGCCTCAACCGCGTCCTTACAAAGTTGCACTCAACGGCTACGGCCGCATTGGTCGTTGCGTCTTGCGGGCGTTGTTCGAGCGCGGCGCGAAGGCCGGGTTTGAAATTGTCGCGATCAACGATCTGGCCGATATGGCCAGCATCGAATACCTGACACGCTTCGACTCCACCCACGGCCGTTTCCCCGGCGAAGTGCGGGTCGAGGGCGATTGTCTGCATATCAATGGCGACTGCGTGAAGGTCCTGCGCAGTGCCACCCCGGAAGGCATCGATTGGGCGTCGCTGGGCGTCGATCTGGTGCTGGAGTGCTCCGGCGCTTACCACACCCGTGCCGACGGTCAGCGTTTTCTCGACGCCGGCGCGCCGCGCGTGCTGTTCTCGCAGCCGATGGCCAGCGAGGCGGATGTCGACGCCACCATCGTCTACGGCGTCAATCAGGACTGCCTGACGGGCGACGAACTGCTGGTGTCCAACGCCTCCTGCACCACCAACTGCGGCGTGCCGCTGCTGCGCCTGCTCGATCAGGCGATCGGTCTGGATTACGTGTCGATCACCACGATCCACTCGGCGATGAACGATCAGCCGGTGATCGACGCCTATCACCACGAAGACCTGCGCCGCACCCGTTCGGCGTTCCAGTCGGTGATCCCGGTGTCCACTGGTCTGGCACGCGGTATCGAGCGCCTGCTGCCGGAACTTGCCGGACGAATTCAGGCCAAAGCCGTGCGCGTGCCGACAGTCAACGTGTCCTGCCTCGACATCACGATGCAGACCGCCACCGCGACTGACGCCAACGAGGTCAACCGGATCCTGCGCGAAGCCGCCACCAGCGGCCCGCTCAAAGGCCTTCTGGCCTACACCGAGTTGCCGCACGCCAGCTGTGATTTCAACCATGACCCACATTCGGCCATCGTCGATGCCAGTCAGACCCGTGTTTCCGGCCCCAAACTGGTGAACATCCTGGCCTGGTTCGACAACGAGTGGGGTTTTGCCAACCGAATGCTGGACGTTGCAGATCACTATCTGCAAACAGCAACTTCAAAAAAACCGTAGGAAGTGCGACCCATGACCGTGTTGAAGATGTCCGACCTCGATCTGCAAGGTAAGCGCGTATTGATCCGCGAAGACCTCAACGTCCCCATCAAGGACGGTGTTGTCACCAGCGACGCGCGCATCCTGGCTTCGCTGCCGACCATCAAGCTGGCCCTGGAAAAAGGCGCGGCAGTGATGGTCTGCTCGCACCTGGGCCGTCCTACCGAAGGCGAATTCTCTGCCGAAAACAGCCTGAAACCTGTCGCCGACTACCTGAGCAAGGCGCTCGGCCGCGAAGTGCCGCTGGTGGCTGATTACCTCGGTGGCGTCGAGGTCAGGGCGGGCGACATCGTGCTGTTCGAAAACGTGCGCTTCAACAAGGGCGAGAAAAAGAACGCCGACGACCTGGCCCAGCAATACGCGGCCCTGTGCGACGTGTTCGTGATGGACGCTTTCGGTACTGCTCACCGCGCCGAAGGTTCGACCCATGGTGTAGCCAAGTTTGCCAAAGTCGCTGCCGCTGGCCCGTTGCTGGCCGCTGAGCTGGACGCACTGGGCAAAGCTCTCGGCGCACCGGCCAAGCCAATGGCGGCGATCGTTGCCGGCTCCAAGGTGTCGACCAAACTCGATGTGCTGAACAGCCTGAGCCAGATCTGCGATCAACTGATCGTCGGCGGCGGCATCGCCAACACCTTCCTCGCGGCGGCCGGTCACCCGGTCGGCAAGTCGCTCTACGAACCGGATCTGCTCGACACCGCCCGTGAAATCGCTGCGAAAGTCAGTGTGCCGTTGCCGGTTGACGTTGTCGTCGCCAAAGAATTTGCGGAAAGCGCTGAAGCGACGGTGAAACTGATCGCCGACGTTGCGGCTGACGACATGATTCTCGACATCGGCCCGCAAACCGCGGCCAACTTCGCCGAGCTGTTGAAATCGTCGAAAACCATTCTGTGGAACGGTCCGGTTGGCGTGTTCGAGTTCGATCAGTTCGGCAACGGCACCAAAGTACTGGCCCAGGCCATCGCCGAGAGCTCGGCATTCTCTATCGCTGGCGGTGGCGACACCCTGGCGGCGATCGATAAATATGGCGTGGCTGAGCAGATCTCCTACATTTCCACCGGTGGTGGCGCTTTCCTCGAATTCGTCGAGGGCAAGGTGCTGCCAGCCGTTGAAGTCCTGGAAAGCCGGGCCAAGGCCTGAGGCCGCCCGTTTGGCCAGGCAAAGGAGTGTTTTCATGGTCAAGTCGTTAGCGCTGTTGTTGCTGAGCGGTACGCTGGCGGCCTGCGGGAGTACCCCGAAGGCCGACGCGACGCCAGCACCGAGCGAGCCGCAGAAGGGCTGTTATCAGGCCGACTGGCAGGCCGAAACCAACCCGGTGCTGAACAAGCGCTCGGGTCCGGACGGCCTGGACAAATACGAAACGCAAACCCCGGTCAAGGAACATGGTTGTCCTTGACGGGTCTGACTCTTTAACTCAGGGCTGGCGGCGAGCGTCGCCAGTTGAGGAACACGGATGAAAGGCTTGATCGCCGTTGCGGCGTTGGCATTGTTGGGCGGTTGCGCGCAGTTGAACCTGTTTCAGTCGTCCGCCCCGGCAGACAACTGGACGACCTGGACCTGCGACAGCCAGGCCAAGGTGCTGTGGCGTTACGCCGATGCCGGCCAGCAGGAAGTCGACGTGCGCCTCGGCGGCGGTGATCAGGTCTATCGCCTGAAAGAAGAGCCGGGCGCCTCGGGCACGCTGTATAGCGATGGCATGCTGGCGTTTCACGTCAAGGGTGAAGAAGGCCTGGTGTACTGGGTCGCCACCAATGACCTGATTGGCCGTGGTTGCAAAGCGCAGTAAACGAATACGCCGCAGATTCGCTGTGGCAATCGCCTTTGTGGCGAGGGAGCTTGCTCCCGCTGGAGCGCGAAGCGGTCCCAAAATCTTGCTGTGCGGTGTTTCTGAATGACCGTGTCGGCAGGTTCTGCGACTGCTTCGCAGCCGAGCGCGAGCAAGCTCGCTCGCCACAGGTCGGTATACATACAGGTTTGGCTTTATCGAATCACCAGACCGGGCCTCAACCCCCGATCTGCATTAACTTGAATAGCCGCCGCCGCTCCGGCAGGCTGGCACGATCAACGACCCTCAACCGGGAGAGACACACACAATGGCACTTATCAGCATGCGCCAGATGCTGGACCACGCAGCCGAGTTCGGCTACGGCGTTCCAGCTTTCAACGTCAACAACCTTGAGCAGATGCGCGCCATCATGGAAGCCGCTGACAAGACTGACTCCCCGGTGATCGTCCAGGCTTCGGCCGGCGCCCGCAAATACGCCGGCGCGCCATTCCTGCGTCACCTGATCCTCGCCGCGATCGAAGAATTCCCGCACATCCCGGTGTGCATGCACCAGGACCACGGCACCAGCCCTGACGTCTGCCAGCGTTCGATTCAACTGGGCTTCAGCTCGGTAATGATGGACGGCTCGCTGGGCGAAGACGGCAAGACCCCGACCGACTACGACTACAACGTTCGCGTCACCCAACAGACCGTCGCTATGGCCCACGCCTGCGGCGTCTCGGTAGAAGGCGAGCTGGGCTGCCTGGGTTCGCTGGAAACCGGCATGGCCGGTGAAGAAGACGGCATCGGCGCCGAAGGCGTTCTGGATCACAGCCAAATGCTGACCGACCCGGAAGAAGCCGCTGATTTCGTCAAGCGCACCCAGGTCGATGCCCTGGCCATCGCCATCGGCACCAGCCACGGCGCCTACAAGTTCACCAAGCCACCGACCGGTGATGTGCTGGCGATCGATCGCATCAAGGAAATCCACAAGCGCATCCCTAACACTCACCTGGTGATGCACGGTTCGTCCTCCGTGCCACAAGAGTGGCTGGCGATCATCAACCAGTACGGCGGCGACATCAAAGAAACCTACGGCGTACCGGTTGAAGAAATCGTCGAAGGCATCAAGCACGGCGTGCGCAAGGTCAACATCGACACCGACCTGCGTCTGGCATCCACCGGCGCCATGCGTCGCCTGATGGCCACCAACCCGAGCGAATTCGACCCACGTAAATTCTTCGGCGCCACCGTGACTGCAATGCGTGACGTGTGTATCGCACGTTATGAAGCATTTGGTACTGCGGGTAATGCTTCGAAGATCAAACCGATCTCGCTGGAAGCGATGTACCAGCGTTATCTGAAGGGTGAGTTGAACGCTAAGGTCAACTGAGCCTGAGTGTTGAGCTGATTAAAAAAGAAACCCGCCGAGAGGCGGGTTTTTTTACGCTCTGGTGTTAGCCTCTTGCGAAGTTCATTTTGTAGGTTTTACCCACATTCGGTCCGCCTGCGAGAACCTTAACAGTACCGTCCAAGTTATTATCGTTGCCGTCGGACGATTTCAAGCTGATGGCGAGTGAACTGTCGCCATGTCCTCTTTCATCTCCATCTGAGGCTTTTGCTTTCGCTTGAAGATTAAAAGACCGGGAAGTCTTCGCGGTATAACTACCGGTAACGGTGAAATTAAGGCCGTAATATTGCATTTTGCCATTCTTTAACTGTCCACCTTGTTGGCTTAGGTCGTCAAATGTAAGTGTGGCGGGATTTGTTTCACCTATACCGGACAGCTCAGTGACGTTGCCATTGAAATTAAACATAACCTTCACCTTATTGGACGCGATTTAAGCTCGGGCTGGATGTAAGTCCGAATTTGGTTTTTTGTCTCACGTTGATGAGGTTAGAGTGGAGGCCGACTTTTGTGACCTGATAGAAATGACAGTTCTTTATAGTGATTTGCGATATTCCGTTCAGGTTGTTGATAAAGTCGGTATAAAGATCAGGTCGTATAAATAGATCTATCCCTTTCTTTACTTCGGGTAATGCTTCGAAGATCAAGCCGAGCTCGCTGGAGGCGATGCATCAGCGTTATCTGAAGGGTGAGTTGAACGCTAAGGTCAACAGAGCCTGAGTGTTGAGCTGATTTAAAAGAAACCCGCCGAGAGGCGGGTTTTTTGTGGGCGTAATTAACAAATATTTCCGCTACCTCTTCAAGCGTGGGCATCACTGCTGGATTAACGTCGAACTCGCAATCCAGAGCGGCAATAACACGTGCATAGGCGTTCAAATTCCTGACTAACAGATGCTTGTGCACCAAGCTTGAAGCCAAGGAATACTAAACCCGATTACTGGATATCAGTGACGCGAATCAAGTTCCCGATGGCCCGCCAGGCGCACAAGCCGGCGGATTCTGGTGTGCCCGTAGGCAACGACGCAAGCTGTTGTAGGCATCCGGAGGTAGTCGCCGACAGATCTAAACAACGCTGTTTAAAGGTAGGAGCTGCCGAAGGCGGCGATCTTTTGACTTTGATTCCGGCGTTCCCAAGAGGCGCCAAACATCAAGATCAAAAGATCGCAGCCTTCGGCAGCTCCTACAAGGGATTGCGATGTCGAAATGGGTTACTTGTCGTGATCAATATCCAGTTTGGTAAACGTCACCTGCCCGCCCTCACTGGTATACCCGGTGTTGTCCTGCACATAAACCCCAGCCTTGAAGTACAACGGCTTGTCGCGCCAGGTCGCGCTGATCTGTGAATCCCACTGATACCCCGCCGCACTCACGCCCAGGGCACCGCCAGGGCTCAAGTGGATGAGGTAGTTGAATTCGCGATCGAGCTTGACGCCGGTGGCGAGGGTTATGACGCGGCTTTCTTCGTCATCTGGGCGCATGCGCACCTTGATGACCAGGTTGCCCGTTTCGGTCTTTGTCTTGTACTGATACTCAAGTTTGAGCATCGGCTTCTGGCTTTCATAAGCGTGAATCTGACCAATAACGATCTTGCCCGAACTGGGCACCTTGTTCACGGCGAGGGTTGCACGCAGCAGGTTGTCCGCGTCCGGGTAATACCAGTTGCGCAGGGTGCCGTTGCTGAAGGTCTC
Organism: Pseudomonas sp. FR229a; assembly: GCF_030209115.1. Classification (NCBI taxonomy): domain Bacteria; kingdom Pseudomonadati; phylum Pseudomonadota; class Gammaproteobacteria; order Pseudomonadales; family Pseudomonadaceae; genus Pseudomonas; species Pseudomonas sp. FR229a. The sequence goes on along the minus strand of NZ_JARVSP010000022.1, from coordinate 182,444 downwards.
GCGCAGTTCGGTGCGCGGGTAGACGGCGTTTTCGGTTTTTGACCCGGTAACCGGGGACCAGAAAAACAAGGTTCCGGTGTCGGAATGGAAGTATTGATCCTTGAAGCCTTTCACCAGTTTTTCGGTTTCGACGGTGTATGGCGGGCTGCCAACGGGAACGCTGAGATTCCAGGTTGCGAGATCGATCATGTCGGTTCTTCCACTCGATTCATCCTGAACGCGGGTGCCAGAAGCTCTAGCCCGCGCCTTTTCGGGGCGCCTTTATAAGCGTAGCGGCTATTTTTGTTAATGCCCGTCCGGCAGTTGATTGGCGTCAACATCCTGTCGAAATGCCATCCTGCCCGGTTTTAGGGGGCTGTAGCGGCGACCGTTAGTCGGCTCGATGGAACATTGGCCAAATGATGGCGTGGCGGCTGCTTCTGCTTTGTGGCTTCCGCGACTAGAGTGAAGGCTCAGTACGTCTATGGTTTTGCCGGCAACCGGTCCCGATAAGAGAAGCAGCATGGAATGCGCGCAACCCCAGCCAGGTGAAGGCAACTCGGTCCTTTTGATCGTCGATGATTACCCCGAAAATCTGATCAGCATGCGCGCGTTGTTGCAGCGTCAGGATTGGCATGTGATGACCGCCGCCTCCGGTTTCGAGGCGCTCAATCTTTTGCTCGAACACGACATCGACCTGGTCCTGCTCGATGTGCAGATGCCCGGCATGGACGGTTTTGAGGTCGCACGGCTCATGCGCGGCAGCCAGCGCACGCGGTTGACGCCGATCATTTTCCTCACCGCCAACGAACAATCCCAAGACGCCGTGATCAAGGGCTATGCCAGCGGCGCCGTGGATTACCTGTTCAAACCGTTCGATCCGCAAATCCTCAAGCCCAAGGTTCAGGCACTGCTTGAACACCAGCGCAATCGCCGTGCCCTGCAACGCCTCAGTCATGATCTGGAAGTGGCGCGCGCCTTCAATGCCTCGGTGCTGGATAACGCCGCCGAAGGCATTCTGGTGTTGAGCGAGGACGGCGTGATTCGTTTTGCCAACCCGGCGATTTCGCGGCTGCTCAACGCGCCGGTCAAGGAGCTTGAGGGCAAGGAGTTTCTCGACTTCCTGCAGAAGCCGCACATTCCGCTGTGGGCCGATTCCGAGTTCTACGCCGGCTACCAGCGCGGCGAAACTCTGCGCCTGCACGATGCGTTGCTGCGCACTGCGCCCGGACAGCAAGTGCCGGTGGCATTGTCCTGCGCGCCGCTATCCTCGGAGCAGCACGCGATGGTGGTGACCGTGCTGGACATGTCGGTGGTGCGTCACTTGCACCAGCAACTGGAATTCCAGGCAGTGACCGACCCTCTGACCGGCCTGCTCAACCGGCGGGGTTTCTACCAGACCGTGGAAAACCTGTTGTTGCGCGGCGAACGCAGCGACAGTAGCTGGGTGTTGCTCTACCTCGATCTCGACGGCTTCAAGCGGGTCAACGATTCCCTCGGCCATGACGCCGGCGATCGCGTGTTGCGCTGGGTTTCCGAACAGTTGAAGGCGTGCCTGCGGCCGTTCGATATCCTGGCGCGCATGGGCGGCGATGAGTTCACTGCGCTGCTGGATCTGGAATTCCCCGAGCAAGCGGCGAAGATTGCCGAGAAGCTCATCGAGCGGGTGTCGGTCTGTCAGCAGATCGAAGGTCTGGATATTGTCCTTGGCGCCAGCATCGGCATCGCCACCTATCCCGACTGTGGCCGCAACCTCGACGGTTTGCTGCGCGCCTCGGACATTGCCATGTACGAAGCCAAGCGGGCCGGGCGTCAGCAATATCGCTTTTATGATCATGAGATGAACGGCCGCGCACGCTCGCGTCTGATGCTGGAAGACAGCGTGCGCGAGGCCATCGAAAACCGCGATTTCAATCTGGTCTATCAGCCGCAGGTGGCGATCGGTAGCGGGCAGACTCGGGGGTTCGAAGCGTTGCTGCGCTGGCAGCATCCGAGCGTCGGCGATGTGCCGCCGGGACTGTTTCTGCCGTTGCTGGAAGAAGCGCGGTTGATCAGCCGCCTCGGCAGCTGGATCTATCACCGGGGCGCCGGCCAGCGCAAAGCCTGGGAAGCGCTGTTCGCCGAGGATCTGGTGCTCGGCGTGAGCCTGAGCAACACCCAGTTCGGCTTGCCGAATCTGGTCACCGAGTTGCGTCAGGTCATGGAGCGCCATGGGCTGCAGCCACGGCAACTGGAAGTCGAGGTCACCGAGGAAGCGTTGATGCAAAACCCGGACGAGACGCGCAAGCAACTGCGGCTGCTGCGTCATCTCGGGGTGCGCGTGGCGCTGGATGATTTCGGTTCCGGATCATGCTCGCTGGCGCATCTGCGTGATCTGGAGCTGGACACGCTGAAGCTCGACCGCCACCTCATCGCGCGCCTGCCGGACTCGCCACGTGATGCTGCGCTGGTGCGCATGGTCATCGACCTGTGCAAGCAATATGGCCTGCTGGTGATAGCCGAAGGGGTGGAAACCGTCGAGCAATACCGGTGGCTGCAAGCCCATGGCTGCGAGTACGTGCAAGGTTTCCTGGTTGCGCGACCCTTGGTCGCCGAGGACGCAGTCCGCTTTGCCGAGCCGTTCGACTGGAGCGCGCTGGCCGGTTGAATTCGCTACACTGGCGCACCTTTTTCCGAGCCGTGCTGCCCGTCCATGACTGTCTTGAAGTACCTCCAGGCCTATCCCGAGCGTTTGCAGGATCAGGTGCGCCAACTGATCGCCGAAGGGCGGCTGGGTGATTACCTGGATCAGCGCTACTCGGGACGCCATGACGTGCAGAGCGACAAGGCGTTGTACAGCTACGCGCTGGATCTCAAGCAGCAGTACATGCGCAACGCGCCGGCCATCGACAAGGTGCTGTTCGACAATCGCCTCGACCTGACCCACCGCGCCCTCGGTCTGCACACCACGGTCTCGCGGGTGCAGGGCGGCAAGCTCAAGGCCAACAAGGAAATCCGCATCGCCTCGCTGTTCAAGGACGCCGCGCCGGACTTTCTGAATATGATCGTGGTGCACGAGCTGGCGCACTTCAAGGAATCGGACCACAACAAGGCGTTCTATAAACTGTGCGAGCACATGCTGCCGGGGTATCACCAGATCGAATTCGATCTGCGCGTGTACCTGACGTGGCGGGATATGCAATAAAAATCAAAAGATCGCAGCCTCCGGCAGCTCCTACAGTTGGAATGCGATCTTTTGCAGGCTGGCGAAGGCTGCGATCTTCTAACGTTGGGAGTGTTTGGATGGACGTCAGCAAGACCAAAAGCAGTTTCTACCGCCGTCTCTACGTGGCCTATCTGATCGACAGCGGTCTGGCGCCCAGCGTGCCGACGCTGACCGAAGTCACCGGCATGCCCCGGCGTACGGCGCAGGACACCATCGCCGCGCTGGCCGATCTGGATATCATCTGTGAATTCGAGCAGGAAGAGGGCGCGCGCAACCATGCCGGACGCTATCGGATTCGCGAGTGGGGGGCGATTGATCGCGGGTGGATCGAGCGCAATTTGCGGCAGATCAAGGCGGTTCTTGAGTATCCCTGAAAAAGCCCCTCACCCCAGCCCTCTCCCAGAGGGAGAGGGAGCCGATCGGGGGAAATTGTAGAATTTCACCGACGTGAGCGAATGCTGTTGAATCCATAATCGACACTGTTTTTCAGGTCGCCGCATGGCCCAAGACACCAAGGTCAGTCCCCTCTCCCTCTGGGAGAGGGTTAGGATGAGGGGCTGTTCAGGCGCGACGCATCCCGATGTGAGGAATGCCATCCTCGAGATATTCCTCACCCGCCACTTCAAACCCGTATTTGCCGTAATACCCTTGCAAATGCGCCTGCGCCGACAGATAGATCGGCACCTGCGGCCAGTGCTTCCCGGCCTGTTTCAGCGCCTGTTCCATCATCGCGTGGCCCAGCCCTTTGCCGCGACCGGCAGGGGCGGTGATCACCCGGCCAATCACCACGTCACCACCCTGGGATTCCGGATCGAGCAGGCGCAGATAAGCCATCAACTGATCGTCCTCCCAACCCATCAGATGGTAGGTATCGCCTTCCAGATCCTGGCCGTCGAGGTCCGGGTAGGCGCATTTCTGTTCGACCACGAACACGTCCGAGCGCAGTTTCAATAGCGCGTACAACTGCTCTTTGCCCAGATCGCTGTGATGTTTGCAGATCCACTCGATTGTCATCTTTCGATTCCTTGAATACGTCGCCCGATACTAAGCGCAGCAGCGCCGTATGTCTGTATGGCGCAACAGTCTGTGATAAAGGTCAAAATGCCATCATTCCTTTCTCGCGGCGCCTGCGACTTTGTGTAATCTGCTCAAGAGCACTGCGCACTGGCTCCCATGAGCTAATGTTCAATGCTTGGGTTTTGCCGGTAAGGGGCCTTGGATTTTGACGTGAAACCACGTCGGGCGGATGCCCGCTGAGGATGTTCAAGCATGCTGCGATTGCTTCAAGCCGTTGCTTTGATCGGACTGCTGTTGCTCGGCCAGGATGCTGCAGCGCAAAAGCTGCGGCTGGTGTTCGATAACTGGCCGCCGTTTACCGACGATGCGCTGATCAACGGTGGCCTGGCCACTGACATTGTCAGCACCGCACTGGCGCGCGCCGGTTATGCCAGCGGTTACGAGCAAGTGCCGTGGGCGCGGGCGTTGCTGGGCATTGGCGAAGGGCGTTACGACGTGCTGGTCAACGCCTGGTACAACGACGAGCGCACGCAGATCGGCCAGTTTTCCGGCGAGTACCTGATCAACCGCATTCGCTTCCTCAAGCGCAAGGATGCGCCCATCGACTACAGCAACCTCGAGCAACTGCACACCTACCCGATTGCGGTGGTGCGCGGGTATGCCTATTCCGCACCGTTCGATGCCGACACGGCGATGCAGAAAGTCCCTGTGCACAACTTCGCCATGGGCGTGCGCATGCTCTCGGCCGATCGGGTCAAGCTGACGCTGGAAGACGAATACGTCGCGAAGTATTACCTTGCGCGGGAATCGGCCAAGGTGCGCAATTCGGTGGAGTTTTTACCCAAGCCGCTGAGCGAGAACAGCCTGCACATACTGGTCAGCCTGAAGAGTCCGCAGCATGAGCAGATTGTCGCCGGGTTTGATCGAGCGATTGCAGCGATGAAGGCTGACGGGACCTACGAGAAGTTATTGCGGCGGCATGGAATGTGAGGGCTGAGCTGGAATTTATTGTGGGGCTGATGGCCCTATCGCGAGCAGGCTCACTCCTACAGTTGGAATGCGTTCCCCTGTAGGAGTGAGCCTGCTCGCGATGACGCCATGTCAGCCAGCACTGACCTCGCTGGTGTCTTTGATCAAATGCGCCGCCAATGTCCGAAGCGGCCCCAACTGCCGGCAGATCAGCGCCAATTGCGTCTGTACCAGTCGCTGGCCTTCATCGATCTCCTCCGGCATCTGCTCCAGTTCATTGGCCAGTGCTTCCTCTTCATCACTCTGAATCGCAATCGGCTGCTTGCTCGCGAGGCCTTGGGCGATTTCGTCGATGCTGCTCGCCAGTTTCACCCCGGCGCCCTCGATCAAATGCTCACGCACTTCGGCTGGCAGCTGCGTTTCGCGGTGTGCGCCGAGCCCGGACAGGTAACTGAGCAGGGTGTGCGACAGCACCAGGAAACGGAAACCGACATCGGCTTCCTTTCGGAAATGCCCCGGCTCCATCAGCATGTTCGCCAGCGTCGTCGACAGCGCCGCATCGGCGTTGTGCGCGTTGCGTCGGGCGAGGCGATAGGCGAGGTCGTCGCTCTTGCCCGCGGCGTATTGCTGCATGATCTGGCGCAGGTAGATGCTGTTGCAGGTCAGGGTGTTGGCCAGCACTTTGTTCAGGCGCCGGCCCTGCCAGTCCGGCAGGAACAGGAATACCGCCAGCCCGGCGATCAGACTGCCCAGCAGGGTATCGAACAGCCGTGGCAGAAACAGCCCGTAGCCATCGCCGACCTGATTGAAGCAGAACAGCACCATGATGGTGATCGCCGCCGTCGCCAGGGTGTAGCGGGTGGTGCGGTTGGTGAAGAACACCACGCCGGCAGCGATGGCGAAGCACGATTGCACCACTGGGTTGGGGAACAGATCGAACAGCGCCCACGCCACCGTCAGGCCAATGGCCGTGCCGATGATCCGCTGGCCGAGTTTGCGCCGGGTGGCGCCGTAGTTCGGCTGGCAGACGAACAGCGTGGTGAGGATGATCCAGTAGCCTTGCGACGGGTGAATCAGGTGCACCATGCCGTAGCCGATGCTCAGCGCCAGCGGCAGGCGCAGGGCATGGCGGAACAGCAGCGAGGTGGGCGTCAGTTGCGTGCGCAGGCGAATCCAAACGTCCTTGAGATTGCGCGGTGAGCGGTCGAGCAGGCTGCTGTCGGTAGCATCGGCCAGGGCGTCTGGGTTGCTGGCATCGCTGAGCAGGCGGTCGAGGGTGCCGAGGTTGGCCGCCAGGGCGCGCAACGAGCGCAGCAGGCCGCGCCATGCCGGGTTGCTCTGGATGCGCAAGTGCTCGAGGGAGGCATGCAGGTCGTTCAGGGCTTCGGCGAAACTCGCGTCATAAATGAACGGCTGGCGCATCTGGATCGACTCCGCCAATGCCCGGCAAGCCTTGCCTTGCTGACGCAGCAGGCGCTGGCAGCGGAACAGCACGTCGCTGTGGAAGAACGCCTCGGCCAGCGCGTTGTAAGGGTAGTGCGACGAACTGGCGCGTTCGTGGATGTCCTGCGCGAGGAAGTACAGCTTCAGATATCGGCTGACTTTCGAGCCCGGTCGACCGTTGCCGACCCGGTGCAGGATGATTTCCTTGGCGGTGTTCAGTGCGGCGACCACCCGGCCATTCTGTTGCGCCAGTTCGAGGCGGCGGGCTTCGACGTCCATCTGCCGGATCGGCTCGAACAACGACGATTTCAACTTCAGGTAAAGACCCAGCTCGCGGAACAGTCGCGCCAGGCTTTGCTGCACCGGTTGATTGGAAAACAGCGCCTGCCACAGTACCGAGAGCAGGCCGTACCACGCCGCGCCAGCGACCAGCAGCATCGGTTCGTGCCAGAAATCGGTGACCGCGCCGCCGCGCTGATCGACGCCGATCATCGTGTACACCGACAGAATCAGCGTCGCCGAGGCGATCGCGCCGTAACGCTCGCCCAGCGCACCGAGCATGGTCAGGCCGAAACTGGCCAGCGCCAGGGCCACGGCGAAAATGATCGGGTAGGGGAAAAGCAGCTCCACCGACAGCGCGGCGATGCTGAAACACACCAGCGTCACGGCGAGGGCGTTGAGGCGGCCCTGCCAACTGTCGTCGGTTTCGGCCAGGGCGCTGGCGATGATGCCGAGGAACAACGGGATCAGCAGGCCCATTTCATCCTGATACCAGCACAGCGCCATGCTGCCGGTCAGGGCGATGAATACCCGCACGCTATAGCTGAATTTATCCAGCGCCCACAGGCGCCGCAAAGACTGACGAAACGAGGTCGAGGACATGAAGTGCGAAGGCCTTCCGAGGCGATGCCGCTAAATTGAGCCAGTAATGACGCCGACGCAATGGCGCCGAGCACATCTGACAGCAAAAAGTGTTCCTGACTGCATTACGCATGACAACTGTAGGAGCTGCCGAAGGCTGCGATCTTCTGATCTTGATCTTTAAAAACAGGATCAAAAGATCGCAGCCTTCGGCAGCTCCTACACGGGGAGTGTTGTTTCGATCAGACGTACTGCGCCGCTGCGTAGCCGGAGGCCCAGGCCCACTGAAAGTTGAAGCCGCCCAGGTGCCCGGTGACGTCGAGCACTTCGCCAATGAAATACAGGCCCGGGCTTTTCAGCGATTCCATGGTCTTCGACGAAACCTCGCGGGTATCGACGCCACCCAGAGTCACCTCAGCCGTGCGATAGCCTTCAGTTCCCGCCGGCACAACTTTCCAGCTGCCAAGCTTCTCGGCAATCTCCGCCAATTCAGCGTGGGTGTACTGCTTCATCGGTTTGGAGGCAAACCAGTTGTCCGCCAGCAGATTGGCCATCTTCTTGGTGAAGATTTCGCCAAGCAAGGTTTTCAACTCGCTGTTCGGGCGTTCGGCGACTTGCTCTTGCAGCCACGTCGCCGCATCGTGGTCCGGCAGCAGATTGATCCCCACTGTGTCGCCGGGCTCCCAGAACGAGGAAATCTGCAGGATCGCCGGGCCGCTGAGGCCGCGGTGAGTGAACAGGATGTTTTCGCGAAAGCTCTGCTCGTTGCAGCTGACCAGGCAATCCACCGAGGTGCCGGACAGCTCTGTGCACAAATCCTTGAGCTGATCGGTGATGGTGAACGGCACCAGTCCGGCGCGGGTCGGCAGCAGTTCATGGCCGAACTGTTTAGCGACCTGATAACCGAACCCGGTGGCGCCCAGCGTCGGGATCGACAGGCCACCGGTAGCAATGACCAGCGATTGGCATTGGACCTGGCCGAGGGTGGTGTCGAGCAGGTAGCCGCTGTCGATTTTTTCAATGGTCTGGATCGAGGTGTCCAGACGCAGCTCGACGCCGGCCTGATCGCATTCATCGAGCAGCAGGCCGAGGATGTCGCTGGATTTGTTATCGCAGAACAGCTGGCCGAGTTTCTTCTCGTGGTACGGCACGCCGTGTTTGCCGACCAGACCGATGAAATCCCACTGGGTGTAACGCGCCAGCGCGGATTTGCAGAAATGCGGATTCTGCGAGAGAAAATTGCTCGGTTCGGTGTACATGTTGGTGAAGTTGCAGCGGCCACCGCCGGACATGAGGATTTTCTTCCCCGCCTTGTTCGCGTGGTCAAGCAGTAACACCTGACGCCCGCGCCCGGCGGCAGTCAGGGCACACATCAAGCCGGCCGCGCCAGCGCCAATGATCACGACTTCGGTAGAGCGCAAAACGGTGTCCTCTTGGTGGCTCGCTACAATACAAACTGTGGGAGCGAGCCTGCTCGCGAAAGCGCTGTGTCATTCAACAATGATGTCGACTGACCGATTGCATTCGCGAGCAGGCTCGCTCCCACAGGGGGATCTTCTTTGGATGGAAGATCGCTTAGAGAATGCGTACGCGCAACGAGCGGCCCTTGATCTTGCCGTCGTTCAGGCGCTGCAAGGCCTGCATGGCCACGGTGCGCTCGACAGCGACATAGGCCTGGAAATCGAAGATCGCAATCTTGCCAACCTGCGCACCGGGAATGCCCGCTTCGCCAGTCAATGCGCCAAGAATGTCGCCTGGACGCACCTTGTCTTTACGGCCAGCGCCGATGCACAGGGTGGTCATCGGTGGTTGCAGCGGTGCCAGCCCCTGGGACTTGAGGTTGTCGATCTGATCCCAGTTCAGTGGCGCTTTCTGCAATTGTTCGATGGCTTGCGCGCGGTGTGCTTCGGATGGCGCGACGAGGCTGATGGCAATGCCTTTCTCGCCCGCGCGACCGGTACGGCCGACGCGGTGGATATGGATTTCCGAATCCCGCGCCAGCTCGACGTTGATCACCATGTCCAGCGCATCGATATCCAGACCACGGGCTGCGACGTCGGTGGCAACCAGCACCGAGGTGCTGCGGTTGGCGAACATCGCCAGCACCTGATCGCGGTCACGCTGTTCCAGATCGCCGTGCAGGCCGACGGCGGAAATGCCTTTGGCGGTCAGGTGATCAACGGTTTCCTGCACTTGCTGCTTGGTGAAGCAGAACGCCACGCAGGACGCCGGACGGAAGTGGTGCAGGACTTTGGTCACTGCGCTCATGCGCTCTTCCGGGGAAATTTCGTAGAAGCGCTGTTCGATCTGCGTGTCGTCGTGGAAGGCTTCAGCCTTGACGGTCTGCGGATCGCGCATGAATTTCGAGGCCAGTTGCTTGATGCCCACCGGGTAGGTCGCGGAGAACAGCAGGGTCTGGCGACGCTCCGGGGTCTTGATGATGATGTCTTCGATGGCGTCGTAGAAACCCATGTCGAGCATGCGGTCGGCTTCGTCGAGGATCAGCGTGTTCAGACCATCGAGCACCAGCGAACCCTTGCGCAGGTGCTGCTGAATGCGCCCCGGGGTGCCGACGATGATGTGCGCGCCATGCTCCAGCGAAGCGATCTGCGGGCCGAACGACACGCCACCGCAGAGGGTCAGGACCTTGATGTTGTCTTCGGCGCGGGCCAGACGACGGACTTCCTTGGCCACCTGGTCAGCCAGCTCGCGGGTCGGGCAGATCACCAGCGCCTGGCAACCGAAGTAGCGCGGATTGATCGGGTTCAGCAGGCCGATGCCGAACGCGGCGGTCTTGCCGCTGCCGGTCTTGGCCTGGGCGATCAGGTCCATCCCCTTGAGGATCACCGGCAAGCTCTGCGCCTGGATCGGCGTCATCTGGGCATAACCGAGTGATTCGAGGTTAGCCAGCATGGCGGCGGACAGCGGCAGAGTATTAAAAGCGGTGGCGATGGTGGTCACGGGACTGGCCTGCAAAACAAAATGTCGCGCAGTGTAGCAGCCCCGTGCCAGTTTCCTCGACAGTTCTGGACGAACAGCCCCAGAGTTTCTCTGACTGGAGATCAGTCTGTGTGAGGGACCACACTCCCCTGTAGGAGCTGCCGAAGGCTGCGATCTTTTGATTTTTCTTTAAAAAACAAGATCAAAAGATCGCAGCCTTCGGCAGCTCCTACAGGGAGTCCTTCAGCGGAATCAGTGTTCGATGTGTTCCTGCGGCCGTTTCGCCCGGCGCCCGTCTTCCTTCGACAGTTGCGAGAAGATCGTTGCCGCGAGCATCGCCATCACGCCGACCGTAACGAAGGTCAGCTGGAAAGCGCCGAGCACGGTTTCCACACCATCGTTGCCTACCTTCGCAGTGAAGCCGCCGAGCAGCGCACCGGCGCAGGCCACGCCGAGGCTCAGCGACAATTGCGCGACCACCGAGAGCAAACTGTTGCCGCTGCTGGCGCTGGCATCGTCGAGGTCGATCAGGGTCACGGTGTTCATCGCGGTGAATTGCAGCGAGTTGATCGCCCCCAGCACCGCCAGCAGGCAGAGCAGCAGCCAGTACGGCGTCTGCTCGCTGACCAGGCCCATGCTCGCCAGCATGATCCCCAGTGCCAGCGTGTTGCCGGTGAGGACGATGCGATAGCCGAGGCGTTCGATCAGCGGTCGGGCGACCCACTTGGCGATCATCGCCGCAGCGGCCAGCGGCAACATGCTCATCCCGGCTTGCGAGGGCGAATAGCCTAACGCCACTTGCAGCAACAACGGCACAAGAAACGGCAGGGCACCGCTGCCCAGTCGTGCGAACAGGTTGCCGAGAATGCCGACGGCGAAGGTGCGGGTCTTGAACAGTGACGGCGCGAACAGCGGATTCTCGATATGCCCGGCGCGCAGCCAGTACGCCGCCAGACAGGCCATGCCGGCGAACAGCAGCAACATCACCCGCAGGTGCGGCAAGTGCAGTTCGCCAAGGCCTTCCATGGCAATGGTGATGAGGATCATCGCCGCGCCGAACAGCAGAAAGCCGAGGCTATCGAAACGCGTGCGCTCCGTGCCGCGCAGGTCAGGAATGAATTTCCACACCGCATAACAACCGATGACCCCGACGGGCAGGTTGATCAGGAAGATCCAGTGCCACGTTACGTATTCCACCATCCAGCCGCCCATGGTCGGGCCGATCAGCGGGCCGAGCAGGCCGGGAATGGTGATGAAACCCATGATCCGCACCAGTTCCGAGCGCGGATAGGCGCGCAGCACCACCAGTCGCCCGACCGGCAACATCAGCGCACCGCCGAGGCCCTGGATCACCCGCGCCCCGATGAGCATGCTCAGGCTGCTGGACAAGGCGCAGAGCAGCGAGCCGAAGCTGAACAGCAGGATCGCACCGAAGAAGATTTTCTTGGTGCCGAAGCGGTCGGCGATCCAGCCTGACGCCGGGATCAACAGGGCGACGGTGAGCATGTAGGCGATGATCACGCCCTGCATGCGCAACGGGTCTTCTGCGAGATCGCTGGCCATGGCCGGCAGCGCGGTGTTGAGGATGGTCCCGTCGAGGGACTGCATGAAGAACGCAATGGCGACGACCCACGGCAACCAGCGTGCGGTGATGGCGTCGAGAGGCGGGCGGTTGGGCATGGAACCTCTGAAGGTGGTTAATCCGGCTTGTCGGTCTGAATGAAACTCTGTGGCGAGGGAGCTTGCTCCCGGTCGGCGGCGCAGCCGTCGTGAATCCGGCCAGCGCGGTATTACTGGAACACCGTGAGCTCCGGTTTTGGGGTCGCTTCGCAACCCAGCGGGAGCAAGCTCCCTCGCCACAGTTGAGTGTGCCCCCCCTCACCGGGGGGCGATTTACAGGGTCAAGGTCAGTCGGCTGACCAACGCCCCCGGCAACAACGCCGACGAGGTATTGCGCTGGCTGTAGGTGCTCGCCGACAGCAGCAGCTCGCGCTCGGTGGTCAACGCTTCCAGCTGCGAACCGAGCAGGTTGTAGGCGCTGTCATCGAAACGCATGGTGCTGACCGGCGCCTGGATCTCGCCGTTCTCGACCCAGAAAGTCGCGAAACGGGTCATGCCGGTCATACGCGCCGCCGGTTGGTCCGAGTAGTTCAGGTACCACAGGTTGCTGATGTACAGCCCGGTGCCCAACTGCTTGAGGATCTCTTGCTGCGACAAATCACCTGCAGCCATGTTCAACGCGCTGGGCATCTCGCCGCCGCCCGCACCGTTCGCCGCCAGACCATATTCGGCAGCGCTGCGCGAGCCGACCAGTTGATCCCCGGCCTTGCCCTCGATGATCAGACGCAGATCGCTGCGCGGATAGCCTTCGGCGGAGAACGCCGGGCTCAGCGACTCGCTGACTTTCTCATCCAGCGACAGCAACGGGCTGAATGCCTGATCGCCGACGTAGAGCTTCTGCAACGGACTGCTCTTGCTGGCGATCGATTGCGCCGAAAAACCGCCCCAACTGAGCATGCCCATGATTTCTTCCAGCGCCGCCGGCGCCAGATAGGCGCGGTACTGACCCGGCGCCAGGGTGCGTAACGGTCGGCCGAGAAACTCAAGCTGTTCGCGGGCCTGGGCGAAACGCCTGGCGAAACCCTCGTCGCTCCAGTCGTGCCCGGCGTAACTGGCCTTCACCGCTTCGCCATTTTCATGGAACAGGCTGAAGTCGAAATTGAAGCTGTTGGCTTCATGCCAGCCGAACGCGCCGGCGGAACTGGCGAAACCGCGGCTGATCGGACCGGCAGCATAAAAACCGACCAGGTCGAGACCTTCAGCGGCGGCGCAGATTTGCCCGACGACATCTTCGGTGTCCGGCAGCGGATGCGCTTGTACGTGCGTGCTCTGCCAACTGTTGTGATTGAGCAGCAGATACGGATCCTGCGGCAGCAGCGGCAGGGTTTCGCGCAATTGCTGCAGGCCCTCGGCGAGCCGTTGCAGATCGGCTTCCTGATCCCCGGACAGCGTGATCTGCAGGTCGGCGTGGCGACCGTCGTTGATCAGTTTCAGGCCGACGTTGGCCTGTTGCACCTGCCCGGCCTGGCGCACCTTGGCGTGATTGAAGCGCACGAACGCCGAGGCTTCGGCGGCGTAGCTGAGCGTGAACTGTTCCGGCTCGCGCACGCTGTCGCGCAGCCAGTTGACCATGACCTTGAAGGCGTCGGACTGACGCTTCGAAATGCTCATCAGGCGTCTCCCCCAAACACATCAATGTTGCTGAATACGCAGGCCGGCGAAGCGTGGCCGACGCGAATCACCTGGTTCGGTTCGCCCTTGCCGCAGTTCGGCGTGCCCAGCACCTTGACGGTGTTGGCATCGCCGACGGCGCGCAGGCTCTTCCAGAAGTGCGCGGAAATCGCCCGGTAGTTGGGATTTTTCACCACGCCTTTAAGTTCACCGTTCTCGATCAGCTGGCCCCATTCGCAGCCGAACTGGAATTTGTTGCGCGCATCGTCGATCGACCACGAACGGTTGGTGCTCATCAGAATGCCGTGCTCGATACCGCCGATCATCTGCTCCAGCGTTTGATCACCCGGCTCGATGTTGAGGTTGGCCATGCGGTCGATCGGCGGGCGGTTCCAGCCGCAGGCGCGGCTGTTGGCGACGCCATCGAGGCCGGCGCGATATTGCGACAGCGCTCCGCCCAGTGGCCGCAGCAGCAGGCCGTCGCGAATCAGGAATTGTTTGCTGGCCGGGGTCCCATCGTCGTCATGGCCGTAGCTGGCGAGTTCTTCGGGAATGTCCGGATCGAAGGTTACGTTGAGCAGCCTGGAGCCATATTGCAGGCTGCCGAAATCGCTGGTTTTGACGAAACTGGTGCCGGCGTAATTGCGCTCATCACCCAGGATCCGGTCGAGCTCCAGCGGGTGGCCGATGGACTCGTGGATCTGCAGCATCATCTGATCGGGCATCAGCAGCAGATCGCGCGGGCCTTGCGGGGTGTTCGGCGCGAGCAGCAGTTGCAGGGCCTGATCGGCCACTTGCGGGCCGGCACCGACCAGTCCGCAACGGCTGATGACATCGGCGCCACCCTGTTGGCCAAAATTCTCCCGGCCCAGGCTACGGGTCTGGCTGTCGTTGCCGTCGTAGGCCGTGACGTCGAGGCCTGGATAGACAAAGCGCTGGGCCTGACGCAATTCGGCGCCGGCGCTGCTCAGGTAAATCTGCTCGACGTGAGTGATGCCGATGCTCACCTGCCAGTTGACCAGGCGCTCATCCTTGGGCACCGAGGCGGATTCCGCGCCGAGCAGCTCGAAGCATTCGCTCAGGGACGGGAAGGGCTGTTCGAGGTTAGGCGAAAAATAATCAGCGCGGTCGCTGGAAACCGGCTGCTCGCGCAGATCGAGCAAGGCGTGCGGCTTGAGGCGGCGGGCCTGTTGCTCGGCGCGTTCGAGGGCGGCTTGCAGGCCCTGTTGCGAAAGATCGTTGGTCGCCGCGTAGGCTTCGACGCCATTGACCCGCACGGTGAGCATCGCCCCTTCGTCGCGGCGCAGGCTCGGCGGTTCGGCGACGTTCTTGCGCACCGACAGATACTGCCCGGACTCGCGCACATACCGCAGGGAAAAAAATTCAGCGCCCGTGCGCAAGGCAGCGAAGCGCTGCTTGAGCTGGGGGTGGAAATCGAACATTCGGGAACCTCCTTGTAATGGAGTAGCGGCGTGGCGACAGCGGGGAGGGTGAAACGGTTGCGCGAGGTCTAGAGTAGGCCCGCGTGGGGGTAGGATCAAGTGAAGAGGGGGTGTAGGAGGTTTTACTGTGCAGCGGGGGAATTTGTGCTGAATCTGAGGGCCCCTTCGCGAGCAGGCTCGCTCCCACAGTTGAAATGCATTCCAATGTGGGAGCGAGCCTGCTCGCGAAGGTCGCGCCTCGGTCTTACGACTTACTGGGTAACCGGGGTGATATCCCGCATCGGCTTGCCTTTGACCGGCGCGCCGTTGGCGACGTAGTACGCAGCGTTGCTGCGCGGCAGCGGTTTGCGACCACGGATCTTGTCGGCGATTTTCTCCGCCATCATGATCGTCGGTGCGTTGAGGTTGCCGGTGGTGATGATCGGCATGATCGAGGCATCGACCACGCGCAGGCTCTGCATGCCGTGCACACGACCTTCGCCATCGACCACGGCCATCTCGTCGGTGCCCATCTTGCACGAGCAGGACGGGTGGAACGCGGTTTCGGCGTGCTCGCGGATGAACTTGTCGAGCTGCTCATCGGTTTGCACTTCGATGCCCGGGCTGATTTCGCGACCACGGAACGCGTCGAGGGCCGGCTGCTGCATGATTTCGCGGGTCAGGCGGATGCCGTCGCGGAATTCCTGCCAGTCCTGCTCGGTAGCCATGTAGTTGAACAGGATGCTCGGGTGCTGGCGCGGGTCCTTGGATTTGACCTGGACGCGGCCACGGCTCGGCGAGCGCATGGAACCCATGTGCGCCTGGAAACCGTGTTCTTTCACACCGTTGCTGCCGTTGTAGTTGATCGCCACCGGCAGGAAGTGGTACTGGATGTTCGGCCATTCGAATTCCGGACGCGAACGAATGAAACCGCCGGCCTCGAACTGGTTGCTGGCACCGATGCCGGTGCCGTTGAACAGCCACTCGGCACCGATCGCCGGCTGGTTGTACCAGAGCAGCGACGGGTACAGCGAGACCGGTTGGGTGCAGGCGTATTGCAGGTACAGCTCAAGGTGATCCTGCAGGTTTTCACCAACGCCCGGCAGATCGTGAACCACCGGGATGTCGAGGCTTTCCAGCAGTTTCGCCGGGCCGACACCGGAACGCTGCAGAATCTGCGGCGAAGCGATCGCGCCGGAGCACAGCAGCACTTCTTTGCGCGCCTTGGCTTCAACGCGCTCTTGCGCGTCGCCGATCAGGTAACGCACGCCGACCGCACGCTTGCCTTCAAACAGAATCTTGTCGGTCAGGGCGTGGGTGACGATGGTCAGGGTCGAACGCTTCTTGGCAATGTCGAGGTAGCCACGGGCGGTGGAAGCACGGCGGCCATTCGGCGTCACGGTGCGGTCCATCGGGCCGAAGCCTTCCTGCTGGTAGCCGTTGAGGTCTTCGGTGCGCGGGTAACCGGCCTGTACGCCGGCTTCAACCATGGCGTGGAACAGCGGGTTGTTGCCAGCCTTCGGTGTGGTCACGCTGACCGGGCCTTCGCCACCGTGGTAATCATTCGGGCCGATGTCACGGGTTTCGGCTTTGCGGAAGTACGGCAGGCAATCGAGGTACGACCAGTCTTCCAGGCCCGGCAGTTTCGCCCAGCCGTCGTAGTCCATGGCGTTGCCACGGATGTAGCACATGCCGTTGATCAGCGAAGAACCGCCGAGGCCCTTGCCGCGACCGCATTCCATCCGGCGACCGTCCATATGTGGCTCTGGATCGGTTTCATAGGCCCAGTTGTAGCGACGACCCTGCAGCGGGAACGCCAGCGCGGCGGGCATCTGCGTGCGGAAGTCGAGGCGGTAGTCCGGGCCCCCGGCTTCGAGCAGCAGAACGGTTACGCCTTCGTCTTCAGTCAGACGGGTCGCCAGGGTGTTACCGGCCGAGCCGGCACCTATGATGATGTAATCGAATTCTTGGGACATTGAATGCACCCTCTTTAAATGTGGTCAGGCTGCCGAGTGGCCACTTGCTGTGGCGAGGGAGCTTGCTCCCGCTCGGCTGCGCAGCAGTCGCAAAGCCTGCAACTGAGTTCTGTCTGGATAACTGCGGTGTCTGCAGTCGGGGCCGCTTCGCAGCCCGGCGGGAGCAAGCTCTCTCGCCACAAGGGCCCCGACTTCAGCGTTGCGGCAGATCAGAACACCGAGACGTAATCGCCCAGCTCGACCTGTACCGATTTGATCCGGGTGAAGTTATTCAGCGAGCTGATCCCGTTCTCACGGCCCACGCCCGACTGCTTGTAGCCGCCGACCGGCATTTTCGCGTCGGACTCGCCCCAGGCGTTGATCCAGCAGATACCGGCTTCCAGTTGATGAATCACGCGGTGGGCGCGGTTCAGGTCTTTGGTGACGATACCGGCGGCCAAGCCGAAGTCGGTGTCGTTGGCGCGGCGGATCACTTCTTCTTCGGTTTCGTAGGAGAGGATCGCCATTACCGGGCCGAAGATTTCTTCGCGGACGATGGTCATGTCGTCGCTGCAATCGGTGAACACGGTCGGTGCAACGAACGCGCCTTTGGCGAATTCGCCGTCGGTCAGACGACCGCCGCCGCACAGGACGCGCGCGCCTTGTTCCTTACCTTTTTCGATATAGGCCAGCACGCTTTCCATATGGGCGAAGCTGACCAGCGGGCCGAAGTTGGTGTTTTCGTCTTCCGGGTTGCCGACGCGGATGCGTGCAACGCGCTCAACGATCTTGGCTTCGAACGCAGCTTTCAGGTGCGCCGGTACGAACACGCGAGTGCCGTTGGTGCAGACCTGACCGGAGCTGTAGAAGTTGGCCATCATCGCGGTATCGGCGGCGCGATCGAGGTCGGCGTCGTCAAAGATGATCAGCGGCGACTTGCCGCCCAGTTCCATGGTCACGTCTTTCAGCGACGAAGCCGAGGCGCTGGCCATGACTTTCTTGCCGGTGTCGGTGCCGCCGGTGAAGGAGATTTTTTCGATGCGCGGGTGCTCGGTCAGCCAGGTGCCGACTTCGCGGCCGCTGCCGGTCAGGACGTTGAACACGCCGTTCGGCACGCCGGCTTCGGTGTAGATCTCGGCCAGTTTCAGGGTGGTCAACGAGGTGACTTCGCTTGGCTTGAAGATCATCGCGTTACCGGCCGCCAGGGCTGGAGCGGATTTCCACAGCGCGATCTGGATCGGGTAGTTCCACGCGCCGATACCGGCGACCACACCCAGCGGCTCGCGACGGGTGTAAACGAAAGAGGTGTCACGCAGCGGGATCTGCTCGCCTTCGATGGCGGGCACCAGGCCTGCGTAGTATTCCAGCACGTCGGCGCCGGTGACGATGTCGACGTATTTGGTTTCGGAGAAGGATTTGCCGGTGTCCAGGGTTTCCAGCGCGGCCAGTTCATCGTTGCGCTCGCGCAGGATGTCGACGGCGCGACGCAGGATGCGCGAACGCTCCATGGCGGTCATCGCGGCCCAGATTTTCTGGCCCTTTTCGGCGCTGACCACGGCGCGCTCGACGTCGTCCTTGGTCGCACGTTGCACCAGTGCGAGGACTTCACCGTTCGCCGGGTTGATGGCTTCGAAGGTGGCGTCGCTGCCGGCATCGGTATACGCGCCATCGATGTAGAGTTTTTGCAGTTCGAAACGGGCCATAGTGTCCTCGCAAGTGCATTGGTGGTTGGCGTTGACCACCGCGATGACGCTGCGGTGGAGTTCAGGGGCTGAGCGTTTCTGTGTGCTCTAGCTCACCTGCTTGGCCAATTGGAAATCCATGTATTCGTAAGCGATCTGTTGCGCTTGCGCCGTGTCGAAAGCATCTCCCGACAGCGCGCCGCGCAACCACAAGCCGTCAATCAACGCTGCCAGACCCCGGGCCGCACTGCGCGCATCTTCGAGCGGCAGCACACGGCGGAACTGGCAGCACAGGTTGGAATACAGACGGTGATCGTTGATCCGCTGCAACCTGTGCAAAGACGGCTGGTGCATGCTGGTGGCCCAGAAGGCCAGCCAGGTTTTCATTGCCGGGCCATTGACCTGGCTGGCGTCGAAGTTGCCTTCGATGATCACCTGCAGATGCGCCCGTGGGCTGTCATCTGCCAGCGCCTGACGGCGCGCGGTGACGCTCTCGCTGAGGGCGGTCATCAGGTACCGCATCGTGGCGGCGATCAGGCCGTTCTTGTCCTGAAAGTAATGACTGATGATGCCATTCGAGACACCGGCCAAACGGGCGATCAGCGCAATGCTGGCGTCCACCATTCCGACCTGATCGACGGCCTGCAAAGTGGCTTCGATCAGTTGTTGGCGGCGGATGGGTTGCATACCGACCTTGGGCATCTTGCACATCTCCTTAGGCCTTCCGAGGGGCGAATGACGCCGATCGGATTGAGGGCCAGTCTATTTTGTTTTGATTGAACGTTCAATCAACAAAGAATAAGATCTGCGACAATTCGTCGCTGCCTACAGAAAATTCCTACGCGTGATGACGATAAAAACCGACACCTGAAACGGCTCGAAACCTGCGTGGGGCATGGCGCGGTTCGTGATTCGAAGGACGTGTTGAAAGGGCAAGACGCTCGGGGCCAGGTTTCGGATGAACGTCCGGCACCTCTGGCCACGAAAGCGAATACGCAACGCCATTTCGGCAGGTTCGGGCTTTTTTCGGAGTGTCTTTATATCACCCGCCGGTCGGCTGCCAACTAACCGATTGGTCGGGTTCCGTGATGCCTTGTGTTCTTCTCTCGCACTGCCTGGAGCATTTGTGCCATGAGTTCTGCCTCGCTAATAAAGACCCCGCCCGAGAAGGTGACGGTCAACGGTTGGGTGTTCTACACCTCGACCGCGCTGATTCTGTTGTTGACCGCCATTCTGATCATCGCCCCGCAAGAGGCCGGCAGAATGTTGGGGATGGCCCAGGCCTGGTTGTCGCGCAGTTTCGGCTGGTACTACATGGTGGTGATCGCCGCCTACCTGGTGTTCGTGGTCGGTCTGGCGTTTTCCTCGTACGGCAAACTCAAACTGGGCAGCAAGGACGACACCCCGGATTTCAGTTACGGCGCCTGGGCGGGGATGCTGTTCTCGTCAGGCATCGGCATTTCGCTGTTGTACTTCGGCGCGTCCGAGCCGCTGGATCACTATTTCAATCCGCCGGAAGGCACGTCGGCCAGCAACCTGGCCGCGCGGCAGGCAGTGCAACTGACGTTCCTGCACTGGGGCCTGCACGGCTGGGCGATCTACGCACTGGTCGGTCTGGCCGTGGCATATTTTGCCTATCGGCATAACCAGCCGCTGGCGCTGCGTTCGGCACTGTATCCGCTGGTCGGCGAGCGCTGGGTCAAAGGCGCGGCCGGGCACGCGGTAGACGGCTTCGGCATGTTCGTAACGCTGCTGGGTCTGGTGACCAACCTGGGGATTGGCTCGCTGCAAGTGTCGTCCGGGCTGGAGAACCTGTTCGGCATGGAGCACAGCAACACCAACCTGCTGATCGTCATCATCGTCATGAGCACCGTGGCGACCATCGCTGCCGTGTCGGGTGTGGAAAACGGCATTCGTCGCCTGTCCAACCTGAACATCGTGCTGTTCAGCGGCCTGCTGATTTTCGTCCTGTTGTTCGGCCCGACCCTGCACTTGCTCAACGGCTTTGTGCAGAACATCGGCGACTACCTCAACGGCGTGGTGTTGAAGACTTTCGACCTGTACGTCTATGAAGGCGACAACGCCAAGTCCGACCGCTGGCTCGGGCTGTGGACCCTGTTCTATTGGGCATGGTGGATTTCCTGGGCGCCATTCGTGGGCATGTTCATCGCGCGGATTTCCCGTGGCCGCAGCGTGCGGGAACTGGTCGCTGGCGTGCTGCTGATTCCGTTGGGCTTCACCTTGGCGTGGCTGTCGATCTTCGGTAACTCGGCGCTGGATCTGGTGATGAATCAGGGCGCGGTTGAGTTGGGCAAGACGGCGCTGGAACAGCCGTCGATGGCGATTTATCAGTTGCTTGAGCATTATCCGGCGTCGAAAGTCGTCATCGGTGTGTCGATCTTCGTCGGCTTCGTGCTGTTCCTGACCCCGGCCGACTCCGGCGCGGTGATGATGGCGAACCTGTCGTGCAAGGGCGGTAACGTCGATGAAGACGCGCCGCACTGGCTGCGGATCTTCTGGTCCGTGGTGATCACGCTGGTGACCATTGGCCTGCTGTTCGCCGGCAACTTCGAAGCCATGCAGACCATGGTCGTGCTGGCCGGCCTGCCGTTCTCGGTGGTGCTGATCTGCTTCATGTTCGGCCTGCACAAGGCGATGCGCCAGGACGTGCAGATCGAACAGGAGCAAGCGCAACTGGCCGAGCGCGGACGCCGTGGTTTCAGCGAGCGCCTGACTCAGCTGGATCTGCAGCCGAGCCAATCGGTGGTGCAGCGCTTCATGGACAAACATGTCACCCCGGCGCTGGAAGATGCGGCCGCACAATTGCGCAATCAGGGGATTGAAGTGCAGACGCTGTTGGGCAAGGCCAAGCGTTGCATGGGTGTGCGGGTCGAAATGGAAGAGGGCAACCCTTTCGTTTATGAAGTGAGCCTGGACGGCTATCTGGCGACTCCGACCGAATCGGCGCAATCGGATGAAGCGCGCCAGCGTTATTACCGGGCCGAGGTGTATCTGCACAATGGCAGTCAGGATTACGACTTGATGGGCTTTACGCCGGAGCAGATTACCCGGGATGTGCTGGATCAGTTCGAGAGCCATCGGCAGCTTCTTGGCCGGGTGTATAGCTAAAGTCAAAAGCTGGCCCTCACCCCAGCCCTCTCCCGGAGGGAGAGGGAGCTGACCGAGATGTCTAGCGTCATACATCGACCTGAGAGATCGAGTTGAT
The DNA here is from genome assembly GCF_030209115.1 of Pseudomonas sp. FR229a. Taxonomy (NCBI): domain Bacteria; kingdom Pseudomonadati; phylum Pseudomonadota; class Gammaproteobacteria; order Pseudomonadales; family Pseudomonadaceae; genus Pseudomonas; species Pseudomonas sp. FR229a. The sequence goes on along the minus strand of NZ_JARVSP010000022.1, from coordinate 160,515 downwards.
TATGGATTCGGTAAAGCAAGATCAGGTCGGTGCATATCTGCAGCATCCCCCGATCGGTCCCCTCTCCCTCTGGGAGAGGGCTAGGGTGAGGGGCTTTTCCCTGACCCAATAAAAAGGGATCGCTCACCGCGATCCCTTTTTTTATCCCGCCTTAACCGAGGTTCTTGCCCAACAACGCGTGATACAGCTCGCTGTCGCCGAGGATCCCCACCACATGATTGTTATCGTGCAGCACCAGCTTGTTGCCGGTCTGATAACGGATCTGCAGCGCGTCACGCATGCCGATGTTCGAGTCCACCAGCGTCGGTTTGCGCTCCAGGCCTTCCACCGCTTGCCCTGGCGCCCAGTTCTGCAGGTTCAGCACCGAGCCGTTCTGCCGTGCGCCCTTGATGGTGTTGCCTTCGGCCAGGTCCAGCCATGAATCGCCGCCCGGATCGAGGCACACCGAGCCGTTGATGCGTTTGCACTTGTCCAGCGTGCGCATCAGGCTGCGGCCGCAAAGTACGTTGAGCGGATTGGTGTGGGCGACAAAGGTCCGCACGTAGTCGTCCGCCGGGTTGAGGACGATTTCTTCCGGCACGCTGTACTGGATGATCCGGCCGTCCTTCATGATCGCGATGCGGCTGCCCAGTTTGAGGGCTTCATCGAGGTCGTGGCTCACAAACACGATGGTCTTGCTCAACTTGCGTTGCAGTTCCAGCAATTCGTCCTGCAGACCCTGGCGGATCAGCGGGTCGAGGGCCGAGAACGGTTCGTCCATCAGCAGAATATCGGCGTCCATCGCCAGCGCGCGGGCGAGGCCGACGCGCTGCTGCATGCCGCCGGACAGTTCGTCCGGCTTCTTGTTGCGCCACTGGGTCAGGCCGACCAGCTCGAGTTTCTCATCGACCAGTTTTTTGCGTTCCTTCTCCGGTCGGCCCTGCATTTCCAGGCCGAAACTGATGTTCTCGCGCACCGTCAGCCAGGGCATCAGGGCGAACTTCTGGAACACCATGGCAATGCGCTTGGTGCGCATCATTTTCAGCTCGGCCGGGGTGCAGGAGGCGATGTCGATCTGGCGGTTTTCATGCTCGACGAACAGCTTGCCGCGGCTCACGGTGTTGAGACCGTTGATGCAGCGCAGCAGGCTCGACTTGCCCGAACCGGACAGGCCCATCAGCACGCAGATCTCGCCCTTGTTGATGTCCAGCGTGGCCTTTTCCACGCCGACGATCTGCCCGGTCTTCTTGAGGATCTCGTTGCGGGTCATGCCCTGATCGAGCAGCTTGAGTGCCTCGCGCGGGTCTTTGGAGAAGATCACGTCGACGTCTTCGAAGCGAATTATGCTCATGCGTCACCCCCTACTTTGGCGTCGGGTTGTTTGCAGATACGGTCGAGCATGATCGCCAGCAGTACGATTGCCAGGCCTGCTTCGAAGCCCAGCGCAATATCAGCAGTGTTCAGTGCGTTGACCACCGGTTTGCCGAGTCCGTCGGCGCCGACCAGTGCCGCGATCACCACCATCGACAGCGACAGCATGATGCACTGGGTGATGCCGGCCGCGATGCTTGGCATGGCGTGCGGCAGTTCGATCCTTGAGAGCAATTGGCGACGCGAGCAGCCGAAGGCCTTGCCGGCGTCCATCAGTTCTTGCGGGACATCGCGGATGCCCAGGTAGGTCAGGCGGATCGGCGCCGCGATGGCGAAGACCACCGTGGAGATCAGGCCCGGTACCACACCCAGCCCGAAGAGGGTCAGGGTAGGAATGAGGTAAACGAAGGTCGGCACGGTCTGCATCAGATCGAGCACCGGCCGCATCATGGTGTAGAACATCGGTTTGTGCGCGGCGACGATGCCCAGCGGCACGCCGATCAACACGCAGACCAGGGTGGCGAACAGCACCTGGGCGAGGGTTTCCATGGTTTCCTGCCAGTACCCCAGATTGAGGATCAGCAGGAACGAGGCGACCACGAACGCTGTCAGGCCCCACTTGCGTTGAATCAGGTGGGCGATGATGGCGATCAGGCCAATCAGCACCAGTGGGTTGAACCAGGTGAGCGCAAACGTCACGCCGTGGATCATCGTTTCCAGTGTCACGGCGATTGCGTCGAAGGTGTTGGCGCCGTGTTGCGTCAACCATTCGACGAAGCCCGCGATGTACTGGCCTAGAGGTATTTTCTGATCAATCAGCATGGTAGTGAACGTCCGCATGCAAGGAAATTAACAGCCCGGGCAGGCACGCCTGCCCGGCATAAGCGATGCCCCTCGAATCAAGGCGCGAGCTTGGCTTTCACGGCCTCCAGGCCTGGTTTACCGTCAATGGTGGTCACGCCAGCGAGCCAGGTTTCGAGCACCTGTGGATTCTTTTTCAGCCAGGCCTTGGCGGCCGCGTCAGGCTTCATCTTGTCGTCGAGGATGTTGCCCATCAGTTCACTTTCCATGTCGACGGTGAACTCCAGGTTTTTCAACAGCTGACCGACATTGCTGCATTCTTCGGCGTAACCCTTGCGGGTGTTGGTGGCCACGGTGGCTGCACCGAAATCGGGGCCGAAGAAGTCGTCGCCGCCGGTCAGGTATTGAATCTTGAAACGCTTGTTCATCGGGTGCGGGGCCCAGCCTAGGAAGACCACGGCGGTGTCGCGTTTCTGCGCCCGGTCGACTTGCGAGAGCATGCCGGCCTCGGAGGATTCGACCACCTTGAAACCGGCGGTTTTCAGGCCGAAGGCGTCCTTGTCGATCATGCTCTGGATCAGCCGGTTGCCGTCGTTGCCCGGCTCGATGCCGTAGATCTTGCCGTCGAGCTCTTTCTTGAATTTGGCGATGTCGGCGAAGTCATGCAGGCCTTTGTCGTACAGGGCTTGCGGCACCGCGAGGGTGTACTTGGCGCCCTTGAGGTTGGTGCGCACGGTGTCGACAGTGCCGGCATCGCGGTACGGCTTGATGTCGTTCTCCATGGTCGGCATCCAGTTACCGAGAAACACGTCCATGTTCTTGCCGTCGGCCAGCGACTTGTAGGTCACGGGCACGGAGATCATGGTGGTCTTGGTCTTGTAGCCGAGGGCGTTGAGAACGACGGAAGTGGTGGCGGTGGTCGCGGTGATGTCGGTCCAGCCGACATCGGAGAAGTTAACGAGGCTGCACTGTGCCGGTTCTGCGGCTTGCGCCAGTAACGGCAGACTCAGCAGGGCGGCCAACAACAACGACGGGGAACCTTTCATGGATGGACTCCTTGGTGTTTTTTTTGGCAGTGTTCCGACTGTGGACCACCGCACTTATGGGTTGCGGTTGGTGGCGTTCGTAAGACAGCTCTACCGCAGCGCCTGGCAATCGAGTCATCCCGATCATGTACCAGTGAAAATCTGACGCCTACAGGGAGGGTCGTATCCAGTACAGGGATGGTCGCTTCCAGTGTCGGTGACGTCGCTTACAGCTTTTTTCCGCCTCCGATGACCTGCACAACTGCATAAAAGCGGCGTATTTGCGGGGCGAAAACGTAACGACGCTGCTGGACATGAGTGCGTCGGTGTCAGACGCCGTGCGCGCCGACAAAAGCCCGATGATGCCGGCATTCGGCGGATCGCAGCTTGAGCGTAGCAGCTCCGCCAGCGGGCGCTTTTGCCGCCCGGACCGGTATTCTCAGGAGCTCTGCAGCAATGGCTATCAGCGTTTTCGACCTGTTCAAAATCGGCATCGGCCCTTCCAGTTCCCACACCGTCGGCCCGATGCGCGCCGCCGCGCTGTTCGTCGAGTCGCTGCGCGGCAAGCATCAGCTGGAACAGGTGCGGCGCATGGAGGTGCAGTTGTTCGGTTCGCTGTCGGCCACCGGCGTCGGTCACGGCAGCGATAACGCGGTGATCATGGGCCTGATGGGCGAGTGGCCGGACGCAATCGACCCGTCGCAGATCGGCCCGCGCATTCAGGCGCTGCGCGAAACCCATACGCTGTTATTGGATGGTCGTCTGTCGGTGCCGTTTGTCTGGGCCCGGGACATGCGCCTGATCGATGAAAACCTGCCGTTCCATCCCAACGCCATGACCCTGGTTGCCGAAGGCGAGTTCGGTGAGCTGCACCGTGACACCTACTATTCAATCGGCGGCGGCTTTGTCGTTGATGAGGCGCAAGCGGCCAGCGGTGTGGTTGATCTGGATCGCACCGAATTGCCCTACGACTTCTCCAGTGCGGTCGAGCTGCTGGAACTGTGCAAGACGCACAATCTGCGCGTTGCCGAACTGATGATGGCCAACGAAAAGGTCTGGCGCAGCGAAGAAGAAATCCGCGCCGGCCTTATGAAGCTGTGGCGGGCGATGCAGGATTGCGTCGAGCAGGGCCTCAAGCACGAAGGCATTCTGCCCGGCGGCTTGAACGTGCGCCGGCGCGCGGCGAAGTTGCACCGCAGCCTGCAGGAACTGAACAAACCCAACGTCATCGGCTCGACCCTGAGCGCGATGGAGTGGGTCAACCTGTTCGCCCTGGCCGTCAATGAAGAGAATGCTGCCGGCGGGCGTATGGTCACCGCACCGACCAACGGCGCGGCGGGGATCATCCCGGCGGTGTTGCACTACTTTATGAAGTTCAGCGAGGCGGTGACCGACGCCAACGTCGTCGACTATTTCCTCAGCGCGGCGGCGGTCGGCATTCTGTGCAAGAAGAACGCTTCCATCTCTGGCGCCGAAGTCGGTTGCCAGGGCGAAGTCGGTTCGGCCTGCGCGATGGCGGCGGCGGGGCTGGCGGAGATTCTCGGCGCCACGCCTGAACAGTTGTGCAACGCAGCGGAAATCGGTCTGGAGCACAACCTGGGCCTGACTTGCGACCCGGTCGGTGGTCTGGTGCAGGTGCCGTGCATCGAGCGCAACGCGATTGCCGCGGTGAAGGCGATCAACGCGGCGCAAATGGCCCTGCGTGGCGACGGTCAACACTTCATTTCCCTGGACCGGGTGATCCGCACCATGCGCGATACCGGCGCCGATATGCATGACAAATATAAAGAAACTTCGCGCGGTGGCCTGGCGGTCAGCGCCGTGGAGTGCTGACGCGTATTTATTGTGGCGAGGGAGCTTGCTCCCGCTCGGCTGCGCAGCAGTCGCAATCAGCTTGATGCATTTCAATTGCAGAACCGCAAGTCTGGTTTCGGGCCTGCTTCGCAGTCCAGCGCGAGCAAGCTCCCTCGCCACAGTGGCCCATGAACGGCATTCAGTGTGATGCCAGACCAGTCAAAACTGCTCACCAAATGAACACCTCATTCCAATCACGCCACCTTTTGGCGCGTCGCAATCAGACAAGCGTCTTTATCAGCCGTGACTTATCAGTCGTTACCTGACCGCTGGTCGCCCGTGCTTGCGGTGACACTCTGTGCAAATCCTCTGCAGGCCCGTTCCCACAAGTGCTACCGATCTGCTCACAGGCTGCGCGGCAGGGCGGTCAAGGCGCTTGATGGCACTTCGAAATGCCGTGATCCGAGGTCTCGTATAGACGCGTCGCGAGGTCGTTTTCAGGAGTTATTGAATGGCCATCCAATTTCAGGCATGGCAATTGCTCTGTCATAACAAAGCCCGCTTCCCTCGTGAGAATGCCGGCAATAACAAGAGCCTCCGCCTGAGGCCACCACCCGCTTTGTGTGAGGAGATACCGCGATGACGTCGTTCAACTCCGGGGCCCAACCCCAGAACCGTGCGCCTCAATCCATCGGCTTTCTGCTGCTGGACAATTTCACGCTGATTTCCCTGGCGTCCGCCGTTGAGCCACTGCGCATGGCCAACCAATTGTCCGGTCGTGAGCTGTATCGCTGGAGCACCCTCACTGTCGATGGCGGCCAGGTCTGGGCCAGTGACGGTCTGCAGATCACCCCCGACGCCTCCATGCACAAAGCCCCGCCACTGGACACCGTGATCGTCTGCGGCGGCATCGGCATTCAACGCACCGTGACCCGTGAACACGTGTCCTGGCTGCAAAGCCAGGCGCGCCAGTCCAAGCGTCTTGGCGCGGTGTGCACTGGCAGTTGGGCGCTGGCCTGCGCCGGTCTGCTCGACGGCTTCGACTGCAGCGTGCACTGGGAATGCCTGGCGGCGATGCAGGAAGCTTTCCCGCGCGTGGCCATGAGCACACGCCTGTTCACCCTCGACCGTAACCGCTTCACCAGCTCCGGCGGCACTGCGCCGCTGGACATGATGCTGCACCTGATCAGCCGCGACCACGGACGCGAACTGTCCGCAGCGATTTCGGAAATGTTCGTCTACGAGCGTATCCGCAACGAACAGGATCACCAGCGTGTGCCGCTCAAGCACATGCTCGGCACCAATCAGCCGAAGCTGCAGGAAATCGTCGCGCTGATGGAGGCCAATCTGGAAGAGCCGATCGATCTTGATGAGCTGGCGGTGTATGTCGCGGTGTCGCGTCGACAGCTGGAGCGGTTGTTCCAGAAATACCTGCACTGCTCACCGTCGCGCTATTACCTGAAGCTGCGGCTGATCCGCGCCCGGCAACTGCTCAAGCAGACGCCGATGTCGATCATCGAAGTGGCATCGGTGTGTGGTTTCGTCTCCACGCCGCACTTCTCCAAGTGCTACCGCGAGTACTTCGGCATTCCGCCGCGTGACGAGCGCGTCGGCTCCAACACCACCCAGCAAGTGGCCATGCTGCCGCTGCCGCAGGCGATCGTGATGTCGCCGCTGTCGGGGCCGATGTCGGCGTTGAGTCAGGCGCGCAATGAATCGACGTTTGCCAGCGTAAGGCTGTAGACCGAGTCATCGTTCTTCGCGAGCAGGCTCGCTCCCACAGTCGGAATGCATTCCAGGGTGGGAGCGAGCCTGCTCGCGAAGGGGTTTTTCACGCGCTGTGGGACTGCTGGTAATCCGAAAGGGCCGGTAACAACTGTTTGTCGATCGCCTGACGCACCGCCGGCTGGATGCTGGCGCCGCTGGTGTACATGTCCTTGACCATCTTGCGCAGTTCAAATGCGCGAACGTTATCCAGTCCTCGTACTGCGCACTCACAGGCCTGCTCGGCGGTGGTACCGCTCGGCACCTGAATACCCAAGGCCTTGAGCTGGCCCAACAGATCTTCCTGGTCAATCAAATCGGCGTACATCATTACGCAAATCCTTCTGTGGCAACGGAGGTCTTGGCTCGATTCTGGTGGCCCCGACCGGACGCGGCAAGGGCGTTTTGTCGCGGTGGCCGGGACGACTATGAACAGGTCGTTTTCGGCTAACCGAGTGGATTGGCGAGTAGGCAAACTGGCTCCAGCTTGCTTCACGAAGGTTTGGTCACCCTCGCCTGGCAGCTCCTCAACAGTACCCTCCTCAGCTCCGATCCTGTCACGGCTTGATCGGAGTTTTTTTTTCTGTGAATCAGTCAGAGATTGGTTGTTCCCGCTGACGCTATCGCGAGCAGGCTCGCTCCCACAGGTGGAATGCGTTGCCCTGTAGGAGCTGCCGAAGGCTGCGATCTTGTAGCGGGCTAACGCTGCAACACCAGGATCCGCGACAACAACTCATCCCGGTCGACATAGCACCCCTGGAAATGCCGCGCCCCGGTGGCTGGGTCAAAGGCATTGCGCGCATGCAGCGTGCGGCGGTTGTCAAAGCACCACAACTCTCCCGGATTGAGCCGCTGCACCAGCCGAAACCGCGGCTCGCGGGTCATCGCGATAAAACGTCGATAGGCTCGATACAGCAACGGCATCTGCGCCACGGATGTATCGAACGCGCCGCGCAAAAAGTTCGCCATGCGAATTTCCGCCACACGCCCCAACGCATCCACAGCAATGATTGGCGCCAGGCAGCGATAGTCGCTGTGGCGGTCCTTGTTGCGAAACTCCACGGGGATTTCACACAGGGCCTGAAACAGCTGCGGATCCTCTCGACGCAAGGCGTCGGCGATCGCGAAACCATCGACGAAAATGCTTTCGCCACCCTCGGCATCGTTCACCAGGCAGTGCAGAAATTGCAGCCCAGGTTGCAGCTCGCGAGTCGGCAAATCCGTGTGCAATGGCAGGTTGAAGGCGGTGTAGGCGTTGCTGTCGGCGTCGGCTTTGGACTGCACATTGAACAGCACGCCGAAATTGCTTTCGCGGATGAAGGAAATCCGCTGCGCAATGAGCTTCAGCGAGCCCGGCTCGGTGGGCACGCCGCGCACTTGAGTCAGGCCGATGTCACGCACGGCGAGCAACCATTGCAGCAGCGCAGCGTTGTCGTTCATCAGTGCGGCGTACTCGAACACCGGCAACTGCAGATCGCTATGCCACAGACGGCTCTGAGGTTTGCCGGCCAGGCGTTCGGCGCGGGACTCGTCGTCATAGGCGTGAGCGCGCAACCAGCCCGGATCGAAGCGGCTGAGGTGACCATCCTGCCAGTCGATGCGCAGGCAGCCGTCGGTGTCGATGCGCGTGGCCAGTGGTTGCAGATCCTCGGCGGCATCGACGCTCTCGAAGACCTGCTCGCGGGTGACGCTATAGACGCAGCGATCACACGGGCAATTGTCGCGCAGCCATACGTGGTGAAACGGGCTGACACGACTGTCAGCCCATTCGATGACAACGCGATCCGCCAGACCCTGCACGCCGCGTAGCGCGCTGATCAACGGATAAGTACGAAAATCGGCAACAGCGACGGCGGTGTTCATGGCGGCTCCTTGACGATGGAGGAATTTACCGGGCAGGTGGCAGCGCGATCACGCGGCCGATGTAAGCGGGAGCGGGCAGGTCGGTCTGCTCAGCGACGATCGCTTGCAGGCGATGCAGCGTGTCGGGGCTGAACGGCGCCGAGCGCGGGCCGGTGAGGTCGACGTGCAGGAGCATCTGTTCATTGCCGGCCAGTTCCTGTTCCTCGCCGATTGTGTGCAGGCTGTGGTAGAGGTGCAGACGCTTGCTGTCGTGGCCGATGATTTGCGTGCGCACTTCGACCTCGGTATCGAGCTTCACTTCGTGCAGGTAATTGAGGTGCAGCTCGAGGGTGAACAGCGAATGGCCGCTGGCCTCGCGGTTGTTGCTGTCCATGCCCAGGCGATCCATCAGCGCGTCGGTGGCATAGCTGAAGATCAGCAGGTAGAAGGCATCGCGCAGGTGGCCGTTGTAGTCGACCCAGTCGGGGATGATGGTGGTTTGGTAGGTGGTGAGGTGGGGCATGGTTTCGATTCCCGCAGTTGATGGGTGAAGATCAAGAGCAACCCCCTCACCCCAGCCCTCTCCCCCAAGGGGGCGAGGGGGAAAGGGAGCCGATTTTCGAGCTTTTCAAGTCCAGAGTTCGACTCAGAGGTGCAAGTCGGCGTAGCTTGCAAAAACACCTCGGTCAGTCCCCTCTCCCTCAGGGAGAGGGTTAGGGTGAGGGCAGCAGTGTCATGCCATACGCATTACTCGCTGAAACTCATCCCATGCTTCTCTTTGGTGGTCTTCACCGCCTCGAGCACCGCCAGCAGGCAGTCATCACGATAGCGCTCCAGCGCCGAGATGCTGTGGCGGCCCAACTGTTCACTGGTGCCATCGACCACATCATCGATCAGCTTATCGGTCAGCTCCGGCGCTGGCAGATACGTCCACGGCAACTGCAACGCCGGGCCGAATTGCGACATGAAGTGGCGCATGCCGGCATCGCCGCCGGCCAGGGTGTAAGTCAGGAATGTACCCATGAACGACCAACGCAGGCCGGCGCCAAAACGAATCGCATCGTCGATCTCGCCGGTCGTCGCCACACCGTCATTGACCAGATGCAGCGCCTCGCGCCACAGCGCTTCAAGCAAGCGATCGGCGATGAACCCCGGCACTTCCTTGCGCACATGCAACGGACGCATGCCAAGAGATTCGTAGACGTGCATCGCCGCTTGAACCGCCTCAGGCGCGGTGTGCTTGCCGCCGACCACTTCCACCAGCGGTAACAGATAGACCGGGTTGAACGGATGCCCGACCACGCAGCGTTCAGGGTGCGTCGAACTCTCGTAGAACTCGCTGGGCAACAGGCCTGAAGTGCTTGAGCCAATCAAGGCGTCGGGCTTGGCGGCGGCGCTGATTTTGCTGTGCAGATCGAGTTTCAGTTCCAGCCGCTCGGGGGCGCTCTCCTGAATGAAATCGGCGTCGCGCACGCATTCCTCGATGGTTGCGACAAAGCGCAGGCGATCCTGCGAAGCGCCCGGCGCCAGGCCGTTCTTCTCCAGCGCGCCCCAGGCATTGGCCACGCGCTGGCGCAACGCCGCTTCGGCGCCGGGCGCCGGGTCCCAGGCCACCACGTCGAGGCCATGAGCGAGGGCGCGGGCGACCCAGCCACTGCCGATGACACCGCTGCCGAGGGCGGCGAAGGTTTTGATTTCGGTGATAAAGCGCATAGGTATTCCCTGATAGTCGAGGACCCCGTAGGAGCTGCCGAAGGCTGCGATCTTTTGATCTTGCTTCTAAAAATCAAAGGCAAAAGATCGCAGCCTTCGGCAGCTCCTACAGGTGGAATGGGTGATGGGATCAGCCGCGCTGGGTCAGGCCCATTTTCTTGCGGCCTTCCGCCGGCGTGAGCACGCGGGCACCGAGGCGGCTGAGGATCTCCGTGGCGCGCTCAACCAATTGGCCATTGGTCGCCAGCACGCCTTTGTCCAGCCACAGGTTGTCTTCCAGCCCGACCCGCACGTTGCCGCCGAGCAGCACCGCTTGCGCGGCCATCGGCATCTGCATGCGGCCAATGCCGAAGCCCGCCCACACCGCATCGGCGGGGAGGTTGTCGACCATGGCTTTCATGGTGGTGGTGTCGGCCGGCGCGCCCCACGGGATGCCCAGGCAGAGCTGGAACAGCGGGTTGTCGAGCAAGCCTTCCTTGATCATCTGCTTGGCGAACCACAGATGCCCGGTGTCGAAAATCTCCAGCTCGGCTTTCACGCCCAGTTCGGTGATGCGCTTGGCGCCGGCGCGCAGTTGTGCCGGCGTCGAGACATAGATGGTGTCGCCGTCGCCGAAATTCAGCGTGCCGCAATCGAGGGTGCAGATTTCCGGCAGCAGCTCTTCAACGTGGGCGAGACGGGTCAGCGGGCCGACCAGATCGGTGTTCGGGCCGAATTCCATCGGCTGCTCGCCAGCGCCGATTTCCAGGTCGCCGCCCATCCCGGCGGTGAGGTTGACGATGATGTCGACGTCCGCCTCGCGGATGCGCTCCATCACTTCGCGATACAGCGCCACGTCACGGCTGAACTTGCCGGTCTGCGGATCGCGCACATGGCAGTGCACCACGGTGGCGCCAGCCTTGGCCGCTTCCACTGCCGCAGCGGCGATCTGTTTCGGGGTGACCGGCACATGCGGGCTCTTGGCGGTCGTGTCGCCAGCACCGGTGAGTGCGCAGGTGATGATGACGTCGTGGTTCATGGTGCGTTTCCTTCAGGCGTGATGGGTCTGTCCGCAGCCCGTGGCGGGGCTGCGAAGCGTCGTTAAATTCCCTATCCCTTGGGAGAGGGCCAGGGTGAGGGGGCTTTTGAGCGCAAGGTTATTTGCTGGTCAGTTGCAGATTTTCAGCGGCCGGTTTGCCATCGAAAGTCGTCACACCTTCGAGCCAGCGCTGCTTGTCTTCGGGGTGATCCTTGAGCCATTGCTTGGCCGACTCGAAGGCATCCTTGTGATCGAGCAGCGGCTGCATCATTCGGCTCTCGGCTTCGGCGGTGAAGGTCAGGTTGGTCAGCAGGCGGCCGATGTTCGGGCACTGCTCGGCGTATTTCGGTGAAGTGACTGTCCACACCGTAGCCATGCCTTCGTCCGGGCCAAGGGCATCTTCGCTGCCGGTCAGATAGGTCATCTGAATGTTGACGTTCATCGGGTGCGGCGCCCAGCCGAAGAACACCACGGCTTCCTTGCGGCGCACGGCGCGATCGACGGCGGCGAGCATGCCGGCCTCGCTCGATTCGACGAGCTGGAATTTGCCCAGACCAAACTGGTTCTTGGCGATCATCGCTTTGATCTGCGTGTTGGCGCCCGAGCCTGGCTCGATGCCGTAGATCTTGCCACCCAATTCCTTCTCGAATTTGGCGATGTCGGCGAAGGTTTTCAGCCCCTTGTCGGCCAGGTACGTCGGCACGGCGAGGGTGGCGCGGGCATCTTTCAGGCTCGGTGCCTCGAGCACTTTCACCTGGTTGGCCTCGACGAACGGTGTGATGGTCTGCGTCATCAACGGGTTCCAATAGCCGAGGAACAGGTCCAGGCGCTGATCACGGATCCCGGCGAAGATGATCTGCTGGGAGGCGCTGGTCTGTTTGGTGTTGTAGCCGAGGCCGTCGAGCAGGACCTGGGTCATGGCACTGGTGGCGATCACGTCAGTCCAGTTGACCACACCCATGCGTACGTTCTTGCAGGAGGCCGGTTCGGCCGCCATCACGCCGGTGCTGAAGAAAGCGGTACCGCTGAGTGCAAGAACGCAGCTGCTGATCAGTCGTTTCATGTCGGGTTCCTCGGCAGTTCGATTATTGTGGTTCCCGGCATCTGCGCGCCGGTGATGCCAAGTTACGCAGCTATACGCCCGTGAAAGCGCACTGCGGCGACTGGCATTTGCACTGTAGCGACCTGCACGCTTGAACGCCGCCGACATTCGGCGTATCAACGAGCCACGCGTCCGCCAACCGAGTGCGCCCATGTCCCAGGATTTCTACTTTTTGCTGATGCCGGGGTTCTCCGCCATCGGCTTTATCTCCGCGATCGAACCGCTGCGGGTGGCCAACCGCTTTCGTGGCGAGCTGTACCGCTGGCATGTGCTCAGCGCCGATGGCGGCGCGGTACTGGCAAGCAACGGCATGTCGGTCAACGCCGATGCGGCTCTGGAACCGCTGAAAAAAGGCGCGACGTTACTGGTGGTGGCCGGATTCGAACCACTGAAATCCATCACGCCGACGCTGGAGCACTGGTTGCGCAGGATGGACAAGGACGGCGTGACCCTCGGCGCGATCGACACCGGTAGCTTCGTTCTCGCCGAAGCGGGTCTGCTTGATGGCCATCGCCTGACCCTGCACTGGGAGGCGATCGATGCGTTCAAGGAGTCTTATCCACAGCTCAGCGTCACTCAGGAACTGTTCGAGATCGACCGGCGGCGGATCACTTCGGCGGGCGGCACGGCGTCGATTGATCTGATGCTCGATCTGATCGCCCAGGCCCATGGCCCGCAACTGGCGATTCAGGTCAGCGAGCAGTTTGTGCTCGGGCGCATCCGCCCGCGCAAAGACCATCAGCGCATGGAAGTCGCCACACGCTACGGCATCAGCAACAAGAAACTGGTGCAGGTGATCGGCGAAATGGAGCAGCACAGCGAACCGCCGCTGAGCACGCTGCAACTGGCGGAGTCGATCAAGGTGACGCGACGGCAGCTGGAGCGCTTGTTTCGCCTGCACCTGAACGACACGCCGAGCAATTTCTATCTGCGGTTGAGGTTGGAAAAAGCCCGGCAGCTGTTGCGTCAGACCGGCATGAGCGTGCTTGAGGTCAGCATTGCCTGCGGGTTTGAATCACCGTCGTACTTCACCCGCAGCTATCGCGCCAGATTTGCCCGTTGCCCGCGCGAGGATCGGCGTACCGCGCAGGCCTGAGTGAATGCACACAAAACCCCTGTAGGAGTGAGCCTGCTCGCGATAGCGGTCTATCGGCTCACATGTGTGGGACTGACCCACCGCTATCGCGAGCAGGCTCACTCCTACAATTCGATCGACATTATTTCTTCACCAACGCCGAGCACGCCGCCTTGTAAGCCTCATGCTGATACTTGTTCAACGTCCCCGGCAGCTCGAAATTGTGCTTCTTGGCCTGTGCATTGATCGTCTGCGGCGACAACAGCGTCACCTCACAACCATCGAGCAACTGAAACACCCCCTCAATCTTGAACGTCGTCGGCCCACCGGCAAACTCACCCTTCTTGCTGCGCTTCTTGATCGCAATCCGGTCCACCGAGTTCTCCCGCACGAACGACGCCACCTGCGCCGCGAACCGCCGCACGTTCGCCGCCTCGTCATCATCATCGAGAGCGATCTTTTTCGTGGCGAGAGGGATGTGGCTCAACGTCGAACCGTCGAGCGCAGCCACGGCGATGATCGCTTCGCTGCCTTTGATTTCAATGCCGCAGATGTTCATGGGAATTCCTTTGGGTAAAAAGGGCAGCCTATAGCTCAAGCTGACTGGCGGTGATGCCGAACGCGGCGGCAATTTTCTCGCGGGTGGCCTTGCGCGGCTTGGCGACTGTCTCCTGCTGGGCAAACGCCGGTTGCGAGATGCCCATGCGCTTCGCCACTTCTTCCTGAGTCAGGTTGAGATGTTCGCGCCATGCGCGGATCGGTGTTGCGCCGTCAACGATACGGCTGACCACCTCATGGGGAATCAGATCGGGCTGTATTTTCTGCGCGACATATTGAGCGTAGGGGATAACCACGAATGCAGGGTTACCCTCAGCGTCATTGATTATTTGAACGTCAGTAGGTGCGTTCATCACGTTTTTTGACCTCTTGAATACTGACCACTTTGATTGCGCCATCCCAGTCGAACATGATTCGATAATTGCCGACACGCAGCCGGTAAGCGTAGTCATGACCAACCAATGCTTTTACGTTGCCAACATCGGGCATGTCGGCAAGCGCCGTGACGGCGTCGCGAACCTTCCCTTGGTGCACGGAATGCAATTTCAAAAGCTGCTTAACAGCTTTGCGAGTCCAGTGGATGCTGTTCATAGAAGAATATAAGTCTTTTATAAGATTCGCTAATCTTTGCTTATATTTTTCCAGTGACCAATAAACAAGGCGTGTCGGCATGTTGCGTGGGCGCGTCATTCTTCGCTATCAAAGCGAAGCGTGTCGGCCCGATAGCAATGGTTCAGCAAGAAGTTCCGTTGATGAGGCCGCGGTAGCCTTCTAAAATTTCGATCACTCCTGCCCAATCGACTCCAAAAACTCCGACCGCTCGTCACTCATCCGCGCCACACAATCATTCTGCGCAATGGTGAACGCTTTGCTCCCCGCCGTCGCCGGGAAGGCTTCCACCGCGCAATCGGCATCGCGGGTTTTCAGCCATTGCTGCTGGGCGGTTTTCAGTTTGGCGGTGATGTCGGCCAGTTGCGTCGGGTTCTTGCCGTACGCGGTCTGCATGCGTTCGTTGAGGCTGGCGTAGTTGTCTTTGAGCAGGTCTTCGGCGGTGGTGCGGCTGTAGGCGGAGCATTCCAGGGTCTGGATGTCGTTTTCCACCGCGTCGCACGGGTTGTTCTCGGATTCTTCGGCGGCGTGGGCGCCGGTCGCAATCAGTGCCAGGGCGAGGAAGATCGATTTCATTGGGGTCGCTCTAATCCGTGGGTAGGTGCAGGCTGCGGCAGATTCTGGCGCAAGCGCGCGGGCTTGAACAGCCGGCCGAGGAGGGCGGCTGACGACCCTTTGTCGCGGATTGACGCTTTCGGCAATTCCCCTGTCGTTTTTGCACCCGGTCGCCCCGGCACCGAGGCATATGCTGGCCCCAAAGCGCCGGCAGACGATTCGGCGCACGAATCGCCAATAAGGGGACGCCTGATGAGCCCAGCCGAATTACACGCCGACAGCATCGTTATCGACGGTCTGATCATTGCCAAATGGAACCGCGAGCTGTTCGAAGACATGCGCAAGGGCGGTCTGACGGCAGCCAACTGCACTGTGTCGGTGTGGGAAGGCTTTCAGGCGACCGTGAACAACATCGCTGCCAGCCAGAAACTGATCCGTGAAAACAGCGACCTGGTGATGCCGGTGCGCACCACCACCGACATCCGTCGCGCCAAGGAACAGGGCAAGACCGGCATCCTCTTCGGCTTCCAGAATGCCCACGCTTTCGAAGACCAGATCGGCTATGTCGAGGTGTTCAAGCAGCTCGGCGTGGGTATCGTGCAGATGTGCTACAACACCCAGAATCTGGTCGGCACCGGTTGCTACGAACGCGACGGCGGCCTGTCGGGTTTCGGTCGCGAGATCGTCGCCGAAATGAACCGCGTTGGCGTCATGTGCGACCTGTCCCACGTCGGTTCCAAGACTTCCGAAGAGGTCATCCTCGAATCGAAAAAACCGGTCTGCTATTCCCACTGTCTGCCGTCGGGTCTCAAAGAGCACCCGCGCAACAAGTCCGATGAAGAGCTGAAGTTCATCGCCGACCACGGCGGTTTTGTCGGCGTGACCATGTTCGCGCCGTTCCTCGCCAAGGGCATCGATTCGACCATCGACGATTACGCCGAAGCCATCGAATACACCATGAACATCGTTGGCGAAGACGCCATCGGCATCGGCACCGATTTCACTCAGGGTCACGGCCAGGACTTCTTCGAATACCTGACCCACGACAAGGGCTACGCCCGCCGCCTGACCAGCTTCGGCAAGATCATCAACCCGCTGGGCATCCGTACCGTCGGCGAATTCCCCAACCTCACCGAAACCCTGCTCAAGCGCGGTCATTCCGAACGTGTGGTGCGCAAGATCATGGGTGAGAACTGGGTGAACGTCCTCAAAGACGTCTGGGGCGAATAACGCTTTCACGACCGCCGCCGAACTGCCCCCTCTCCTGCGGGAGAGGGCTGGGGTGAGGGCCGCGGCCACTACTGAACCATAATTTTTCTGGAGTTAAGTTTCCATGGCCAAGATCGCCCCGCAATTGCCTATCGAAGTCGACAGCGAGACCGGTGTCTGGACCTCCGACGCCCTGCCCATGCTCTATGTGCCGCGGCATTTCTTCGTCAACAACCACATGGGCATCGAGGAAGTGCTGGGCGCCGAAGCCTATGCGGAAATCCTCTACAAGGCAGGCTACAAATCCGCCTGGCACTGGTGTGAAAAGGAAGCCGAATGCCACGGCCTGGAAGGCGTCGCGGTGTTCGAGCACTACATGAAGCGCCTGTCGCAACGCGGCTGGGGCCTGTTCAAGATTCAGGACATCGACCTCGACAAGGGCACCGCCAGCGTCAAGCTCGAGCACTCGGCATTCGTCTATGTCTACGGCAAGGTCGGGCGCAAGGTCGATTACATGTTCACCGGCTGGTTTGCCGGTGCCATGGACCAGATTCTCGAAGCCCGTGGCAGCAAGATCCGTACTGTGGCCGAGCAAGTCTACGGAGGCTCCGAAGAGGGCCACGATGACGGCTTGTTCATCGTCAAGCCGTTGTAAGCCGAGGACCGTGCCATGGCTTTCGAAGCAATGTTCCAGCCGATCCAGATCGGCAAACTGACCATCCGCAACCGCGTGCTCAGCACCGCGCACGCCGAGGTCTACGCGACGGACGGTGGCATGACCACCGACCGCTACGTCAAGTATTACGAAGAGAAGGCCAAGGGCGGCATCGGCCTGGCCATCTGCGGCGGTTCGTCCGTCG
The DNA here is from genome assembly GCF_030209115.1 of Pseudomonas sp. FR229a. Taxonomy (NCBI): domain Bacteria; kingdom Pseudomonadati; phylum Pseudomonadota; class Gammaproteobacteria; order Pseudomonadales; family Pseudomonadaceae; genus Pseudomonas; species Pseudomonas sp. FR229a. Next base: position 143,240 of record NZ_JARVSP010000022.1, on the reverse strand, counting down.
TGGCGATCGACAGCCCGCAGGAATGGTGGAGCTCGGTCAATCTGTCTACCGACCGGATCATTCCGCACTTCCAGAATCTGGCCGACGCCATGCACAAGCATGGCGCCAAGATCATGATTCAGATTACCCACATGGGCCGCCGCTCGCGCTGGGACGGTTTCAACTGGCCGACGCTGATGTCGCCGTCGGGCATCCGTGAACCGGTGCACCGCGCAACCTGCAAGACCATCGAGCCGGAAGAGATCTGGCGGGTGATCGGCAACTATGCCCAGGCTGCGCGCCGGGCCAAGGCCGGTGGCCTCGACGGCGTCGAGCTGTCGGCCGTGCACCAGCACATGATCGACCAGTTCTGGAGCCCGCGCGTCAACAAGCGCACCGACGAGTGGGGCGGCAGCTTCGAAGGGCGGATGAAGTTCGGTCTGGAAGTGCTCAAAGCCGTGCGTGCCGAGGTCGGTGACGACTTCTGCGTCGGCATGCGCCTGTGCGGTGACGAGTTCCACCCGGACGGCTTGTCCCACGAGGACATGAAGCAGATCGCCAAGTATTACGACGACACCGGCATGCTCGATTTCATCGGCGTGGTCGGCTCGGGTTGCGATACGCACAACACCCTGGCCAACGTGATTCCGAACATGAGTTATCCACCGGAGCCGTTCCTGCATCTGGCCGCCGGAATCAAGGAAGTGGTCAAGGTGCCGGTGCTGCACGCACAGAACATCAAGGACCCGAACCAGGCTACGCGGATTCTCGAGGGCGGTTACGTCGACATGGTCGGCATGACCCGCGCGCACATCGCTGACCCGCACCTGATCGCCAAGATCAAGATGGGCCAGATCGACCAGATCAAACAGTGCGTCGGCGCCAACTATTGCATCGACCGCCAATATCAAGGTCTCGATGTGTTGTGCATCCAGAACGCCGCGACGTCCCGTGAATACATGGGCGTGCCGCACATCATCGAGAAATCCACTGGGCCGAAACGCAAAGTCGTAGTGGTCGGTGCCGGCCCTGCCGGGATGGAAGCTGCGCGTGTGGCGGCCGAACGTGGCCACGACGTGACCTTGTTCGAGAAGAAAGAATTCATCGGTGGGCAGATCACTACTGCATCGAAAGCGCCGCAGCGCGATCAGATTGCCGGCATCACCCGCTGGTTCCAATTGGAGCTGGCGCGGTTGAAAGTCGATCTGCGCCTGGGCACGGCGGCTGACGCCGATACGATCATGGACCTGCGTCCGGATGTCGTGGTGCTGGCGGTCGGTGGTCATCCGTATCTCGAGCAGAACGAACACTGGGGCGCGGCCGAAGGGCTGGTGGTGAGCAGCTGGGACGTGCTCGACGGCAAAGTCGCGCCGGGCAAGAACGTGTTGGTCTACGACACCATTTGCGAGTTCACCGGGATGTCGGTCGCCGACTTCCTCGCCGACAAGGGCAGCCAGGTCGAGATCGTCACCGACGACATCAAGCCGGGCGTGGCCATCGGCGGTACGTCGTTCCCGACCTACTACCGCAGCATGTACCCGAAAGAAGTGATCATGACCGGCGACATGATGCTCGAGAAGGTCTACCGCGAAGGCGACAAGCTGATCGCGGTACTGGAGAACGAATACACCGGCGCGAAAGAGGAGCGGGTGGTCGATCAGGTGGTCGTCGAAAACGGCGTGCGTCCGGATGAGGAAATCTACTACGCGCTCAAAGAGGGCTCGCGCAACAAGGGCCAGATCGACGTCGAAGCGCTGTTCGCGATCCAGCCGCAGCCTTCGCTGAGCGAGGCGGGTGACGGCTACTTGCTGTTCCGCATCGGCGACTGCGTGGCGCAGCGCAATACCCACGCCGCGATCTATGACGCCCTGCGACTGTGCAAGGATTTCTGACGGCATCACCACGATCACCTGTGGCGAGGGAGCTTGCTCCCGCTGGGCTGCGAAGCGGCCCTAAATCTGTAGTCACGGTGTATCAGGCATATACCGGCGACGGTAGTGGGAGCGCTTCGCACTCCAGCGGGAGCAAGCTCCCTCGCCACAGGTAGGTGCGTTGCTCTTGCCAGCGCACAAATGACCCCGAGGTCTTTGGGAGCTTCACCATGTTGAACACCCTTCTTCCAATTTTGTTGTTCGCTGCTCTGGGCCTCGCTGTCCTCGGCGCGTTGCGGCGGATGAACATGTGGCGCCGGGGGCGGGCGGCGAAGGTCGATCTGCTTGGCGGTCTGCTGGCCATGCCCAAGCGCTACATGGTCGACCTGCACCACGTCGTGGCGCGGGACAAATACATCGCCAACACCCACGTCGCCACGGCGGGCGGTGCGGTGGCGTCGATTGTGCTGGCCATTCTGGTTCACGGCTTCGGCCTGCATAACCGTATCCTCGGCTACGCCTTGCTGCTGATGACGACGGTGATGTTCGCCGGCGCGATCTTCGTTTATCTGCGTCGGCGCAACCCGCCGGCGCGGCTGTCGAAAGGCCCGTGGATGCGCCTGCCGAAAAGCCTGCTGGCGTTCTCGGCGTCGTTTTTCCTGGTGACCCTGCCAGTGGCCGGGATCCTGCCGGCGAACTTCGGTGGTTGGGTGCTTGCAGCCATTCTCGGCGTTGGCGTGTTGTGGGGCGTGACGGAACTGTTCTTCGGCATGACCTGGGGCGGGCCGATGAAACACGCCTTTGCCGGTGCGTTGCACCTGGCCTGGCATCGCCGTCCGGAACGCTTTGGCGGCGGTCGCTCGACCGGTTTGAAACCGCTGGACCTGAACAATCCCGATGCGCCGCTGGGCGTGGAAAAACCCAAGGATTTCACCTGGAACCAGTTGCTCGGTTTCGACGCCTGCGTGCAGTGCGGCAAGTGCGAAGCGGCCTGTCCGGCTTTCGCTGCCGGCCAGCCGCTGAATCCGAAAAAACTGATTCAGGACATGGTCGTCGGCCTCGCTGGCGGCACCGACGCCAAATTCGCCGGCAGCCCGTATCCAGGCAAACCGATTGGCGAGCATGGCGGCAATCCGCATCAACCGATCGTCAACGGTCTGGTCGACGCCGAAACCCTCTGGTCGTGCACCACCTGCCGTGCCTGCGTCGAGGAATGCCCGATGATGATCGAGCACGTCGACGCGATCGTCGACATGCGCCGTCACCTGACCCTGGAAAAAGGCGCGACGCCGAACAAGGGCGCCGAAGTCCTCGAAAACCTGATCGCCACCGACAACCCCGGCGGTTTCGCCCCGGGCGGGCGGATGAACTGGGCGGCGGATCTGAACCTCAATCTGCTCAGCGAAAAGAAATCCACCGACGTGCTGTTCTGGGTCGGCGACGGCGCCTTCGATATGCGCAACCAGCGCACCTTGCGCGCCTTCGTCAAAGTGTTGAAAGCGGCAAAAATCGACTTCGCCGTGCTCGGCCTCGAAGAGCGCGACAGCGGTGATGTGGCGCGGCGTCTGGGCGACGAAGCGACATTCCAGTTGCTGGCCAAGCGCAACATCCAGACGTTGGCCAAATACAGCTTCAACCGCATCGTCACCTGCGATCCGCACAGTTTCCATGTGCTGAAAAACGAGTACGGCGCTTTCGATGGCAACTACCTGGTGCAGCACCACAGCACCTACATGGCCGAGATCATTCAGGCCGGCGCGCTCAACCTCGGGCAGCACAAAGGCAACAGCGTGACCTATCACGATCCGTGCTACCTGGGCCGCTACAACGGCGAGTACGAAGCACCGCGTGAAGTGCTGCGTGCGCTCGGCATCGAAGTCAAAGAGATGCAACGGTCCGGTTTCCGCTCGCGCTGCTGCGGCGGCGGTGGTGGCGCGCCGATCACCGACATTCCGGGCAAACAGCGCATCCCCGACATGCGCATGGAAGACATCCGCGAAACCGGCGCCGAGCTGGTGGCGGTGGGTTGTCCACAGTGCACGGCGATGCTCGAAGGCGTGGTCGAACCGCGTCCGCTGATCAAGGACATCGCCGAACTGGTGGCCGACGCGCTGCTCGAAGACGCCGCGCCAGGCAAGCCTGCCACGCCGGCCAAACGTGAACCTGCGGAGGTGCATTGATGAGCGACATTATCCGCCGCGACCCGCGCGCCGAATGGATCGCGCGTAACCGTCTGCATCCGCTGCACGCGGCGATGCAACCGGCGCAACACAGCTGGATGGGGCCCAATGGCGTCATCCGCAAGAATCCCCACGGCATGGGTTTTATCGGCCCCAACGGCTTCAAGCGGATCGACCGCAGCGGCGCGCAACAGGGTGGGGCGGTCAAACGCTCGGCCACGGTGGAAGTGCAATTGCCGCTGCATCAGGTATCGGCTCCGGCGTTCTATATCAGCGTGGTGCCGGATATGGTCGGCGGCCGCCTGAGCAGCCACGATCGCGATCTGCTCGGCCTCGCTCATCAGTTGGCCGGCACCGACGGCGCGGTGCTCGCTGTGGTCTTCGGTGAGCACAAGGAAAGCACGTTCGAAACCGCTGGCGTCGATCGCCTGCTGGTGCTCGAAGGCGAGCATTTCAGCGGTTATGCACCGGAACAACGAGTGCAGGGTTTGCGCGCTGTGGATAACCAGTTCAATCCGCGTCACTGGTTGCTGCCGGACAGCCGCAGCGGTGGCGGTGAACTCGGTCGGCGCTTTGCCGCAGCCTTGGGCGAGCGCCCGGCTACACGGGTCTGGCAGGTCAAGGATCAGGAGTGCATCGGCCGCGCCGGTGCCGGGTTGCAGGACCTGGCGCGCCCGGTGGCGCGGTTGATTCTCGCCGCCGCCGAATGCGCAGAACCGGTCAGCGAAACCCGTCACGAAGCGTTGCCGGTGGAGTTATCCACAGGTGTCGCGCGCAGCCTGTCGCGAATCGAAGATCTCGGCGCGGTGGCGGTGGATCCGGCGGCGATCCCGATGGCCGAGGCCGAGTTCATTTTCTCCGGCGGCAATGGCGTGAAGGACTGGGCGCTGTTTCATGAAACGGCGGCAGCCCTCGGCGCTACCGAAGGCGCTTCGCGGGTGGCGGTGGACGATGGCTTCATGGCCCGCGATCGCCAGGTCGGCGCCTCCGGCACCTGGGTCACCGCGCGAGTCTACGTCGCGGTGGGTATCTCCGGGGCGATCCAGCACCTGCAAGGCATCGGTGCCTGCGACAAGGTTGTGGCGATCAATCTTGATCCGGGTTGCGACATGATCAAACGCGCCGACCTCTCGGTGATTGGCGAAAGCGCAGAGATTCTGCAGGCCCTGATCGAGGCGGTAGAGGCCTACCGCAACGACGGCCGACGCGACGCGGCATAAGGAAAACAGTTATGAGCACCAACGTGATCAGCCTCGTCTCCATCGGCGCCCACCCCACTTCGGGCCGCCCGCGCCGCGCCGATCAGGATGCCCGCGCAGTGGAACTGGGTCTGCAACTGGCTGGGGATAACCTGCAAGTGCTGCACGCCGGCGACATCGCCGAACCGGCACTGCGTGCCTATCTGGGCATGGGGCTGGAACAGCTGCATGTGCTGGAACAACCGGTTGGCGCCGACGCTTTGCCGGCGCTGACCGCGTACCTGCGCGATGCCGGGGCGCAAGTGGTGCTGACCGGCAGTCAGGCGGAAACCGGTGAAGGCTCGGGGATGTTGCCGTTCCTGCTGGCGGAAGGTCTGGGCTGGCCACTGGTGGTCGGCCTGGCGCAGGTCGAGTCGATCAATGACGGTTCGGCGCTGGTCCTGCAAGCCTTGCCGCGTGGGCAGCGGCGGCGCCTGAAGGTCAAATTGCCGTTTCTGGCCACTGTGGATAACGCCGCGCCGAAGCCTCGGCAGAGTGCATATGGCCCGGCACGGCGGGGCGAATTGGCAGCAGATGAAGTTGAAGTGGTGGAGGACGCGTTGATGGCCGTCGCCACGTTGCAGTCGGCCAAGCCACGGCCCAAGCGTTTGAAGGTGATCAAGGCCAAAAGCGGCGCCGACCGGATGAAAGCGGCGACGGCCAAAGCCAGTGGTGGCGGTGGGCAGGTGCTCAAGGGTGTGACTGCCCAGGCCGGCGCCGAAGCGATCCTCAAGCTGCTGATTGAAGAGGGCGTCGTCCGCTGAAAAGCCCCTCACCCTAGCCCTCTCCCGGAGGGAGAGGGGACCTACGGTGGCGTGCTCAAGCGTTACATCGACCTGAAAGATCTCCGCGAACTCAGGTTTGATCTAACTAAGGTCACCGCATAGGTCGCAGGTCGCTGCGTTTTTCCGATACACCTGGGTCGGCTCCCTCTCCCTCGGGAGAGGGCTGGGGTGAGGGTAGCGTTTTACCCACATTCCCTGTTGGTCGATCTGTGGATAACGTGTTCGCCCATCCCCACACCCCACGCCGATCAAGCCCTGCAGCCCTGCGATCAAAAAACAACCAGTCTAAGTCACGGATTTTCAGGGCTTTTTCGCCAGGATAACTCAGCAAGTTGCCCCCAATCTCTGTTGGCGCTTCTGTGGATAAGATGTTCGCTATCCGCTGTAGGCCATGTGTAACGGGGCTTACAGAGATATGATCAATTATTGATCAAGTGAGGCTTTCAGACCGCTAAGGCTTCGCCTGCCAAAGGCTTTTCCCCAGTCACCTCTGTTTTTCCACAGGTAGACTGAAGTTACCCCCGTTCTCTGTTGGTGCATCTGTGGATAACGTGTTCGCTACCCGCTACAGGCCTTGATAGCCGAGGTTTACAGCGGCATGATCAAAAAACGATCAATCGTTTCCAGAAACCATGATTCTGAATAAGTCACGATTTTTCTTTGTAAATCAGCACGATAATTTTTGGCTCATCCACAGTTACCCCCATTTGCTGTGGGTGGCTATGTGGATAACTTGTTCGCCAAGCCTTGCAAGCCCCGGCCGGCTTAGTCCAAATGGCAATTGATTACATTTCATACAGTTCTAAGAAGTTGCCTTGACTTCGATTCCTGTGCTGTCTTCACTGCAATGGCACAAGGACAGCCGTCATTTATCCACATCAGGTTCTGGGAGAACGCATGATGGATAGCCAGCCGCACCGCCCCCCGCCCTCGCCACGCAAGCGCACGCTCCGACGCGCTGCCAATCAGCACGCTCGCCTGTAGCGCGCCACATCCGCCAGACCCGCCAGACCGCTGTGCTGTCGCCGGAATTTCTCCGGTGGCCAGGTACCCGTTCGCCCATTGATTGCAGGCAACCGCAGAGTTGCCCCATCTGCCTGATTAGAGGAATCACTTCATGACACGGATCGCAACGCCTCTCAGCGAGATCAAGGAACACTACGATGTGATTGTCATTGGTTCAGGCTACGGCGGCGGTATTGCTGCCTCGCGCCTGTCCCGTGCCGGCAAGCGTGTGTGCCTGCTCGAACGCGGTCGGGAAATCCAGCCCGGCGAATACCCCAACACCATGATCGCCGCCACCGAGGAACTGCAGGTGCATGACCCGGACGGGCATATCGGTTCGCGTACCGGGTTGTTCGATTTGCACGTGAACGCCCAGCAAAACGTCGTGGTCGGTTGCGGCCTCGGCGGCACGTCGCTGATCAATGCCAATGTTGCCCTTGAGCCGGAGCCCGGCGTATTCGACGATCCGCGCTGGCCGCAAGCGGTGCGGGAACACCGTGATACGTTGCTCAAGGACGGTTACGCCCGCGCCCGGGAGATGCTCAAGCCCAACCCTTACCCAAGCACTGCACCGAACCTGCCGAAACTCGACGCCAACAGGAAGTCCGCCGACTACCTCCAGCAGGGCGCGCATTTCTACAAGCCGCCGATCAACGTGACTTTCGACAAGCTGCCGAACAACCTCAACCATGTCGGCGTCGAGCAACTGCCGTGCAACCAGTGCGGCGACTGCGTTTCGGGCTGTAACAACAAAGCCAAGAACACCACGCTGATGAACTATCTGCCGGACGCCTGGAATCACGGCGCGGAGATTTTCTGTCAGGCCGAAGTGCGGCATCTGGAGCGTGATGGCGACGGCTGGATCGTGCATTTCCAGTACCTGGACAGTGGTCGCGAGATGTTCAGTGCACCGACCCTGTTCGTGAAGGCCGACATCGTTGTGGTCTCTGCCGGCACGCTCGGTTCAACCGAAATCCTCCTGCGTTCCCGGGACAAAGGCGTGGTGATGTCCGGCCAACTCGGCGAGAACATGAGCGGCAACGGCGACATCCTCGGCTTCGGCCACAACTGTGAGCAGACCATCAACGGCATCGGTTTCGGTGCGCACCCGGCCAAGGAACTGCATCCGGTCGGCCCGTGCATCACCTCGGTCATCGACATGCGCACCGAAGGCGACTGGCGCAGCCGCATGGTCATCGAGGAAGGCTCGATTCCTGGCGCCCTCGGGCGGCCGATGGTGCCGGCGATGGCCGGGTTTGCCGAGATGATCGGCGTGGCCACTGACGAGAGCTTCAGTGGCAAGTTGAAGTACAAGGAACGTGAAGCCGAAAGCTTCCTGCGCGGCCCTTATTACGGCGCACTGCACAACATGCAGACCTACCTGATCATGAGCCATGACAGCGGGCAGGGGCGGATGGTCCTCGACAGCAAGGATCAGTTGCGCATCGATTGGCCAGGTGTTGGCGAGCAGGAGAATTTCAAACTCGGCAACGAGCGTTTGCACCAGAGCACCAAGGCATTGGGCGGGGTCTGGGTGGAGAACCCGATCTGGACCAAACTGCTCAAGCACAGCATCGTTTCGGTACACCCGCTGGGCGGTTGCGTGATGGGTGAAGACGCGGCGCAAGGCGTGGTCAATCACAAGGGCCAGGTGTTCAGCGGTGCCAGCGGCACTGATGTTTACGCCAATCTCTACGTCACCGATGGCGCGGTGATTCCGACCTCGCTGGCGGTCAATCCGCTGCTGACCATCTCTGCGGTGAGTGAGCGCAACATGGGCCTGCTCGCCGCCGACCGTGGCTGGCAGATCGACTACACATTGCCTTCTGCGCCGCGCAAACCGGTGGCGCCGCCCACCCTCGGCGTGCAGTTTACGGAAACCATGAAGGGCTATTTCTCCCGGGCCTTCACGGCGGCGCAGAGCACCGACCTGAAAGTTTATGAAGCAGCGGCCAAGCGCGGAGAGGCGGACAACTCGCCGATCGACTTCACCCTGACGATCACCGCCAGCGACATGAACCGGATGATCAGGGAGCCGGAACACGCGGCGACCATCGTCGGCACGGTGAATGCCCCGGCACTGTCACCGCAACCGCTGACCGCCAGCAACGGCGTGTTCAACCTGTTCGAGCAATTCGAGCAACAGGTCGATACGCGTCACATGAAGTACGACATGAAACTGACCGCCGAGGACGGCAACGACTATTTCTTCAGCGCCTTCAAAACCGTACCGGAAGATAACGGCGTGCTGAATATCTGGCACGACACCAGCACCCTGTACGTGACGCTGTATCGCGGGCCGGACAAGTCGGGCGAAGTGATCGGCTCGGGAGTGATGCACATTCACCCGACCGATTTCGCCAAGCAGATGACCACCATGAAAGTGCTCAATGCACGCAATGAGCGCGAGCGCATCGAAGGCCTGGCACGGTTCGGCAAGTTCTTCGCCGGGATTCTCTGGGAAAGTTACGGCGGGGTGTTTGCCGGCGATATCTACTTCAACCCCGACGCGCCGCCACGGCTGAAACGACCATTGGATGCCCCCGTCCCGGCAGTGCATTTCTTCCCCACCGAGGATGGCGTCGAACTGCGTCTGACTCGGTACCAGGCCGGGAGCAAGGGACCGGTGATGCTGGTGCATGGCTTGGGTGTGGGGTCGAATATCTTTTCCACCGATACCATCCAGACCAATCTGCTGGAATACCTGTGCAAGCACGATTACGACGTGTGGTTGCTGGATTTTCGCGTGAGCATTTTGCTGCCGGCGAGCAAGAAGGAGTGGAACGGCGATCAGATCGCCCGATACGACTTCAAGGCGGCCATCGCGCAGATACAGCAGCAAACCCACGCCCGTGATGTGCAATGCGTGGTGCATTGCTACGGCGCAACGACCTTCTTCATGTCGCTGCTCGCCGGTTTGCAGGGGGTGCGTTCGGTGGTCTGCTCACAAATTGCCGCAGACACCGTGGTCGCCACCGCGACGGGTTTGAAAGCCGGATTGCACCTGCCGGGGATGCTCGATGCGATCGGTATCAAGTCGATGACCGCTTACGCCGACAGCAAGGAAAACTGGTTCAACAAACTCTACGACAAGGCCCTCAACGGCTACGCGCGGATCGAGGCGCAGGGTTACTGCACCAACCCGGTGTGTCACCGCATCACCTTCATGTACGCGTCGTTGTATCGCCACGACACCCTCAACGAAACCCTGCACGACAACCTGCACGAATTGTTCGGCGAATCGAACATCGAGACCTTCGAACATCTGGCGCTGATCGTGCGCAAAGGACATCTGGTGGATTTCAAAGGCAACGATGTGTACATGCCGCACTTCGATCGGCTGACCATGCCGATCTGCTTTATCAGCGGCGCCGACAACCAGTGTTATCTGCCGGAAAGTACGCTCAAGACCTACCAGCGAGTGTGCGAAGTCAACGGGCCGGAGCGCTACAGCCGGCAGGTGGTGCCGGGCTACGGCCATATCGACTGCATGTTCGGCAAGAACGCGGTGGTCGATGTCTACCCGATCATCCTTGAGCACCTGGAGAAAACGGCCCTCGGCTGATGAAGTCGCTCGTGGCGAGGGAGCTTGCTCCCGCTCGGCTGCGCAGCAGTCGTAAACCCGGCAGATGCGGTGTTTCAGGAAAACCGCGCTCTCAGGTTTTGGGGCCGCTTCGCAGCCCAGCGGGAGCAAGCTCCCTCGCCACAGTGGCCGATCAGGCTGTGTATTTCTTTCTAGGGTCTGCACAAGGAAATGGATGACATGGACAGCTACATCCGCTGGTTTCAACGCTTCATCTGGATCGGCATTGCGATGAACATGGTGTTCGCCATCCCCGCGCTGTTCGCGCCGGGCTTGCTGACATCGGTGGTCGGACTGCCGCCGCAACTCTCTGACCCGTGGCTGGAAAACGCCGGGATGCTGCTGGTCGGCATCAGCGTGTTCTACATGCCGTCGGGCTTCAACGCGCCCCGCTACGTGGTGCATTCCTGGCTGTGCGTGCTGACGCGGTTGATCGCCGTGATCTTCTGGATTTACCTGATCAACACCAGCACCCAGGGCTCGCTGTTCGTGCCGATGTTGATGGGCGATCTGAGTTTCTTTCTGATCCTCGGCATTTTGCTCTACCTCGGCACCACGCCGGCGAACCGACCATGGGCGCTGCTGTGCGATGGCTGTCGCGAATGGCGCGCGGCGTGGCGGCGGCGATGGCAGAGTCACGCCTTCAAGGTCGGCACGCTGATCGTGGTCGCGGTGCTGGGCTTCATTGGTTATGAAACCTGGTATCAGATGCTCCGCGTCGTGCCTGAGCAGCAATACGCGTCGGACGAAGACCACTACAAATATGCCGCTATTGGTCTGGGCATCGAAGCGCGCATCCCCTATTACCTGTTCGCCGTGCTGCCGCAGATGTGCCCGGAGAAAATGCCCAGACCCGGTGGCTGGGAGGTGTTCGGCTTCCTGTTCGAAAACGGCAAGGATCTGCCGATCGGCATGGCCAAGCGGCAGATCGGCTACCCGACCGTCGAGCCGAACTGTGCGCTGTGCCACACCGGTTCCTACCGCGCCAATGCCAGCGACGTCGCCGTCAACGTGCCGAGCGCGCCGGCCAACACTCTGCAACTGCAAGCCTTCCAGTGGTTTGCCTACGATTGCGCCAGTGATCCGAAATTCACCACCGACGCGGTGATGGCGGCGATCAACGGAAAATTCCAGCTGGGTTTCTTCGAGCAACTCTACAACCGCTACTTGATCATGCCGATGGCCAAAAGCGCCTTGCTCAAGCAGAAGCAGGCCTACGCCTGGCAGAAGCTGCGTCCGCAACAGGGCCCAGGCCGCACCGACACCTTCAATCCGACGAAAATGGTGGTGTTCGGCTTCCCGGATGACTCGACCATCGGCACCGTCGACCTGCCACAAGTGTGGAACCAGAAACCCAGGGAATCGATGTACCTGCACTGGGACGGCAATAACAACAAGATCCACGAACGCAATTACGCCGCGGCGATGGCCGTGGGTGCGACGCCGGAATCGGTGCTGCCGCCCAGCTTCAACCGCGTGACCAACTGGCTGCTCGGGCACAAGGCACCGGCGTGGCCGTGGGCGCTGGATCAGGCCAGGGTTGCCCAGGGCAAGCCGATCTGGGAGGCCAACTGCGCGGCTTGTCATGATTTTGGTCGTGCCGATACCGGCCAGGTCACCACCGATATCGACCAGCTCGGCACCGATCCGCACCGGCTCGACTCGTTCACCACCGGTCTGGTGACGGCATTCCACACCTTCAAGAAGCCGCCGTTCGATTTCGGCGCGTATCGCAAGACCCAGAGCTACAGCAACACGCCCACCGACGGCATCTGGTTGCGTGCGCCCTACCTGCACAACGGTTCGGTACCGACGTTGTGGGACTTGCTGCAACCGCCGGAAAAACGTCCGCAGGTGTTCATCACCGGTTCGGACATCTACGACCCGGTCAACGTCGGTTTCGTCACCAGCGGCGCCCAGGCCAAAGCCTCGGCGGACTTCAAATACGACACGCGCCTGGAGGGCAACCACAACAGCGGTCACCTGTACGGCACGACCTTGTCGGACGACGACAAACGCGCATTGATCGAATTCATGAAAACCCTGTGAACCCCTACGGAGAGAGGATTACGCCATGTCACTGGTCAGTCATCTGGAACACGAATATGACAAGGTCAAATTGCGTATTCACGGCTTGTTCACGCGCATGGAAATGGCCTGGATGAAGCTCATCAGCGAGCTGGAGCCGCAGGAATTTCAGGCAATCATCAAGCTGTTGCAGCGCGGCCACGATCAGGCGCATTACGTGCTGAAAAACGGCGAATTGCCGACTGACGAACCGGCGGTGCCGTGGGAGTTGGCCCATGGTCTGTCGATCCTGCGCATCGGCAATGCCACGCCGTTGCCGCAGTCCACCGATCAACTGGCGACCCGGGTGCTCAAGGACGGCAGCCTGCTCGGGTGTCGCAAGTGGGAACTGCTCGATCTGCTGTGGAGCGAGGCGCTGCTGAAGTGGATCGAAAACCTGCGCCATCACGCAACGTTCGGCACTGACCCGGCGGTGGTGCAGATGGATCGCGACGTGACCCTGGCGATTGCCGGCGACTGGGGCACCGGACCGTTCGACAGCCATGCGCCGGCGGTGTCGGTGGCCAACCAGATGCAACTGGCCCAGGCCGATTTCACCATTCATTTGGGCGATGTGTATTACGCCGGCAGTCATTCCCAGGAAGACGTCGACATGGCGGGTTGGCCGATGGGCTCACACGGCTCGTTCACCCTCAACTCCAACCACGAGATGTACAGCGGCGCCCATGGCTACTTCAAGGAACTGGCCAGGCAATTTCCCGGGCAACAGGGCACCAGTTATTTTGCCCTGATCAATGATGACTGGCTGGTGGTCGGGCTGGATTCTGCCTATGCGTCTGATGCGATGAATCTGTACATGGACGGCACCTTGAACGAGCCGCAGATCCAGTGGATGAAAGGCCTGCCGAAACGCAAAAAACTCATGGTGCTCAGTCATCATCAGGGCTTCGATATTTCCGGGCACCACAAGACGGCGCTGTATCAACCGGTGTGCGATGCGCTGGGGCGCGAGCCGGATTATTGGTATTGGGGGCATCTGCACAACGGCATCGTCTATGCGCAGCTGGGCGGTCTGCATGCGCGCTGTGCCGGGCACGGGGCGATTCCCTATGGCAATTCCAGTGAGCTGAACGGGCATTCGCGGGTGTTGTGGTCGGAGACTCAGGACGCCAACGACCCGGCGTATCCGCTGCGGGTGTTGAATGGGTACGCGAAAATCAGGTTGGTGGGGGAGGAGATTTTCGAGGAGTTTATTGGGGAGGATGGCAGTGTGAGGTGGTCATCCAAATAATTGGGTGAATGTCAGGGCGCCATCGCGAGCAGGCTCACTCCTACAGTTGGAATGCATTCCACCTGTAGGAGCTGCCGAAGGCTGCGATCTTTTGATCTTGATCAGCCCTGGACCGGGACGCCTTTGAGGTACGGTGCAGGCTCAGCGCCGAGGTTGTTCAGCATCCGCTCGCTGTACCAGTCGACGAAGTTGACCACGCCAAACTCATAAGTCTTGGAGTAAGGCCCCGGCTGGTAAGCGGTGGAGTTGATCCCGCGCTGGTTTTCCTCAGCCAGACGCCGGTCCTGATCGTTGGTCGCGTCCCACACCTGGCGCATGCGCTCGACGTCGTAATCGACACCTTCCACCGCATCCTTGTGCACCAGCCATTTGGTGGTGACCATGGTTTCCTGGGCGCTGATCGGCCACACGGTGAAGACGATGATGTGATCGCCCATGCAGTGGTTCCACGAGTGCGGCAGGTGCAGGATGCGCATCGAGCCCAGATCCGGGTTCTTGATCCGGCCCATCAACTTCGCGCAGCCCTGTTTGCCGTCGAGGGTCATCGACACGGTGCCCTTGAGCAGCGGCATGCGCACGATGCGGTTGCGCAGGCCGAAACTGGCGTGGGCGTAAGGGATCTTTTCCGCTTCCCAGGCAGCGGCGGACGCGGCAACGTGGTCCTTGAACGCCTGATCGGCGCGCGGGTCGGTGACGTCGTCCCATTCCAGCAGGGTTTTCAACAGTTCCGGGTGCGACGCGTTGCAGTGGTAGCACTCGCGGTTGTTTTCCAGCACCAGTTTCCAGTTGGCCTTCTCCATCAAGGTGGTGGTGATCGCCACCTTGGTGTTCTCCATGTCGTACGGTTCCATGTAATGGTTGAGCGTCGACAGGAAGTCATCGATGGCCGGCGGGTTTTCCGCCAGGCTGATGAAGATGTAGCCGCCAGCGGTTTTCACGTTCACCGGCTTCAGGCCGTACTGCTTCATGTCGAAGTCGGCGCCCATCTCGGTGCCGGCGAACAGCAGGCGACCGTCCAGCTCGTAGGTCCACTGGTGGTAGTGGCAGACCAGCTTGGCGACCTTGCCTTTTTCACTGGTGCACAGGCGCGAGCCACGGTGGCGGCAGACGTTGTGGAACGCATGCACCACACCCTCGGCGCCACGAATGACAATGATCGGGTTCTTGCCGATCTGCAGGGTCAGGTAATTGCCTTTGGCCGGGATCTCGCAGGTCATGCCGGCGATCAACCATTCCTTCTGGAAGATCTCCTGCATGTCGATATCGAACAGCCGCTCGTCGCTGTAGAACGGTTGCGGCAGGGAAAAGGTGCGCTCGCGCTCCTGGAGCATTTGCGCGGTGGCCTTGCGTGCGGGTTCCAGCGGATCGCCCAGGCTGATTTTTGCGGTGACGTCCATCGATGTAATCCTCATGGCCCTCTGCGTGGCCGGCGAAAGTGGCTGATCAGGTGTGCTGCAAAAACGGTTGCTACGCAAGGTGTAAAGAAGTCGTCTTGTGTTGGGGCGAGTGTGGGGCCGGCGCTGGGCGGAACCTTATCCATGCGCGACATGGTGCAATCTGTTCCCGACGCGCAAGCCCCGGTGTTCAAGGGCTGGTCGCGATAAGTATGTCAATGTCGCGGATAGGTAAACGCGCGCTCTGCGCTATACGCAGAATCGCCGACATGAGGCCGACAGTCGGCCGTGGAGAACAGCATGTCCAACAGCTTCCTGAATCCGGTCACCACCCAGACCTGGGCCAATGGCCGACACATTGTCCGTTGCGTCAAAGTCATCCAGGAAACCTGGGATGTGCGCACGTTCTGCTTCATGGCCGACCAGCCGATCCTGTTCTTCTTCAAACCGGGGCAGTTCGTCACCCTCGAGCTCGAAATCGAAGGCCAGCCGATCATGCGCTCGTACACGATTTCCAGCTCGCCGTCGGTGCCGTACAGCTTTTCGGTGACGATCAAGCGCGTGCCGGGCGGCAAGGTCTCGAACTGGTTGCACGACACCCTGCATGAAGGTCAGGAGCTGGCAGTGCACGGCCCGGTCGGGCTGTTCAACGCCATCGACTTCCCGAGTCCGAAAGTCCTGTATCTGAGCGGCGGCGTCGGTATCACCCCGTGCATGTCGATGGCGCGCTGGTTCTACGACACCAACGCCAACGTCGACATGACCTTCGTGCACAGCGCACGCTCGCCGAAAGACATCATTTATCACCGCGAACTCGAGCACATGGCGTCGCGGATCGACAACTTCAGCCTGCACCTGATCTGTGAAAAGCATGGCCTCGGTGAGCCCTGGGCCGGTTATCGCGGTTATCTGAATCACAAGATGCTCGAACTGATGGTTCCGGACTTCCTCGAGCGCGAAGTGTTCTGCTGCGGCCCGACGCCGTACATGACCGCAGTCAAACGCCTGCTGGAAGCGGCTGGCTACGACATGTCGCGCTACCACGAAGAATCCTTCGGCGCCACGCCACCGGAAGCGCGTGCCGACGCAGTGGAGCAAGCCGAACAAGCCGCCGATGCACCGCAAGTCGACGCGGCGGATCTGCATCAGGTCGAATTCATCGCGTCCGGCAAAAGCATCCGCGTCGGCCCGGGCGAAACCGTGCACGCAGCAGCCGCCAAGCTCGGTCTGATGATCCCGAAAGCCTGCGGCATGGGCATTTGCGGCACGTGCAAAGTGATGAAGCTGGGCGGCGAAGTGGAGATGGAGCACAACGGCGGGATTACCGAGGAGGATGAGGCCGAGGGGTTCATCCTGTCGTGCTGCAGCGTGCCCAAAGGCGACGTGCGGATCGAGTTCTGAGTGAGGCGAAGGGGCTGCGTCCGGCTCGCCCCTCACCCCAGCCCTCTCCCCAAGGAGAGGGAGCTGACCGAGGTGTCTGTCGCTTTGCATCGACCTGAGACACCGAGTCGATTATGGATTCAACACTTCACGTTCAGGTCGGCATAATCCTAGAGCATCCCCCAATCAGTCACCTCTCTCCAAGGATGGGGAGCTGACCGAGGTGTCTGTCGCTTTGCATCGACCTGAGACACCGAGTCGATTATGGATTCAACACTTCACGTTCAGGTCGGCATAATCCTTGAGCATCCCCCAATCAGTCCCCTCTCTCCAAAGAGAGGGAGCTGACCGAGGTGTCTGTCGCTTTGCATCGGCCTGAGACACCGAGTCGATTATGGATTCAACACTTCACGTTCAGGTCGGCATAATCCTTGAGCATCCCCCAATCAGTCCCCTCTCTCCAAGGAGAGGGAGCTGACCGAGGTGTCTGTCGCTTTGCATCGACCTGAGACACCGAGTCGATTATGGATTCAACACTTCACGTTCAGGTCGGCGTAATCCTTGAGCATCCCCCAATCAGTCCCCTCTCCCTCGGGAGAGGGCTAGGGTGAGGGGCATCGCTTTTGCGATCAATCCGCCGGTTTGGGATCAGGCCGACATCACCTCGCGAATATCGCGCGCCAGTTCGCGCACGCGCTCCTCTTCGGTGTCCCACGAGCACATGAAGCGTGCGCCGCCTTTGCCGATGAAGGTGTAGAAGCGCCAGTTCTTCGCGGTCAGGGCGGCGATTGCCGGCTCGGACAGTTGCAGGAATACGCCGTTGGCCTGCACCGGGAACATCAGCTCGACGCCGGGAATGTCGCTGACCAGCTCTGCCAGCAGTTGCGCGCAGTGGTTGGCGTGGCGGGCGTATTTGAGCCATGCGTCGTTTTCCAGAATGCCGACCCACGGTGCCGACAGGAAGCGCATTTTCGATGCCAGTTGCCCGGCCTGCTTGCAACGGTAGTCGAAGTCTTCGGCGAGTTTGTGGTTGAAGAACAGGATCGCTTCACCGACTGCCATGCCATTCTTGGTGCCGCCGAAACACAGCACGTCGACGCCGGCCTTCCAGGTCAGGTCGGCAGGCGAGCAGCCGAGGAACGCGCAGGCGTTGGAGAAGCGTGCGCCGTCCATGTGCAGGTGCAGGCCGAGCTCCTTGCAGGTGACGCTGATCGCGCGGACTTCTTCCGGGGTGTAGACGCTGCCGACTTCGGTGGCCTGGGTCAGGGTTACCACGCGCGGTTTCGGGTAGTGGATGTCCTGGCGCTTGAGCGCCACTTCGCGGATCGATTGCGGGGTGATCTTGCCGTTTTCAGTGCCGGCGATCAGCAGCTTCGAGCCGTTGGAAAAGAATTCCGGAGCGCCGCATTCGTCGGTTTCAACGTGGGCGGTTTCCGAGCAGATCACGCTGTGGTAACTCTGGCACAGCGACGACAGGGCCAGCGAGTTGGCGGCGGTGCCGTTGAAGGCGAAGAACACTTCGCAGTCGGTTTCGAACAGTTTGCGGAAATGATCGGCCGCGCGCGCGGTCCATTCATCGTCGCCGTAAGCGCGCTGGTGGCCGTGGTTGGCCTGCTCCATGGCGGCCCAGGCTTCAGGGCAGATACCGGAATAGTTGTCGCTGGCGAATTGTTGGCTCTTGTCGGTCATGGCCGGCTTCCGTAATCGAGACTCTTGTGAAGGCTCGTGGTCAATGAGGATGCGCACTTTACCGAAGATCTTCCGGGGAGCACATGTGATGTCGGGTGCAGAAAATTACCAGTTTATGGGCCGATTATGCACCTGAGCCAACGCGACGGTGCCCTGGATCTGCTCAAGTGGCTGGCGCTGCTGAGCATGTTGCTCGATCACCTGCGATATGTCGGCTTCTCCGTCGACTGGCTGTATGTGCCCGGGCGCCTGGCATTTCCGTGGTTTTGCCTGGCGATGGCGGCGAACCTGGCACGCGACGGTTCGCGGAGGATGGAGTGGCGCTATCTGGGCTGGCTCTTGCTGTTCAGCGCCGTCAGCGAAATTCCTTATCGCTTGTACATACCCGAACCTGACACCTTGAACGTGATGCCGACGCTGGCACTGGGCCTGCTGGTGGCGCGCGCTTGGCAGGACTCTGCGTCAGTGTCGCGATTGCTCGCACTGGCCGCGCTGGTGGTCGCAATGGTTTTTTCAGAACGACTGATGTTCGGTTTCTTCGGCGTGCTGCTGCCGTTGGCGATGCTGCTGGTCTTTCGCCGGCCGTGGTATCTCAGTCTGTTGCCCGGGCTGGTTTGTCTGGCTGCGAACCAATGGCAAGTGCTGCTCGAATCGGCGCGGTTCGGCAACAGCGTGGCGATGCTCGGTCTGGCGACGTGTCTGTTTGCGCCGATGCTTGGAATGTTCCTGTTGCGACATGGGCGACATGTCCGGCCACCACCGATGCGGCGCTGGGCTTACACACTCTATCCCGCGCATTTTCTCTTGCTCCTCGCCGCCCGCCAGTTGATCGCATAACCCCTGTAGGAGCTGCCGAAGGCTGCGATCTTTTGATCTTCAAAGTCAAAGTCAAAAGATCGCAGCGTTCGGCAGCTCCTACAGGGGAACGCATTCTGCAGTCATTTCCAGCCATGTCGTAAACGCACCTTTGCGTGGCGTCCGCAGGCATTTGAGCTGTCTGCGCCGGTCATACCATCGCATCAAAGGGCACTGCCATCACTGCCGGTGCCTTACCGAGACGAATGGCGCACAGATGCCGCTGGGAGAGACGCGATGTTCAGCAAGCAAGACCAGATCCAGGGTTACGACGATGCACTGCTGGCGGCGATGAATGCCGAGGAGCAACGTCAGGAAGATCACATCGAGCTGATCGCGTCGGAGAACTACACCAGCAAGCGCGTGATGGAAGCGCAAGGCAGCGGCCTGACCAACAAATACGCCGAAGGCTATCCGGGCAAGCGCTACTACGGTGGCTGCGAGCACGTCGATAAAGTCGAGGCACTGGCCATCGAGCGCGCCAAGCAATTGTTCGGCGCCGATTACGCCAACGTCCAGCCGCACTCCGGCTCCTCGGCCAACAGCGCCGTGTACCTGGCGCTGATCCAGCCAGGCGACACCATCCTCGGCATGAGCCTGGCTCACGGTGGTCACCTGACCCACGGCGCGAAAGTGTCGTCCTCGGGCAAGCTCTATAACGCCGTGCAGTACGGCATCAACACCGACACCGGGCTGATCGACTACGACGAAGTCGAGCGTCTGGCCGTCGAGTGCAAACCGAAAATGATCGTTGCCGGTTTCTCGGCTTACTCGAAGACACTGGACTTCCCGCGCTTCCGCCAGATCGCCGACAAGGTCGGTGCGCTGCTGTTCGTCGACATGGCCCACGTGGCCGGTCTGGTTGCCGCCGGTCTGTACCCGAATCCGCTGCCGTACGCCGATGTGGTCACCACCACCACCCACAAGACCCTGCGCGGTCCGCGTGGCGGGCTGATCCTGGCCAAGTCCAACGAAGAGATCGAGAAGAAGCTCAACGCCGCGGTATTCCCCGGCGCCCAGGGCGGCCCGCTGATGCACGTCATCGCCGGTAAAGCGGTGTGCTTCAAGGAAGCGCTGGAGCCTGGCTTCAAGGCGTATCAGCAGCAAGTGATCGACAACGCGCAGGCGATGGCCAGCGTGTTCATCAAGCGCGGCTACGATGTGGTCTCCGGCGGCACCGACAACCATCTGTTCCTGGTCAGCCTGATCCGTCAGGGCCTGACCGGCAAAGACGCCGACGCTGCACTGGGCCGCGCGCACATCACCGTCAACAAGAATGCCGTGCCGAACGACCCGCAGTCGCCGTTCGTCACCTCGGGCCTGCGCATCGGCACTCCGGCGGTGACCACTCGCGGCTTCAAGGTCAGCCAGTGCGAAACCCTCGCCGGCTGGATCTGCGACATCCTCGACAACCTCGGCGACGCCGATGTCGAGGCCAATGTCGCCCAGCAGGTCTCGGCCCTGTGCGCAGACTTCCCGGTTTATCGCTGAGTCGGTTCTGGAGTAATGACTATGCAACGCTATTCCGGCTTCGGCCTGTTCAAACACTCGCTCAGCCACCACGAAAACTGGCAGCGCATGTGGCGCACGCCCACGCCGAAAAAAGTCTATGACGTGGTCATCGTCGGCGGCGGCGGGCACGGCCTGGCGACGGCCTACTACCTGGCCAAGGAGCACGGCATCACCAATGTCGCCGTGGTCGAGAAGGGCTGGCTGGGCGGTGGTAACACCGCGCGCAACACCACCATCGTGCGTTCCAACTACCTGTGGGACGAGTCGGCGCACCTCTATGAACATGCGATGAAATTGTGGGAAGGCCTGTCGCAGGATCTCAACTACAACGTGATGTTCTCCCAGCGCGGCGTCTACAACCTGTGCCACACCCTGCAGGACATCCGTGATTCGGAACGTCGGATCAGCGCCAACCGCCTCAACGGCGTCGACGGCGAACTGCTCGACGCCAAGCAAGTGGCTGACGAGATTCCGTACCTGGACTGCTCGAAGAACACCCGCTACCCGATCATGGGCGCGACCGTGCAACGTCGCGGCGGCGTCGCCCGTCACGATGCCGTGGCCTGGGGCTTCGCGCGTGCCGCCGATGCCCTCGGTGTGGACCTGATCCAGCAGACCGAAGTGATCGGTTTCCGCAAGGAAAACGGCGTGTGCATCGGCGTTGAAACCAACAAGGGTTTCATTGGCGCCAAGCGCGTCGGTGTGGTCACTGCCGGTAACTCCGGGCACATGGCCAAGCTTGCCGGTTTCCGCCTGCCGATCGAATCCCACCCGCTGCAAGCGCTGGTGTCCGAGCCGATCAAGCCGATTATCGACAGCGTGATCATGTCCAACGCCGTGCACGGTTACATCAGCCAGTCCGACAAGGGCGACCTGGTGATCGGCGCCGGTATCGACGGCTACAACGGTTACGGCCAGCGTGGTTCGTATCCAGTGATCGAACACACCATTCAGGCCATCGTCGAGATGTTCCCGGTGTTGTCCCGGGTACGCATGAACCGCCAGTGGGGCGGCATCGTCGACACCACCCCGGACGCCTGCCCGATCATCTCGAAAACGCCGGTGCCGAACATGTTCTTCAACTGCGGTTGGGGCACCGGTGGCTTCAAGGCCACACCGGGTTCGGGCAACGTGTTTGCCGCGAGTCTGGCCAAGGGGGAAATGCACCCGCTGGCCGCACCGTTTTCCATCGACCGTTTCCACAACGGCGCGCTCATCGACGAACACGGCGCTGCTGCCGTCGCCCACTAACAGGAGAAATCCCTATGTTGCACATCTTCTGTCCTCACTGCGGCGAACTGCGCTCCGAAGAGGAATTCCACGCATCCGGCCAGGCCCACATCCCGCGGCCGCTGGATCCGAACGCCTGCACCGATGAAGAGTGGGGCGACTACATGTTCTTCCGTGATAACCCGCGTGGTCTGCACCATGAGCTGTGGGACCACGTTGCCGGTTGCCGCCAGTACTTCAACGTCACTCGCGATACCGTGACCTACGAGATTCTCGAGAGCTACAAGATCGGCGAGAAGCCGCAATTCACCGACAAGGCTGGCACTGCGAAAACAGCCACGACGGCGCTGGGAGAGAAGGTATGAGCCAGACCAATCGCCTGTCCAATGGTGGACGGATCGACCGCAACAAAGTGCTGAGCTTCACCTTCAACGGCCAGACCTACAAAGGCTATGAAGGCGACTCGCTGGCCGCTGCCCTGATCGCCAACGGCGTCGACATCATCGGCCGCAGCTTCAAGTATTCGCGTCCTCGCGGCATCTTCGCCGCCGGTTCCGAAGAGCCGAACGCGGTGCTGCAGATCGGTGCCACTGAAGCCACGCAGATTCCCAACGTGCGCGCCACGCAACAGGCGTTGTATCAGGGCCTCGTTGCTACCAGCACCAACGGCTGGCCGAGCGTCAACAACGACATGATGGGCATTCTCGGCAAGGTCGGCGGCAAGCTGATGCCGCCGGGTTTTTACTACAAAACCTTCATGTACCCGCAATCGTTCTGGATGACCTACGAGAAATACATCCGCAAGGCCGCCGGCCTCGGCCGTTCGCCGACCGAGAACGATCCGGACACCTACGACTACATGAACCAGCACTGCGACGTGCTGATCGTCGGCGCCGGCCCGGCCGGTCTCGCCGCTGCCCTGGCCGCTGCGCGCAGCGGTGCTCGCGTGATTCTTGCCGATGAGCAGGAAGAGTTCGGCGGCAGCCTGCTCGATTCCCGCGAAAGTCTCGACGGCAAACCGGCGATGGAGTGGGTTGCCAGTGTCATCGCTGAATTGAAGAACACCCCGGATGTGCTGCTGTTGCCGCGCGCCACGGTCAACGGTTACCACGACCACAACTTCCTGACCATTCACGAACGCCTTACCGATCACCTCGGCGACCGCGCGCCGATCGGTCAGGTGCGTCAGCGCATCCACCGCGTCCGCGCCAAGCGTGTCGTACTGGCGACCGGCGCCCACGAGCGTCCGCTGGTGTATGGCAACAACGATGTGCCGGGCAACATGCTCGCCGGCGCGGTGTCGACTTACGTGCGTCGCTACGGCGTCGCACCGGGCAAAAAACTTGTCCTCAGCACTAACAACGACCACGCCTATCGCGTCGCTCTGGATTGGCTCGATGCCAGTCTGCAAGTGGTCGCCATCGCTGATGCACGCAGCAATCCGCGCGGTGCATTGGTCGAAGAGGCGCGCGCCAAAGGCATTCGCATCCTCACCGGCAGCGCCGTCATCGAAGTGCGTGGCAGCAAGCGTGTGACCGCTGCCCGCGTCGCCGCGATTGACGTCAAGGCACACGCCGTGACCAGCCCGGGCGAATGGCTCGACTGCGACCTGGTTGCCAGTTCCGGCGGTTACAGCCCGGTGGTCCACCTGGCCTCGCACCTCGGCGGCAAACCGGTCTGGCGTGAAGACATTCTCGGTTTCGTACCGGGTGAAGCACCGCAGAAACGCGTGTGCGTCGGTGGTATCAACGGCGTCTACGCGCTCGGCGATTCGCTGGCCGACGGTTTCGAAGGTGGCGTGCGCGCTGCCGCCGAAGCCGGTTTCCAGACCGTCGAAGGCGTGTTGCCGAAAGCCCTGAGCCGTCTCGAAGAGCCAACCCTGGCACTGTTCCAGGTGCCGCACGAGAAGAACTCGGCGCGTGCACCGAAGCAATTCGTCGACTTCCAGAACGACGTCACCGCCGGTGGCATCGAACTGGCAACTCGCGAAGGTTTCGAGTCGGTAGAGCACGTCAAACGCTACACCGCGCTGGGCTTCGGCACCGATCAGGGCAAGCTCGGCAACGTCAACGGCCTGGCCATTGCCGCCCGTTCGCTGAACGTGACCATCCCGCAGATGGGCACCACCATGTTCCGTCCGAACTACACGCCGGTGACCTTCGGCGCCGTGGCCGGTCGGCACTGTGGGCACATCTTCGAACCGGTGCGCTACACCGCGCTGCATGCCTGGCATGTGAAGAACGGCGCCGAATTCGAAGACGTCGGTCAATGGAAGCGTCCGTGGTACTTCCCGAAAAACGGCGAAGACCTGCACGCGGCGGTCAAGCGTGAATGCAAAGCCGTGCGCGACAGCGTCGGCCTGCTCGACGCGTCGACCCTCGGCAAGATCGACATTCAAGGCCCGGATGCCCGCGAGTTCCTCAACCGCGTGTACACCAACGCCTGGACCAAGCTCGATGTGGGCAAGGCTCGCTACGGTCTGATGTGCAAGGAAGACGGCATGGTCTTCGACGACGGTGTGACCGCGTGTCTGGCCGACAACCATTTCGTCATGACCACCACCACCGGCGGCGCCGCGCGCGTACTGCAGTGGCTGGAGCTGTATCACCAGACCGAATGGCCGGACCTGAAGGTGTACTTCACTTCGGTCACCGACCACTGGGCGACCATGACTTTGTCCGGGCCGAACAGCCGCAAGCTGCTCAGCGCCGTGACTGACATTGATCTGAGCAACGAAGCGTTCCCGTTCATGACCTGGAAAGAAGGTCTGGTCGGCGACGTGCCGGCACGGGTGTTTCGTATCTCGTTTACCGGTGAGCTGTCTTACGAAGTCAACGTGCAGGCTGACTACGCGATGGGCGTGCTGGAGAAAATCGTCGAGGCCGGCAAGCAGTACAACCTGACCCCGTACGGCACCGAAACCATGCACGTGCTGCGGGCCGAGAAGGGTTTCATCATCGTCGGTCAGGACACCGACGGGTCGATGACCCCGGACGACCTGAACATGGGCTGGTGTGTCGGTCGCACCAAACCGTTCTCGTGGATCGGCCAGCGCGGCATGAACCGCGAAGATTGCGTCAAGGATCAGCGCAAGCAGCTGGTGGGCCTCAAACCGGTCGATCCGACCAAATGGCTGCCGGAAGGTGCGCAACTGGTGTTCAACACCAAGCAGGCGATCCCGATGACCATGGTCGGCCACGTCACCTCGAGCTACGCACACAACTCCCTCGGTTATTCGTTTGCCATGGGTGTGGTCAAGGGCGGTCTCAAGCGCATGGGCGAGCGGGTCTTTGCACCGCTGGCCGATGGCAGCGTGATCGAGGCGGAAATCGTTTCTTCGGTGTTCTTCGATCCGAAGGGTGATCGCCAGAATATTTGATGGTTCGGCTCCTGGGGAGTGCAGTCGCACCGCGGTGACTTCATCGCGAGCAGGCTCACTCCTACAGGTGATCGCGTACCCCTTGTAGGAGTGAGCCTGCTCGCGATAGCGGTAGATCTGCCTACACAGGGCTCAAGTCAGAATTCAGCAAAGGTGCTTTATGACCACAGCCAACGTGTACCAACAACGCCCGACCACCGGTGCCCGTGCCGAGTCGTCGCTGCACCATGCCGACCTCGCCAGCCTGGTCGGCAAGGGCCGCAAGAACGCCGGGGTGATCGTGCGGGAAAAGAAACTCCTCGGCCACCTGACCATTCGTGGCGATGGTCACGATGCAGCGTTCGCTGCCGGTGTGCACAAGGCGCTCGGCATTGAATTGCCCGGCGCTCTGAGCGTGATCGTCAAAGGCGAAACCAGCCTGCAATGGATGGGCCCGGACGAGTGGCTGCTGATCGTGCCGAGCGGGGAAGAATTCGCTGCCGAGCAGAAACTGCGCGAAGCGCTGGGCGATCTGCACATTGCGATCGTCAACGTCAGCGGCGGCCAGCAGATCCTCGAACTGAGCGGCCCGAACGTGCGTCAGGTACTGATGAAATCCACCAGCTACGACGTGCACCCGAACAACTTCCCGGTCGGTAAAGCGGTGGGCACGGTGTTCGCCAAGTCGCAGCTGATGATTCGTCATACCGCCGAAGACACTTGGGAATTGCTGATTCGTCGCAGCTTCTCGGATTACTGGTGGTTGTGGTTGCAGGATGCTTCGGCTGAGTACGGGCTTAGCGTCCAGGCCTGAAAGATCAAGAGCTACCCCCTCACCCCAGCCCTCCCGAAACGTCGGACCGCCACCAAGGGGGCGAGGGGGAAAGGGAGCCGATCTCGGGTGTTTTTGTGATCTATATTCACCCGCGATATTTCAGGTCGGTGTAGCTCGAAAGAGCACCACGGTCAGTCCCCTCTCCCTCTGGGAGAGGGCTAGGGTGAGGGGAAAACCCTGACACCCCGCACAAAAAACAGGAGTTACCGCACCATGAGCCGCGCCCCAGACACATGGATCCTGACCGCCGACTGCCCCAGCGTCCTCGGCACGGTGGACGCGGTGACGCGTTTTCTGTTCGAGCAGGGCTGTTATGTGACCGAGCACCACTCGTTCGATGATCGCCTCTCCGGGCGCTTCTTCATTCGCGTGGAATTCCGCCAGCCGGACGGTTTTGACGAGCAATCTTTCCGCGCAGGCCTTGCCGAGCGAGGGCAGGCGTTCGGCATGCTCTTCGAGCTGACCGCGCCGAACTACCGGCCGAAAGTGGTGATCATGGTCTCCAAGGCCGATCACTGCCTCAATGACTTGCTCTACCGCCAGCGCATCGGCCAGTTGTCGATGGACGTGGCGGCGGTGGTGTCCAACCATCCGGATCTGAAACCGCTGGCCGACTGGCACCAGATTCCCTACTACCATTTCCCTCTCGACCCCAATGACAAACCGGCGCAGGAGCGTCAGGTCTGGCAGGTGATTGAAGAGGCCGGTGCCGAACTGGTGATCCTCGCCCGCTACATGCAGGTGCTGTCGCCGGAGCTGTGCCGCAAGCTCGACGGCAAGGCGATCAACATTCATCACTCGCTGCTGCCGGGCTTCAAGGGCGCCAAGCCTTATCACCAGGCTTACAACAAGGGCGTGAAACTGGTTGGCGCAACGGCGCACTACATCAACAACGACCTCGATGAAGGGCCGATCATCGCCCAGGGCGTCGAGGCGGTGGACCACAGTCATTATCCCGAGGATCTGATCGCCAAGGGGCGCGATATCGAAGGCCTGACGCTGGCGCGGGCCGTTGGGTATCACATTGAGCGGAGGGTGTTTCTCAACGCCAATCGTACGGTCGTTCTTTAGATAGCTATCGCGAGCAGGCTCACTCCTACAAGGGGTACGCATTCCAATGTAGGAGTGAGCCTGCTCGCGAAGGGGCCATAACTGACAACGCAAGACCAACAAGCAATACCCGAGCACTCAACGCGCCGCCCAACCGGGGCAGCGCAGTTCCATAAAAACAACAGCGAGGTGAAAGCATGTCTGGCAATCGTGGTGTGGTGTATCTCGGCGCTGGCAAGGTCGAAGTACAGAAAATCGACTACCCGAAAATGCAGGACCCGCGCGGTCGCAAGATCGAGCACGGGGTCATTCTCAAAGTGGTTTCCACCAACATCTGCGGCTCCGACCAGCACATGGTGCGCGGCCGGACCACGGCGCAGACCGGTCTGGTGCTGGGCCACGAGATCACCGGTGAGGTGATCGAAAAGGGCTCTGACGTCGAGAACCTGAAGATCGGCGATCTGGTCTCCGTTCCGTTCAACGTGGCTTGCGGGCGCTGCCGTTCCTGCAAAGAGCAACATACCGGCGTCTGCCTGACCGTCAACCCGGCCCGTGCCGGCGGCGCATACGGCTACGTCGACATGGGCGACTGGACCGGCGGCCAGGCTGAATACGTGCTGGTGCCGTACGCCGACTTCAACCTGCTGAAACTGCCGGACCGCGATAAGGCCATGGAGAAAATCCGTGACCTGACCTGCCTCTCCGACATCCTCCCGACCGGTTACCACGGCGCGGTCACTGCCGGCGTCGGCCCGGGCAGCAGCGTTTACATCGCCGGCGCCGGTCCGGTCGGTCTGGCCGCAGCCGCTTCTGCACGTTTGCTCGGTGCGGCGGTGGTGATCGTCGGCGACGTCAACACCATCCGCCTGGCCCACGCCAAGGCCCAGGGCTTTGAAGTCGTCGACCTGTCCAAGGACACCCCGCTGCACGAACAGATCGCCGCACTGCTGGGCGAACCTGAAGTCGACTGCGCGGTGGACTGCGTCGGTTTCGAAGCCCGCGGCCACGGCCACGATGGCGTCAAGGCCGAGGCTCCGGCCACCGTGCTCAACTCACTGATGGGCGTGGTGCGCGTTGCCGGCAAGATCGGCATCCCGGGCCTGTACGTCACCGAAGATCCGGGCGCCGTGGACGCTGCTGCGAAAATGGGCAGCCTGAGCATTCGCTTCGGCCTGGGCTGGGCCAAGTCGCACAGCTTCCACACCGGTCAGACCCCAGTGATGAAGTACAACCGCCAACTGATGCAGGCGATCATGTGGGATCGCATCAATATCGCCGAAGTGGTGGGCGTGCAAGTGATCAGCCTCGACCAGGCGCCGGAAGGTTATGGCGAGTTCGATGCGGGTGTGCCGAAGAAGTTTGTGATCGACCCGCACAAGTTGTTTAGTGCGGCGTAGGGTTTTTCCGAAACGTAAAACGGCGACCTCAGGGTCGCCGTTTTTTTATGGTCGCGCGTTTCACATTTTCTCGACGAGCCGTGGCTGAGAATGGACCTGCAGCCCGGAACATGCCACCGGATCCCCGGTCAAACCGGCAGTTTTACTGCCCATTCTGCGGGCGGTTTTTACAGCGCAAGAGGATGTCTGAATGAAGATTTCACGCGGTTTTGCCTTGGCATCGCTCCTGACCCTGGCCGCCGGGCCGGTATTTGCCGGTTTCAGTTTGAACGACGTGGCCGGTGTGGTTTCGGGGATGGAGGGTGGTGACAAGGCGGCCGCTGCGGCGCCGACCTCGGAGACCGCCGGTTTGCTCAGCGCCCTCAGTGCGCTGGATGTCACGCCGGAGCAGGCCGTAGGCGGCACCAGCGCGATGCTCGGGCTGGCGAAGAATCAATTGAGCAGTACCGACTACTCGCAACTGGCCAAGGAAGTGCCGGGCATCGACAAATTGTCCGGTGGCAGCGGCAATCTGGCGGCGCTCGGGGCGTTGCTCGGTTCGTCCGGCAAGTCCGCTGGCCTGGAAAATGCGCTGGGCAATGTCAAAGACAGCAACGACCTGAACAACGCGTTCAGCGCGCTGGGCATGGACAGCGGCATGATCGGCCAGTTTGCCCCGGTGCTCCTGCAATACCTCGGTCAGCAGGGCGTCGGCGGTTCGCTGTTGAGCAGCCTCGGCAACATCTGGGGCACCGGCACCGGCAGTTGAGTCAGCGGCGCTCGTTGCGCAACGCGACGATGCGCTGATCCTTCTCGGTCCAGAGCTGGTTGACCCAGTTCTGGACGCGCTGGCGGAACGCCGGATCTTTCTCGTAATCGCCCTGCCACAGCCCCGGGTCGAGTTCGCGGGTCTTGATGTCGATGATCACCCGCGGCACGTTGCCGCTGATCAGGTCCCAGAAGCCCGGAATCTTCTCCTGCGGATACACCACCGTCACGTCGAGCATCGCGTCGAGCTGTTCGCCCATCGCCGCCAGCACGAACGCCACACCGCCGGCCTTGGGTTTGAGCAGGTGGCTGAACGGTGAGTCCTGCTGGGTGCTTTTCGCCAGGGTGTAGCGGGTGCCTTCGAGATAATTCACCACCGTCACTGGCTGGCGCTTGAACAGCTCGCAAGCGGCTTTGGTGATTTCCAGATCCTTGCCCGCCAGTTCCGGGTTCTTCGCCAGAAAGGCCTTGGTGTAGCGCTTCATGAACGGGTAATCCAGCGCCCACCACGCCAGGCCGAGAAACGGCACCCAGATCAGCTCTTTCTTGAGGAAGAACTTGAAGAACGGCGTGCGTCGGTTGAGGGTCTGGATCAGCGCCGGAATGTCGACCCAGGATTGATGGTTGCTGACCACCAGATATGACGTGTCGCGGCGCAGATCGTCGCCGCCGCGAATGTCCCACTGCGTCGGGATGCACAGCCGGAAGATCAGCTTATCGATCTCGGCCCAGGTCTCAGCAATCCACATCACCGCCCACGACGCGTAATCACGCCAGCGCCCGGGCGCGATCAGCTTGAGCAGGGCAAACACCATCAACGGCCCGATCAGAATCAGGGTGTTGAGCAACAACAGCAGGGTGACCAAACAGCCGGTGAGCAGGCGGCGCATAAGCAACTCTATGAAGTGGCAGGGGCGGGCCATGATAAGCAGCTTCGCGCGACAGGCCAAATCGGCGCTGACGAATGTTTCACTTTTAAAGCGTTAGTCTTCAGCGCTGATCCGCAACCCTGTGGCGAGGGAGCTTGCTCCCGCTGGGCTGCGAAGCAGCCCCAGGCACATGCGCTTCGGTGTGCCAGTAGAGTCGCAAATCAGGCTTTACGACGACTGCGTCGCCGAGCGGGAGCAAGCTCCCTCGCCACAGAGGTTGGCGCTACTCCAACTTCCGCACATTTGCGCGGTCTAGAATCTGGCGCTGAGCCCACTCTTTCAGGAAGCCCCTTACGTGAAATCCCTCCTTGCTCTGTTTGCCCTCGTCACGCTGCCGGTCATGGCTGCCGAACCGACGCTGTACGGTCGCTACGAATACATCGCGCTGCCGGAAATCGGCGGCGAAGTGCTCAAGGCCAAGATGGACACCGGTGCGCTGACCGCCTCGCTGTCGGCCAAGGACATCGAGACCTTCACCCGCGATGGCGAAGACTGGGTGCGTTTCCGCCTCGCCACCAAGGACGCCAGCAACAAGGTTTTCGAACACAAGGTCGCGCGCATCAGCAAGATCAAAAGCCGTTCCGACGAGGACGATGACGAGCGCGACAGCAGCGATGTCGCCAAGCGCCCGGTGGTCGATCTGGAACTGTGCCTGGGTAACGTCAAGCGCACCGTGGAGGTCAACCTGACCGACCGCAGCCACTTCAACTACCCGCTGCTGATCGGCGCCAAGGCCTTGCGCGAGTTCGGCGCGGCGGTCAATCCGGCGCGGCGTTACACCGCCGACAAGCCTGACTGCTAAGTGGTCCGATTGACGTAACCCCGGGCTTGGGGCACCGTTCGCGCATTACCTGCCACGGGCTCGGACGCCATGCCGCACATCCTGATTGTCGAAGACGAAGCGGCGATTGCCGACACGCTGATTTTTGCCTTGCAGGGCGAGGGCTTCACAACCACGTGGCTGAGCCTCGGCGCGGCGGCGCTGGAGCATCAGCGGCAGACCCCGGCCGACCTGATCATTCTCGATATCGGCCTGCCGGACATCAGCGGCTTCGAAACCTGCAAGCAGCTGCGGCGCTTCACTGAAGTGCCGGTGCTGTTTCTCAGCGCGCGCGATGCCGAGATCGACCGTGTGGTCGGCCTCGAGATCGGCGCCGACGATTACGTCGTCAAACCGTTCAGCCCGCGTGAAGTGGCGGCGCGGGTCAAAGCCATCCTCAAGCGCATGGCGCCGCGCCCGACCCCGGAAGCAGGCGCAACGCTGTTTCGCATCGATCCCGAACGCGTGCAGATCAGCTATCGCGGCCAGCCGCTGAGCCTGACCCGCCATGAATTCCGTCTGCTGCAATGCCTGCTCGAACAACCCGAACGAGTGTTCAGCCGCGAGCAATTGCTTGATGCGCTGGGCGTTGCCGCTGATGCCGGTTACGAGCGCAGCATCGACAGCCACATCAAAAGCCTGCGCGCCAAGTTGCGCCTGGTGCGCGCCGAGGCCGAGCCGATCCAGACTCATCGCGGCCTCGGTTACAGCTACAGCCCGGTGCACAGCTGATGTCGTTGGGCCTGCGGATCTTTCTGGTGTACGTGCTGTTTGTCGGCCTGACCGGCTATTTCGTCCTTAACACGGTGATGGAAGAAATCCGCCCCGGCGTGCGTCAGTCCACCGAAGAGACGCTGGTGGATACCGCCAACCTGATGGCGGAAATCCTCCGTGACGATTTCAAGGCCGGCACCCTCAGCGAGAACCGCTGGCCGCAACTGCTCCGCGCCTATGGCGAGCGGCAGCCGCAAGCGACGATCTGGGGCTTGCCGAAGAATCAGGTCAACCATCGCATCTACGTTACCGACGCCAAAGGCATCGTCGTGCTCGACTCCAGCGGCGTCGCCGTCGGCCAGGATTATTCGCGCTGGAACGACGTCTACCTGACCCTGCGCGGCGAGTACGGTGCGCGCTCCAGCCGTAGCGATCCTGACGACGCGAATTCCTCGGTGATGCACGTCGGCGCGCCGATCCGTGACAACGGCAAGATCATCGGCGTGGTCACCGTGGCCAAGCCCAACAGCTCGCTGCAGCCCTATGTCGATCGCACCGAGCGGCGCTTGCTGTTTTACGGCGCCGGGCTGATCGGCCTCGGTCTGCTGTTCGGTGCGTTGCTGTCGTGGTGGCTGAGTCGTGCGCTGCACCGGTTGACCGGTTATGCCCACGCGGTGAGCGAAGGTCGACGTGTGGAAGTGCCGCACTATCGCGGCGGCGAACTGGAGCAATTGGCCATGGCGGTCGAGCAGATGCGCACGCAGCTCGAAGGCAAGGCCTACGTCGAGCGCTATGTGCACACCCTGACCCATGAATTGAAAAGTCCGCTGGCGGCGATTCGAGGTGCGGCGGAGTTGCTGCAAAGTGATATGCCGCCCGTC
Source organism: Pseudomonas sp. FR229a (assembly GCF_030209115.1). Lineage (NCBI taxonomy): Bacteria > Pseudomonadati > Pseudomonadota > Gammaproteobacteria > Pseudomonadales > Pseudomonadaceae > Pseudomonas > Pseudomonas sp. FR229a. The sequence goes on along the minus strand of NZ_JARVSP010000022.1, from coordinate 110,489 downwards.
CAGCGTTTGCGTTTTGTCGCCAACATCGACAGCGAAAGCGCGCGAATGCAGCAGTTGATCGAGCGCCTGCTCAATCTGGCGCAGGTCGAGCAGCGCCAAGGGCTGGAGGAACGGGTGGCAGTGCCGCTGGCGCTGTTGGTCGCAGAACTGCTCAAGGCGCAGGCGGCGCGAATCGAGGGCAGGCACCTGCGTATCGAGCAAACGATCGGCGAGGAACTGCTGCTGATTGGCGAGCCGTTTCTGCTGCGTCAGGCCTTGGGCAACCTGCTGGAAAACGCACTGGATTTCACCCCGACGCAGGGCCTGTTGCGCTTGAGTGCCGAGCGGGTTGGCGAGCAGGTCGAGTTTCGCCTGTTCAACCAGACCACGGCGATTCCCGATTACGCCTTGCCGCGATTGACCGAGCGTTTTTACTCGCTGCCGCGCCCGGACAGCGGGCGCAAGAGCACCGGGTTAGGGCTGAACTTCGTTGAGGAAGTAGTCAAGTTGCATGGCGGGGCGATGCGCATTGGCAATGTCGAAAATGGTGTTGAGGTATCGTTGCGCCTGCCTTGAACATGATCCATGTGGCGAGGGAGCTTGCTCCCGCTGGGCTGCGAAGCAGCCCCCAATCCATACACCTCGGTTTATTCCGGTGTATTACCGACACCGGTTGCGACGACTGCGTCGCCGAGCGGGAGCAAGCTCCCTCGCCACAGGGCATGTGTTTCCACACAATCTCCATATTCCCCACACATTCCCTCCACACCGCATCGCCAGACTCCTCCCATCCAAACAGGGAGAGTCCCATGAACAAGAATCTGACCATCAAGCTCGGCGCGATTGCCTTGCTGATCCTGCTGTTGCTGATCCCGTTGCTGATGATCGACGGCATCATCGATGAGCGTCAGCAACTGCGCGACGGTGTGCTCGAAGACATCGCCCGCAGTTCCAGTTACAGCCAGCAACTGACCGGGCCGGTGATGGTGGTGCCCTATCGCAAGATTGTGCGCACCTGGAAGACCAACGAAAAAACCAACAAGCGCTACGAGGACATCAGCGAGGCGCGCGGGCGTCTGTACTTTCTGCCGGAGCGCTTCGAACTCGACGGCCAGGTGCAGACCGAGTTGCGCAAACGTGGGATTTACGAGGCGCGGCTGTTCCACGCCGACAACCGTATCGACGGGCATTTTTCCCTGCCGGCACAGTTGGGCATCAAGGAGAATTTTGCCGATTATCAATTCGACGCACCGTTCCTCGCCGTCGGTATCAGCGACATTCGCGGCATCGAAAACGCGCTGAAACTCGAGCTCGCCGGTCAGCAGCTGGATTTCGTGCCCGGCAGCGAAGTGGCCTGGATTGGTGAGGGCGTGCATGTGACCCTCCCGGCCCTCGACGCCAGTAAAGCCACGCAACTGACATTCGGCTTCGACCTGCGCCTGCAAGGCACCGGCTCGCTGCGCGTGGTGCCGGTGGGCAAGACCAGCAGCGTCAGCCTCGCTGCCAATTGGCCGCACCCCAGCTTCGTCGGCAACTTCCTGCCGGCCAAGCGCGAGATCAACGATCAGGGGTTCAGCGCCGACTGGCAGACCTCGTTCTTCTCCACCAACCTGCAAGAGGCAATGGAGCGTTGTGTCGCTGGCGACTGTGACGCACTCAACGGACGCAGCTTCGGCGTCAGTTTCATCGATCCCGTGGATCAGTACCTCAAAAGCGATCGGGCGATCAAATACGCGCTGTTGTTCATCGTCCTGACCTTCGCCGGTTTCTTCCTCTTCGAAGTGCTCAAGAGCCTGGCGGTGCACCCGGTGCAATATGCCTTGGTCGGTGTCGCACTGGCGTTCTTTTACCTGCTGCTGTTGTCGCTGTCGGAACACATCGGTTTTGCTCTGGCGTATCTGTTGTCGGCCAGTGGCTGCGTGCTGTTGATCGGTTTCTACGTCAGCCACGTGTTGCGCAGTGCGCGGCATGGATTGAGTTTTTCGGCCGGGCTGGCGGCGCTGTATGGCCTGTTGTACGGATTGCTCAGCGCCGAGGATTACGCGCTGCTGATGGGCTCGCTGATGCTGTTCGGTCTGCTCGGGGTGTTCATGGTGCTGACGCGCAAACTGGACTGGTACGGGATTGGCGCGAAGTCGGCCAAGCCGCTGGAGTTTGATGTGGAGGCGATGCGATGAGCGGGTTGAGAGCTGAGCGCAGGGAAGTAGCGGTGTTGCTGACGCTGATTTTTGCAGCGCTGCCGCCAGAACCGAGGTGGTGCATTCGCGAGCAGGCTCGCTCCCACAAGGGATTCGGGTATGGCATCCATCCTGTGGGAGCGAGCCTGCTCGCGAAGAGGCCGGAACAGGCAGCGCAGCTCTAAGGCTTGGGCATCGTCGCCAGCATGGACGGCCGCTGACTCACTTCGAAATACCAGTTGGCCAGTTGCGGGTTGGCCGCGCGCCAGTCCATGTCCGGGAAGCGCAGGTCCAGATAGCCCAATGCGCAGGCCACGCTGATCGCCGCGACATCGAAATGGCTGGTCAGCTCGGCAATCGCCTCGTTCTCCAGTACGGCGAGTGCGCGACGGATCTTGTCGCGCTGGGCGTCGAGCCATTCGTCCCAGTGTTTTTCCACCGGGCGCAGAACGGTTTCATAACGCACCATCACCGAGGCGTCCATGATCCCGTCGGCCATCGACGCCAGGGTCAACCGCCGCCAGCGCGCCGCGCCTTCGCGGGGGATCAGCGGATTGCCGACATGCTGCTGGTCGAGGTACTCAAGGATGACGCGGCTGTCATGGATGACATTGCCGTCGGCCAGGCGCAGGGCGGGGATTTTGCTCAACGGGTTGTCGGCGATCAGCGCCGTGTTCGGGCTGACCGGGCTGAGCACACAGTCCTGCAGCGCGACACGATCCTGTTGACCGGTTTCGTGCAGCAGCACCATGACCTTGCGGACGAAGGGCGACAGGATGTTGTGGTACAGGGTCATGCTGGGGGCGGACATGGATGAACCTCGGTGGTCGGCGAAGAGCAGGAGATTAGCCGTAGGAGCTGCGGAACGCTGCGATCTTTTGATCTTGATTCTGCTTTTGAAAGCAAAAGATCGCAGCGTTCCGCAGCTCCTACAAGGATTTCAGCTTCGCGGCAGAAAGCCTCTTGTGGCCAGAAATGCGGGCACGCCAAGGCCGACCCAGCTCAACGCATCCCAGATCCCGTCCCCCAGCAATGCCGCAAACAGCCCTGCCGCACTGAGCAGGGCGATGACGATCGGTGTGCTGAAGACTTTCCAGAAACTCGACTGACGCGGCTTCATGCCGAGGCCTCCGCCGTTTCCAGCACAGGCCTGGTCGCCTTGCGCCGCACCACCCACAGATACACACCACTGGCCAGAACGATGATCGTCAGCACATCCAGCGTCGCCCAGAGAATCTTCATCGGCATGCCGCCGTAGTCACCAAAATGCAGTGGCTGCGACATGCCCATGGCGTCCATGTACCACGGCCGTTCGGCCACGGCGGTGACCTGCAAGGTCGTGGCATCGATCAGCACCGGTGTCAGCAGGTGCGAAGTCAGGTGCGTGCCGCCCTTCATGAACACCGAGTAATGATGCTCGCTGGAAAAGCGTGTGCCGGGGAAGGCGATGAAATCCGGCTTCATCCCCGGGGCGACTTGCTCGGCGATGTCGAGCAAGCGCGTGGCCGGGGCCAGTTGCGTCAGCGGTGGTGCGTCGCGATACGGTGCGATCAGGGTGGTCAGTGCGTCGTTGCGCCAGGCGGCAATCAGCAGATCGGCGCAGGCGCTGATCACTCCCGTCACGCCCACCACCAGGCACCAGGTCAGGGTCACGACGCCAATCAGATTGTGCAGATCGAGCCAGCGCAGCCTGGTCGACTTGTCCTGGCGCACGGTGCCGAATTTCAAGCGGCGCATGAACGGCAGGTACAGCACCGTGCCGGAGACGATGGCCACGACGAATAGCAGGCCCATGAACGCCAGCAGCAGCTTGCCCGGCAGCCCGGCAAACATGTCGACGTGCAGGCGCAGGATGAACAGCATCAAACCACCGTTGGCCGACGGGGTTTCCAGCGCTTCGCCAGTGCGTGCGTCGAGCATGAAGGTGTGCGAAGCGTTCGGCTCGGTGTCGGCAGTTTTCGCCATGATCGCGAATGCCGCGTTCGGGTCCTCGTCGTCATAACCGAAGTACTGCATGACTTCGCCGGGGCGATGTTTCTGCGCGGCATCGACCAGTTGCTGCAGGTTGAGTTGCGGCGTGTCGGCCGGCATCTCGCGCAGCTCCGGGGCGTTGCCCAGCAGATGATCGATCTCGTGGCTGAAAATCAGCGGCAGACCGGTCAGTGCCAGCATCAGCAGAAACACCGTGCAGATCAGGCTGGTCCAGGTGTGGATGAACGACCAGCGGCGGATGGTTTTACTTTTCATTGCATGACCTTCAAAAACACCAAAGCCGCCCGGTGCGGACGGCCTGGTAACAGGGCCTGTTTCAGCTCACCGGCTTACCACTTGTAAGTGGCGCTGGCGACGACGCTGCGCTGGTCGCCGTAGTAGCAGTAGAAGCTGTCGCAGGTGGAAATGTAGTCCTTGTCGAACAGGTTGGTCGCGTTCACTGCCAGCGACGCACCTTTAAGGCTGTTGTCCAGACGGCCCAGATCATAATGCACGCTGGCGTCGAACACGGTATAGGCATCGGCCTTGCCCAGCCAGGTGTTGGCCTTGTCGCCGTAGGTGTTGCCGGTGTAACGCACGCCGGCACCCACACCGAAACCGTCAAGCACGCCGCTGTGCCAGGTGTAGTCGGTCCACAGCGAGGCTTGCTGGTTGGGCATCAGTTGCAGACGGTTGCCCTTGTCGACGCCTTTCTGCACTTCGGACTTGGCCAGGGTGTAGGCGGCGATGACCTTGAGGTTATCGGTCACATCGGATACGGCTTCGAGTTCCAGACCTTTGACCTTCACTTCACCCGTTTGACTGGTCACCGAGACGTTGTTGACGAAGGTGCTCACCGCGACATTCTTCTGGGTCAGGTCATACACGGCGGCGGTCAGCAGGGTCTTGCTGCCCGGCGGCTGGTATTTGATGCCCAGTTCCCACTGCTTGCCTTCGGTCGGCTTGAGCGAGCCGGTTGAGGTGACATCGGCGCCCGTGGTCGGCTGGAAGGATTCGGCGTAGGACAGGTACGGCACGAAGCCGTTGTCGAAGACGTAGCTGAGCGCCGCATTGCCGCTGAATTTTTTGTCGCGCTGGGTATTGGTCGCATCGTTCTGGTTGATGAACTTGGTGCTGGTGTGCACCCAGTCTTCACGACCGCCGAGAGTCAGACGCCACTGATCTAGGGCCATCTGATCCTGCACGTAGAGGCCGGTCTGATAGGTCTTCTGGTTGTAGTCGTAAAACGCAGTGGAGCGCGCCGGACGTACGATCGGCTGGCCGTAGATCGGCGTGATCACGTTGGTCGGCAGGCCATCACCGAAAATCGAGGTGTAGTTGGTGTTGTTGCGCTGGTGATCCAGACCCAGCAGCAAGGTGTGGCGGATATCACCGGTGGCGAAGTCGGCCTGGAAGTTGTTGTCCACGGCAAACTGGCTGATGTCTTCATCGACGCTGGTGCTGGTGCGGCCGACGTTGCCCTGTTCATCCACGGTGGTGAACGGGTAGGAGCCGGGCGTCAGCGACTGGAACGACAGGTCCGACTTGGTATAGCGCAGGTTCTGCTTGAACTGCCAGACATCGTTCAGCCGATGTTCGAAGGCGTAGCCCAGCGCATAGTAGGTGCGGTCGTAGTATTCCCAATCCGGATCGCCGAGATTCTTGTGATGGGAAATGTCGCCGAACGGCGAATTGATCTTCGTGCCCTGGATCGGCAGAAACTGGCTGGTGATGCCCGTGTCGTCACGGGTGAACTGGCTCAGCAGGGTGAATCGGGTGTCGTCGTCGATGTTCCAGGTCAGGCTCGGCGCAATGTTGTAGCGCTTGTTGTCGACGTGGTCGACCTGCGTGCCACTGTCGCGCACCACACCGCTGAGACCGTATAGAAACTGCCCGGCGTCATCGATCTTGCCGGTGCTGGCGAAGTTGATCTGGCGGTGGTTGTCGCTGCCGTACTGCAGCTGGATTTCGTTGCTGGCCTCGGCACTCGGGCGGCGGCTGACCATGTCGAGCAAACCGCCCGGCGGCGTCTGGCCGTACACCGACGAGGCCGGGCCACGGAGCAGGGCGAGGCGGTCGAGGTTCCAGGTTTCCTGCTTCGGGTTGGCGTACACGCCTTTTGGCAGCGGCAGGCCATCGAGGAACTGGGTCGGCTCGAAACCGCGTACGCGCAGCCAGTCGGCACGTGTGTCGCTGCCGTAGCTGCTGGCGGTGATGCCCGGCATGTAGCGCACCGCGTCATCGAGGCTGTGCACGCTGCGATCATCCATCTGCTGACGGGTCGCCACCGAGATCGAACGCGGTGCTTCGACCAGTGCGGTGTCGGTCTTGGTGCCGGCGGCGGTGCGGGTCGCGGTGTAGCCTTCGACCGGGCCCCAGGCACTTTCCAGATTTTCCACGCCGATGACCGAGGTTTCCGGCAGGGCCAGCGTGCCCTCAGGCACCGCCACCAGGGTGTAGGTGCCGGCGCTGCTTTGCTCCAGTTGCAGACCGCTGCCGCGCAGAGCCGCGCGCAGGGCGCCGGCGGCGTCGTACTGGCCGTTGACCGGCGCCGAGGTCTTGCCTGCTGCCAGTGCCGGATCGAGCGACAGGGCGAGGCCGCCCTGGCTGGCGATCTGGTTCAGCGTGGTCGACAGCGGCGCCGCCGGCAGGTTGTAGGCGCGCACGCTGGACGTTTGCTCAGCGGCGAGCAACGCAGTGCTGATCAGCGGCGTGCCGAAAGCGATGGCAAAAGCCAGCAGACTGGGGCGCAACAAGGTGTCTGGCGAACGGGACATACGGCGGCTCCTGAATGGAAATATTTCTCAATTGCCTGTGTGCCGGATGAAAATCGAAAAGTGATAGGGCGGGATGAAAATTCTTTTTTTGCTGGAAATGGTGTTGGGGCTGATGCCGTCATCGCGAGCAGGCTCACTCCTACAAGGGAACGCATTCCAATTGTAGGAGTGAGCCTGCTCGCGATAGCCCTTTCACAGACGGCGAATTTTTAAGGTTTAACCTCAGCCTTCGCCACGGTGACCCAATACGGCGTATGCCGCTCGATCTGCACCGGCAAGGTCGGCAGCAAAGCGCTCAGCGCCTTGTCGGTGTCGTGCAACGGAAAGCTGCCGGTAATGCGCAGATCGGCCACCTCCGGCGCCACGCCGAGATGCCCGCGGCGGTAGCGCCCCAGCTCATGCACGAGATCGCCCAGTCGCGCGTTGTCGACCACCAGCATGCCGCGCGTCCAGGCATCGGCGCCGGGGGCGAGGGCGGCAATCGAGCTCAGCCCGTCACTGCGCAGCAGCACCTGCTGTCCCTCGCGCAGAATCTGTTCTTGCGGGTTCGCCTGGGCATGGGCCGCGACCGCCGACTGCAATACGCTCAGGCGCGTGCCGTCATCCTCGCGCTTGACCAGAAACCGCGTGCCCAGCGCGCGCATGCTGCCTTCGCGGGTTTCGACGATAAAGGGCCGCGCATCGCCATGCCCGGTTTCGACGAGGATTTCCCCTTCCTGCAGCACGATCAAACGGCGCTTGTCATCGAAGCGTACGTCGACCGCGCTGTGAGTATTGAGGTTGAGCAGGGTGCCGTCGGACAGGCGCACGGTGCGCTGTTCGCCGGTGGCGGTGCGCTGATCGGCGAGCCAGTAATCGAGCGGCAGATAGCGCTCACTCACGAACAGGCCCAGACCGATCACCGCCACGACACTGGCCAGCCCGCTGCCGAGTTTGCGCACGCGCCGGCGAATGCCTTCGCGCGATTGCAGCAACGCACTGCGCGCCGGGCCCTTGGCGACGCTGAAACGCTGATCGAGCATGCCCAACTGGCGCCAGGCGCGCGCGTGTTCTTCATGGGCCGCGTGCCATTTGGCGAACTCCTCGCGTTCCAGCGCGGTGCTCGAATCGAGGGTCAATTGCCAGGCAATCGCCGCGTCCAGCACATGGGCCGGCACCGGGCGCGAACTGGCCGCGGTCATGTCGGCTCACCGTAAAGAGCGATGTAGCACTGGCGCAGGCCTTGGGCCAGATACTGCCGCACGCGCGGCACCGAGACGCCGAGTTTGCCTGCGATCTCGGCGTGGCTGAGGCCGTCGAGGCGGTTATACAGAAACGCTGCGCGAGCCTTGGTCGACAGCTTGCCGAGCAGGCGATCGATGGCCTTGAGGTCGTCGAGGATCATTTGCTGTTCTTCCACCGATGGCTGTTCGCCCTCGGGGATCAGCATCAATTCGGTGAGATAGGCCTGTTCCAGCGCGGCGCGGCGGAAGTAGTCGAACAACAGGCCTTTGGCGATCGCCACCAGAAACGCTCGCGGCTCCCGCGGCGTCAGCAATTCGCCGCGGTTGAGCAGGCGTACAAAAGTGTCCTGACTCAAGTCTTCGGCGCGCTGCGGACACGCCACATTGCGCCGCAACCACGCCAGCAGCCAACCGCGATGGTCGCGATACATCGCACCGACGAGCTCACTGTGGGGGTTGGGCACTGACGACACCGGACATCACCGATTGGGAAATGTTAACTAACGAGAATAGTTCGCGATTCTGGCAGAGGTGGGAATGGTTAGCAATTGGCCACTGGTCAGGTGGTGAATCAAGGGCAGACCCTCACCCTAGCCCTCTCCCGGAGGGAGAGGGGACTGATTGGGGGATATTCTGGAGGTACACCGACCTGAGCGATCTTCAGTGAATCCATAATCGACTCGATTTCTCAGGTAAATGAAAAGCCCGAGACACTTCGGTCGGCTCCCTCTCCCTCTGGGAGAGGGCTGGGGTGAGGGTGCTTCTAAAAAGAAGGCGCCTGCTGCCTTCGCTTCCACTGACTCAACCGCTGTTGCAGATTCAATGGACTGTATATCTGCTGCGCCCGCGCCCTGCTGAACAGAATCAATGCCAGTTCCGCCGTGGCCAGCGCATCGGCACTCGCGTTATGCCGTTCGAACACTTCAAGCCTGAACCACTCGATCCACTCATCCAGCCCCGCCTCGCGAATCTGCGCCTGCGGACACAGCAGCGGGGCGAGATCTGCCACATCCAGAAACACATGTTGCAGCTTGTGCCCCAGATGCTCCTTGAGCGCACGCCCGAGCATGTGCTGATCGAACGGCGCATGAAACGCCAGCACCGGGCTGTCGCCGACAAATTCCAGCAACTCCAGCAACGCTTCGGCCGGGTCGCTGCCTGCGGCGATCGCATTTGGCCCGAGGCCATGAATCAGCACGCTGGGGCTGAGCTTCAATTCCCGACATTGCAGGGTCCTTTCGAACTGCTGGCGGAAATCGATTGCGCCGTCCTCGATAGCCACGGCGCCGATCGACAACACCCGGTCCTTGTTGAGGTTGAGGCCGGTGGTTTCCAGGTCCAGCACCACCCAGCGCTGCTCGCGCAGGCTGCATTCGCTCAGCTCGGTGATGCTCGGCAATTGCGCCAGTCGCGGCGCAAACGCGGCCGGCACTACGGGACTGGCCGGGCGCAGCCAGGAAAACAGGCTCATAGCTGATACCGCAAGGTCAGGCTGCTTTGCAGTCGCTGCGCCTGCCGCAGGGATTCGCGCAGGATGCGTCGGTCGAGGTGATTGAGGCTGTCGGGATCGACGCGGTTGGAGTACGGCTGGTTCTCCCGGGTCTGGAGCTGGTGCTGCTGCATCCGCGTTTGCTGAATGAAGTGATAGGCCTCTTCATACGCCGCGCCGTCGAGCGGTTCGATGACTTCTTTATCGACCAATTGGCGGAAGCGTTCGAGGGTGTTGTTGGCGTCGATGCCGTTGGCCAGCGCCAGCAGACGGGCGCCGTCGACGAATGGCGTCAGGCCCTGGATTTTCAGATCCAGCGTAGCCTTCTCGCCGTTCTTGCGTGCCAGCACAAATTCCCGGAAACGCCCAACGGGAGGGCGATTACGCAACGCGTTCTCGGCCAGCATGCGCTGGAACAAACGGTTGTCACCGACCTGATCGAGAATGCCCCGGCGCAATTGCTCGCAGCCTTGCTCATCGCCCCAGACCACCCGCAGGTCGAAATAAATGCTCGAGCCGAGCAGATTCTCCGGCGTGGCTTCGCGGATGAATGCCGCAAAGCGCCGCGCCCACTCGGCCCGCGACAGACACAGCTCGGGATTGCCAGCCATGATGTTGCCCTTGCACAGGGCGAAGCCGCACTGCGCCAGGCTCTGATTGATCTGCTGGGCGATCGGCAGCAGCTTGCCGCGAATTTCCGCCGCGTGCGCCGCATCGCGGGCATCAAACAGAATGCCGTTGTCCTGATCGGTGTGCAGCGTCTGCTCGCGCCGGCCTTCGCTGCCGAAACACAGCCAACTGAACGGCACGCCGGGGTCGCCTTTCTCGGCCAGGGTCAGTTCGATGACCCGGCACACCGTGTGATCGTTGAGCAACGTAATGATGTGGGTGATCTGCGTCGACGACGCGCCGTGAGCGAGCATGCGTTCGACCAGTTGACCGATCTCGCCGCGCAGGGTCACCAGTTGCTCGACCCGCTGAGCACTGCGGATGGTTCGCGCCAGGTGCACCAGATCGACCCGTTGCAGGGAGAACAGATCACGCTCGGAAACCACCCCGCACAGGCGCTGATCCTTGACCAGACACACATGCGCGATATGCCGCTCGGTCATGGCGATCGCCGCATCGAATGCGCTGTGATCCGGCGACAGATAAAACGGCGATCGGGTCATGTGCTGTTCGATGGCGTCGCTGAAATCGCCGACACCTTCGGCCACCACATGGCGCAAATCGCGCAGAGTAAAAATCCCCAGCGGCACCTTCTGCTCATCCACCGCGACGATGCTGCCGACCTGTTGCTCGTGCATCAGCTTCACCGCTTCACGCAGTGGAGTGTCGGCGCTGCAGGTCACCGGATGACGCATCGCCAGTTCACCGAGGCGGGTGTTCAGCGAGTACTGGGTGCCCAGGGTCTCCACGGCTTTTTGCTGGACTTGCTGGTTGACCTGATCGAGCAGGCTGCTGACTCCGCGCAGGGCGAAGTCGCGGAAGGTGCTGGAGAGGGCGAACAGTTTGATGAACGCCAGTTTGTTCAGTTGCAGGCAGAAGGTGTCTTCGCCCGCCAGATGTTCGGTGCGGGTGGCGCGCTCACCGAGCAGCGCAGCCAGCGGAAAGCATTCGCCGGTGGTGATTTCGAACGTGGTCTCGGTGCCGGGCCTGGTGATGTGCTGGCGTTCGCCGACCACCCGACCCTGTTTGACGATATGAAAGTGTTCGACCGGGCCGTCGGCCGGTTTGATGATGCTCTCGCCCTGGGCAAAAAAACGCAGCTGACATTGCTCCACCAGATAGGCGAGGTGGGCGTGTTCCATCTGATTGAAGGGCGGGAAGCGCTGAAGGAATTGCAGGGTGCCCTGAATATTCTGCAAAACCGCGGTTTTCCCTGCCTGGGTGAAGGCGTCCGCTTTACTCATAACCATTACCGCAGTCTTTTTCGAATTGTTGTTGTCGGATCGTTGCGGCCATGGTCGACCCCGACGGGCAGGGTGCCCATTGGACGTAAGTCTAGGTTTTGCCACCATCGGCCGATTTTCGGAAATAACCTACGCAAAAGCTCGGAAAAGCTCGTCGTAGCCCCTTGGAAAAAAATCCGACGAAGTGCACATTGAAGCGCTGTCCGGCGATGTCTGACGACTTGCCAGGGATTGATTGAACATTTAGAGAGCGCCATGTCCGACCACGATATTTTGAGCGACGCCGAGCGTGAAGCGCTCAGCGCAGTAATGCTCGAACCCGATCTGCCGCCGCAGCGTGTCCTGATCGTCGACGACGACAAGGATGCCCGCGAGCTGTTGTCGGAGATTCTCGCGCTCGATGGCATTCATTGCATGACCGCAGCCAGCGGTGAAACCGCGCTGAAAATGCTTGAGCAAAAGCCCTCGATCGGGCTGGTGATTACCGATCTGCGCATGGGCAATGTCGATGGCCTCGACCTGATCCGCCAGGTGCGCGAATCGGTGCGCGCGGCGATGCCGATCATCATTGTCTCCGGCGATGCCGACGTGAAAGACGCGATCGAGGCGATGCATCTGAGCGTGGTGGATTTTCTGCTCAAGCCGATTGATACGGGGAAGCTGCTTGGGCTGGTCAAACACGAATTGGGCATAGAACCCTAGAAGCCCCTCACGCTGGCCCTCTCCCAGAGGGAGAGGGGACCGATTGTGGAGAATTCGAGGCTTTCATTGACCTGAACGTCCACAACCGAATGCATAATCGACATCGATATTTCAGGTCGATGCATGGCGCAAGACGACTCGGTCGGCTCCCTCTCCCTCTGGGAGAGGGCTGGGGTGAGGGTATCGATCTCGCCGTCTACGCCAAGCCGACGCCGAGCACATAAACAAAAAAGGCCCTGATCTCTCGATCAGGGCCTTTTTCATTTCAACCATCAACCCAAGTTACAGACCATTCTTGGCCTTGAACTCGCGACGACGACGGTGCAGCACCGGCTCGGTGTAGCCATTGGGCTGTTTGGTGCCTTCGATCACCAGTTCGACCGCCGCCTGGAAGGCGATGTTGCTGTCGAAGTCCGGTGCCAGCGGGCGATACAGCGGGTCGTTGGCGTTCTGGCGGTCGACCACCGGCGCCATCCGCTTGAGGCTTTCCATCACTTGCTCTTGGGTGACGATACCGTGGCGCAGCCAGTTGGCGATGTGCTGGCTGGAGATACGCAGCGTCGCACGGTCTTCCATCAGGCCGACGTCGTTGATGTCCGGCACTTTCGAGCAGCCGACACCCTGGTCGATCCAGCGCACCACGTAACCGAGAATGCCCTGGGCGTTGTTGTCCAGTTCGTTCTTGATCTGCTCCGGCGTCCAGCTCGGGTTGACCGCCAGCGGGATGGTCAGAATGTCGTCCACCGAGGCGCGGGCACGTTTGGCCAGTTCGGCCTGACGCGCAAACACGTCGACCTTGTGGTAGTGCAGCGCGTGCAGCGCAGCGGCGGTCGGCGACGGCACCCAGGCAGTGTTGGCGCCGGCCAGCGGGTGAGCGATTTTCTGTTCGAGCATCGCGGCCATCAGATCCGGCATCGCCCACATGCCCTTACCGATTTGCGCACGACCTTGCAGGCCGGTGCTCAGACCGATATCGACGTTCCAGTTTTCGTAGGCGCCGATCCACTTCTCGGCCTTCATGTCAGCCTTGCGCACCACCGGGCCGGCTTCCATGGAGGTGTGGATTTCGTCGCCGGTGCGGTCGAGGAAACCGGTGTTGATAAACACCACGCGCTCGCTGGCGGCCTTGATGCAGGCCTTGAGGTTGACCGTGGTGCGGCGTTCCTCGTCCATGATCCCGACTTTCAGGGTGTTGCGCGGCAGGCGCAGGACATCTTCGATACGCCCGAACAGCTCGTTGGTGAACGCCGCTTCTTCCGGGCCGTGCATCTTCGGTTTGACGATGTACACCGAACCGGTGCGGGTGTTGCGCCGCGAGGTGTTGCCATTGAGGTTGTGCATCGCCGCCAGGCAAGTCACCAGACCGTCGAGGATACCTTCCGGTACTTCGTTGCCTTGACTGTCGAGGATCGCGTCGATGGTCATCAGGTGACCGACGTTGCGCACGAACAACAGCGAGCGGCCGTGCAGCGTCACTTCACCGCCATTCGGCGCGGTGTAGGTGCGATCCGGGTTCATGGTGCGGGTGAAGGTCTGGCCGCCCTTGGCGACTTCTTCCGCCAGGTCGCCTTTCATCAGGCCGAGCCAGTTGCGGTAGATCACCACTTTATCGTCGGCATCGACGGCGGCCACGGAGTCTTCGCAGTCCATGATCGTGGTCAGCGCCGCTTCCATGAGGATGTCTTTGACGCCGGCGGCATCGGTCTGGCCGACCGGAGTGCTGCCGTCGATCTGGATTTCGAAGTGCAGGCCGTTGTGCTTGAGCAGCACCGCGATCGGCGCGTTGGCGTCGCCCTGGAAGCCGATCAGTTGAGCATCATCGCGCAGGCCGCTGTTGCTGCCGCCCTTCAGCGTCACGACGAGTTTGCCGTCAGCGATCTTGTAGCCGGTCGAGTCGACGTGGGAGCCAGCGGCCAGTGGCGCGGCTTCGTCGAGGAAGGCACGAGCGAAGGCGATGACTTTGTCGCCACGCACCTTGTTGTAGCCTTTGCCTTTTTCCGCGCCGCCGTCTTCGCTGATCGCGTCGGTGCCGTAGAGGGCGTCGTACAGCGAACCCCAGCGGGCGTTCGAGGCGTTGAGCGCGAAACGCGCATTCATCACTGGCACCACCAGTTGCGGACCGGCGGTGCGGGCGATTTCATCATCGACGTTTTGTGTCGTCGCCTGGAAATCAGCCGCTTCTGGCAGCAGATAACCGATCTCTTGCAGGAAAGCTTTGTAGGCCACGGCGTCGTGCGCCTGGCCGGCATGCTGCTGATGCCAGGCATCGATGCGCGCCTGGAAGTCATCGCGTTTGGCGAGTAGGGCTTTGTTCTTCGGCGCCAGGTCGTGAATGACCTTGTCGGCACCTTCCCAGAATTGTTCGGCGGTGAGGCCGGTACCGGGAATGGCTTCGTTGTTCACGAAGTCGAACAGGACTTTGGCGACCTGCAGGCCACCGACTTGAACGTGTTCAGTCATTGCTTGCCTCACTCTGCTCAGCTATTTCGCTTTTCAGCTCGTCAATTTAACAATGAAGCTTCTGGCCATTTAAACCACAAACCTGCTGACCAGTACATGCCATTGCTGGCGGCTGGGCTAGGACCAATCAACGGCTTGGAGGCCTTGCTGACGGGGCTTTCAGGATTGCGAAGGGCCTTGGGCAGACATCGATCCAGCGTTATGTAGTGCGCGCTGCGGCATACTACATGATGAGTTGCGCTTGTGAAAATCAGACTAATTACGTCGTTCTGCGACCTCATGACGCATTGCGGTCACGTCGCGGAACGAGATGTTCTCAAAAAAGCATTGGATTGTTCCAGCTAAATATCGAAAGTTGTACACATAAGTGCTGCTCAGGCTGCCTTGCCACAGATTCTGCGTAGCGGTTGGCCCATCCAGACCAATCCTCTTGCCTATACTTGCCCTTCGATAACAAAAGTCATGACAAGAGGGCTGCGCCATGGACCATCTCGTACTCACCGTTTTCGCTCCGGACAAGCCCGGGCAGGTCGAGCGCATCGCCCAATGCATCGCCGAGCACGGCGGCAATTGGCTGGAAAGTCGCATGTCACGGATGGCCGGGCAGTTCGCCGGGATCCTGCGCGTGGGCGTGCCGGCGGAGGCTTACGACGAATTGGTCGATGCCTTGCAAGCGTTGTCGGCACATGGCATTCGTGTGTTGATTGCCGAAAGCGGTGTTGAGCAGTCCTGCACGTGGAAACCGATCGCCATGGAACTGGTCGGTAATGATCGCCCGGGTATCGTCCGCGATATCACCCGGCTGTTGAGCGAGCAGGGCGTGAATCTGGAACGGCTGGTGACTGAGGTGCGCCCGGCACCGATGAGCAGCGAGCCGCTGTTTCACGCCGAGGCGATTCTGGCGGTGCCGCTGACCCTGTCGCTGGATGTGTTGCAGGCGCGCCTGGAAACCCTGGCGGATGATCTGATGGTCGAACTGGTGTTACGCACAGAGGTTTAAGCGCTGCGAAGGTTATTCAGGTTTAACGTGCACCTGCCTGTGGATAACCTGTAGAGACAGACCGCCACGCCACGCTGGCCGTGGCTTTGCGCCCGTTGATCAAAAAACCGCCAACATTCAGTGACTTGCGCACAAACGGCGGGGATCACGCTGTGGATAAGCTTGGGAAGGAACGATGCAGGCCACGGTAACCGTGGCCTGTGGAGGTTTGTGCGTTTTTTGATCAGGCGCGCCGGCGCAGACTTATCCACGCATCAACGCTATAAACCGCCAGACCGGCCCAGATAAACATGAACGCGACCAGCGTGCTGGACGACAAATGCTCGCCAAACAGCAGCACCGCTTGCAGCAGCACCAGGGTCGGCGCGATGTATTGCAGGAAGCCAATGGTGGTGTAGGGCAGATGGCGGGTGGCGGCGTTGAAACATACCAGCGGTACCAGCGTGACCGGGCCGGCGGCCACCAGCCACCACGCCTCGGACGTAGTCCAGAAGGCAGGTTGCACGCTGGTCGCCGTCTGATTGAACAGCAACCACGCAATCGCGATCGGCACCAGCATCCAGGTTTCCACGACCAACCCCGGCAACGCCTTGACCGGCGCCTGTTTACGGATCAAGCCGTAAAAACCGAAGGTCAGCGCCAGTGCCAGCGACACCCACGGTAGACTCCCCACCTGCCATACCTGCTGCGCCACACCGATGGCAGCCAGCCCGACCGCGACCCACTGCATGCGCCGCAGCCGCTCACCGAGAATCACCATGCCCAGCAGCACGTTGACCAGCGGATTGATGTAGTAACCCAGACTCGCCTCAAGCATGCGGCCGTTGTTCACCGACCAGACGTAGGTCAGCCAGTTGGCCGCGATCAGCGTGCCGCTCAAGGCCAGAATGGCCAGGCGCTTGGGGTTGTCGAGCAGCTCGCGCAGCCAGCCCGGGTGTTTCCACACCATCAGCAGCAACGCACCGAACAACGCCGACCACAGCACCCGATGGATGATGATCTCGACGGCCGGGACTTCGGCGATGGCTTTGAAATAGATCGGGAACAGGCCCCAGATGATGTAGGCGCTCAGGCCCAGAATGTACCCGCGACGCGGGTTGGCGGCTTGCATGCAGAATCCTTGCTCAGGCAACTGACAAAGAGGGGATTGTAAGGAGATTTGTCTGCAAGTGAGTTGTGAATTTGTGAACACCGGACAAATGTAGGAGTGAGCCTGCTCGCGATAGCGAACGGACATTCAACATTGATGTTGGCTGACCCGACGCTATCGCGAGCAGGCTCACTCCTACAGGGGGCGGGGTGAATCAGAAAAGTTTCAGGGGCTCTTCATTCAGTGCCGACAACTGTTCACGCAAGGCCAGCACCTGGTCGCCCCAATACCGCTCCGTGCCAAACCACGGAAAGCTGTGCGGGAACGCCGGGTCGTCCCAGCGCCGGGCCAGCCAGGCGCTGTAGTGCATCAGGCGCAGGGCGCGCAGCGGTTCGATCAGTGCCAGTTCGCGCGGGTCGAAATCGTGGAATTCGTTGTAGCCGTCCATCAATTCCGACAACTGCCCCAGGCACTCCTGGCGATCGCCGGCGAGCATCATCCAGATGTCCTGCACCGCCGGGCCCATGCGGCAGTCGTCGAGGTCGACGATGTGGAACATCTCGTCGCGGCACATCATGTTGCCGGGGTGACAATCGCCGTGCATGCGAATGTTCTGATGCGGCGTGGCGGCGTAAACATCTTCCACGCGTTTGAGCAGGTCGCGGGCAACCGACTCGTACGCCGGCAGCAAACTTTTGGGGATGAAGTTGCCTTCGAGCAGGGTGTTCAGCGAAGCATGGCCGAAGTTCTCCACGGCGAGGGCTTCGCGTTGCTTGAACGGCTTGGTGCCGCCCACCGCATGCATGCGCCCGAGCAACTGGCCGAGGCGATACAGCTGATCAAGGTTGCCCGGCTCCGGCGCGCGCCCACCCCGGCGCGGAAACAGGGTGAAGCGGAAACCGGCGTGCTCATGCAGGGTTTCGCCGTTATGGATCAGCGGCGCCACCACAGGGATGTCGATATCGGCCAGTTCGAAGGTGAACTGGTGTTCCTCGAGGATGGCCTCGTTGGTCCAGCGCTGCGGACGGTAGAACTTGGCGATCAGCGGCTCGGAGTCTTCGATACCGACCTGATAGACACGGTTTTCGTAGCTGTTGAGCGCCAGAATGCGCGCGTCGCTGAGGAAACCGATGCTTTCAACGGCATCCAGGACAAGATCGGGGGTGAGGGTTTCAAACGGGTGGGCCATGCTGACTCCTGCGCGCAGCAGGCTGCTGCGTCCGGCTCGGCATGGTAGCGCAGATGGCAGCGCGAAGGTGGTTGGTGTCTGGTCTGGCCTATTCGCGAGCAGGCTCGCTCCCACATTGAAATGCGATCCTCTGTGGGAGCGAGCCTGCTCGCGAAAGCGGATTATCAGGCGCCGACGATCCCGCCATCCTCGCGGGTAATCGCCATCACCGACGACCGCGGCTTGCCATTGGGCAGGTGCTCCGGGAAGGTCGAACCGCCGTTCTCGCCCGGATGCTGAATCCCGACAAACAGGGTTTTCTGATCCGGCGAGAAGCTGATCCCGGTCACTTCGCAACCCACCGGCCCGACCATGAAACGGCGAATCTCACCGGTCGCAGGATCGGCGCAGAGCATTTGGTTGTTGCCCATCCCGGCGAAGTCGCCGGCATTGCTCGAATCGCCGTCGGTGAGAATCCACAGGCGTCCGGCCTTGTCGAAACCCAGGCCGTCGGGGCTGTTGAACATGTTCTGCGGGGTGATGTTGGATGAGCCACCCTTGGGGGTTCCGGCATGCACGCCCGGGTTGCCGGCGACCACGAACAGATCCCAGGCGAACGTCTTGGAGGCGTGATCGTCGCGGTGGGTGCGCCAGCGCAGAATCTGCCCATAGACGTTCTTCTCGCGCGGGTTCGGCCCGCCCACCGGTTGGCCGTCTTCGCCGCGCTTGGCGTTGTTGGTCAGGGTGCAATAAACCTGGCCGTCCTTGGGGCTGACGACGATCCACTCCGGGCGGTCCATGCGTGTTGCGCCAACCACGCTGGCGGCGAGGCGCGCGTGGATCAGCACTTCGGCCTGATCGGCAAACCCGCTGCTGGCGTCGATGCCGTTCTTGCCGTGGGTCAGTTCGATCCACTGGCCCTGGCCTTTGGGGTGGTCAGGGTTGCCGTCACCGGCATCGAACTTCGCCACGTACAAGGTGCCGTGGTCGAGGATGTTGCGGTTGGCCTTCTGATTGCGGTGGTTGATGCGGTCGCGGCTGACGAATTTGTAGATGAACTCGCCACGCTCGTCGTCGCCCATGTACACCACAGCGCGACCGTCATCGGTCTCGGCCAGGGCGGCGTTTTCATGTTTGAAGCGGCCCAGCGCGGTGCGTTTGACCGGGGTCGATTGCGGGTCGAACGGATCGATCTCGACCACCCAGCCGTGGCGGTTGAGTTCGTTCGGGTTCTTGGCCATGTCGAAGCGCGGGTCGTGGGGGTGCCAGTTGATGTCTTTGCTGCTGGCAACGACGCCGTAGCGCTTCTGCGCGGCATCGAACTGTTGCTGGGCGTTGCTGCTGCCGAAGCAGTCGGTGAAGTTTTCCTCGCAGGTCAGATAGGTGCCCCACGGCGTCTTGCCGTTGGCGCAGTTCTGGAACGTGCCGAGAACTTTCTTGCCGTGCTTGTCGGCGGCGGTTTTCATCAAGTCGTGGCCGCGGGCCGGACCACTGATGCGCAGCGGCGAGTTACCGTGGATGCGCCGGTTGTAGCGCGAGCCCTGGACGAACTGCCACTGGCCGTTCCTGCGCTGCACTTCGATCACCGACACGCCTTCACAGGCCAGCGCCTTGCGCACGTCTTCGGCCGACTGCGGCATGCCGCCGTGGGGATACAGATAGCGGTAGTTGGTGTATTCGTTGTTGATCGCCATCAACGCGCGATTCTTGTCGTCGGGGAAGGCGAACAGGCTCATGCCGTCGTTGTTGTCGCCGAACTGCACTTCCTGTGCGGCGGCGGTGCCATTGCCGCTCGGATCGAAGGCCGGACCGTTCTTGTGCAGCGGCTGGCCCCAACTGATCAGCACCGAGGACTTGTAACCCTTGGGCAGGCTGATGGCGTCGGTGGTCGCGGCCGGAATGCTCTCGAAACCGAGCAGACGGCTGTTGCCGGCGCTGACGCTGGCGGCCATGACGCTGCGGGTCAACAGGTTGCCGCCAAGGAACATCGCCGCGCCGCACAACGCACCGGCGCTGATGAAACCGCGACGGCTGAGGCCGACCATTTTTTCCAGATCAGTGGATTGGTTTTCTTCTAATAGGCTCACATCAGGCTCCCTGCTTGGTTTATGGCCAACACCTTAATGCGGGTCGATGACGCTTTCGTTGCAGAGGCGAATCAGAGCGGCGTGCCGATCAGCACGTTGGACGGCGCGCATTGCACCTGCACCGGAGCGCCGACGCCCAGGCTCTGGCGGCGCATGTGCAACGGTTCGGCCAAGGCGCAGAGGGTGTGGCCGTTGGGCAGGGAAATCCGTACTTCGCTGGGACCGTCCTCGGCGTCGAGGATCGCTTCGATGGTGCCGCGCAGGACATTGTGTCCGGGCGTTGCCGACTGATCGTCGCCGAGCAATTCAAGCCAGCCAGCCTTGATCAGCGCCATCACTTCGCTGCCGATCTGCAATTCCAGATGCACGGTGCTGTCGTGGGTGATCTGCGCTTCCAGACAAATACCTTCGGCCAGTTCCAGCCGGATCAAATCATTGCGACCTTGCGCCTCAATTGCGATGACGGTGCCATGCAGCTGGTTGCGTGCGCTGGTCCTGAGCATCAGCCGGCCGAGCAGATCGAGATCGCTGACGTCTTCCGCCGCTTCCAGCACCTGCGCCTGCAAGGCCTGCAATTTCTGATACAGGCGCAGGATCCGTTCGCCCTCGCTGGACAGTCTGGCGCCACCACCACCCTTGCCGCCTACCACGCGCTCGACCAAGGGTTTCTGCGCGAGATTGTTCAGCTCATCGATCGCATCCCACGCCGCCTTGTAACTGAGCCCTGCGCTCTTCGCCGCTCGGGTGATCGAGCCCTGCTCGGCGATGTGTTGCAGCAGGGCGATGCGTTGCGGACGGCGAACGATGTGTTGGGAGAGCAGGGAGGGCAGGGACATGGCAGAACGCTTCTGGCTCGGGCGATGAAATGGACGTTGGCCACTTGCAGCGCATGAGTCAAGCCGAACACACAACCTGTAGGAGTGAGCCTGCTCGCGATAGCGGTGGACCAGCCAGCATCAATGTTGAACGTTCGACCGCTATCGCGAGCAGGCTCACTCCTACAGAAGGATGGTGTTGGGCTCAGGTTCCAGGTTTCGGCGTACGGGCCAGGCAGTACACATCGACCCGCGTTGCACCTGCATTCATCAACATCCGCGCCAATGCCTGAGCGGTTGCTCCAGTGGTCAGTACGTCGTCAACCAGCGCGAAATGGCGGCCGCTTACCTGCGCCTCAGGCGCCAGCGCGAAGGCATTACGCAGATTGCGTTTGCGCGCCTTGGCATCCAGATCCTGCTGGGCATCGGTGTCGATGACTCGCCGCAGCACCTGTTCTTCGCACGGCAGGTCCAGCGAAACACTCAACCAGCGCGCGAGCATTGCCGCTTGATTGAAGCCCCGTTGACGCAGCCGTTTATTCGCCAGCGGCACCGGCAGCAGCACATCAGGCCTGAGCAAATCCTCGTCGAAACGATGTTGCAGGTATTGGCCGAGAACGTCGGCGAGCAGGTGGCCAAACGGCCATTTCGCGTTGTGTTTAAAGCGCGTGATCAGGCTGTCCACCGGGAAGCCATAAAGCCACGGCACGGCGACCTGTTCGAACGCCGGCGGCTCTAGCACGCAATCACCGCAGGTCAGGCCATCTCCAGCCAGTGGCAAAGCGCAGCTCTGGCACTGGCTGCCGAGCCAGGGCAGCTCGGTTTCGCAAGCCTCGCACATTGGCATTTGCGCTTCTGCGGGCTCATCGCACAGCAAACAGGTCTGTACGTTTTTTAAACAGATGTAAACCTGTCCTTGGTATTGCGGTTGACAGCGCATCGCTCTTCCTTAAATATGCCGAACATCCGTGTAGCGCCTGTGGGTATTCGGTTTTCCCCGGCGCCACCCAAGCATAACCAAGGAATTGCCCATGAGCGCGAGCACCGCCGCCACCCTGCGTCACGATTGGTCTCTGGCCGAAGTCAAAGCACTCTTCGTACAGCCATTCAACGACTTGCTGTTCCAGGCGCAAACGGTGCACCGCGCACATTTCAACGCCAACCGTGTGCAGGTCTCGACACTGCTGTCGATCAAGACCGGCGCCTGCCCGGAGGACTGCAAGTACTGCCCGCAGTCCGGGCACTACAACACCGGTCTGGAAAAAGAAAAACTGATGGAAGTGCAGAAGGTCCTCGAAGAGGCGGCCCGGGCCAAAGCCATTGGTTCGACGCGGTTCTGCATGGGCGCAGCGTGGAAACACCCTTCCGCCAAAGACATGCCGTATGTGTTGAAGATGGTTGAAGGCGTGAAAGCCCTCGGCCTGGAAACCTGCATGACTCTCGGGCGTCTAGATCAGGAGCAGACCGAAGCGCTGGCCAAGGCCGGCCTCGATTACTACAACCACAACCTCGACACCTCGCCGGAGTTCTACGGCAGCATCATCACCACCCGCACTTACAGCGAGCGCTTGCAAACGCTGGCCTACGTGCGCGAGTCGGGGATGAAAATCTGCTCCGGCGGCATTCTTGGCATGGGCGAATCGCTGGACGATCGCGCCAATCTGCTGATCCAGTTGGCCAACCTGCCCGAGCACCCGGAGTCGGTGCCGATCAACATGCTGGTGAAAGTCGCCGGCACGCCGCTGGAAAATGCCGAAGACATCGACCCGTTCGATTTCATCCGCATGCTCGCCGTCGCGCGCATTCTCATGCCGCAATCCCACGTGCGCCTGTCGGCCGGTCGCGAGGCAATGAACGAGCAGATGCAGGCCCTGGCCTTTTTTGCCGGCGCCAACTCGATTTTCTACGGCGACAAACTGCTCACCACCGCCAACCCTCAGGCGGACAAGGACATGCAGTTGTTCGCACGCCTTGGTATCCAGCCGGAAGCCCGCGAAGAGCATTCCGATGAGGTTCACCAGGCGGCGATCGAGCAGGCGCTGGTGGAGCAGAAGAGTAGCGAGCAGTTCTATAACGCCGCCGTCTGACTGCTGTTGAAATGCAAAACCTGTAGGAGTGAGCCTGCTCGCGATGACGGTGTTTCAGTCGACATCAATGCTGAATGTTCGACCGCTATCGCGAGCAGGCTCGCTCCCACAGGGGATCTGTGTCATTTGAAAAATCGAGGCCTGCATGTCTTTCGATCTCGCCGCACGCCTTGCTGCCCGCCGGGCTGAAAACCTCTACCGCCAGCGCCCTCTGCTCGAGTCTCCGCAAGGCCCGCACGTGGTGGTCGATGGCCAGTCGCTGCTCGCGTTCTGCAACAACGACTATCTGGGCCTGGCCAATCATCCGCAGGTGATCGAAGCCTGGCGCGCCGGCGCTGAGCGTTGGGGCGTCGGCGGTGGTGCGTCGCATTTGGTCATCGGCCACAGCAGCCCGCATCACGCACTGGAGGAAGCACTCGCCGATCTGACCGGACGGCCGCGTGCGCTGCTGTTCACCACCGGTTACATGGCCAACCTCGGCGCGGTCACCGCGCTGGTCGGGCAGGGTGATACGGTGCTCGAAGACCGGCTCAATCACGCTTCATTGCTGGACGCGGGCCTGTTGTCCGGCGCGCGTTTCAATCGCTACCTGCACAACGACGCCGAAAGCCTGGCCAAGCGCCTGGAGAAAGCCACTGGCAACACTTTGGTGATCACCGACGGCGTGTTCAGCATGGACGGTGACATCGCCGACCTGCCGGCGCTGGCCCGCGAGGCCAAGGCCAAAGGCGCGTGGCTGATGGTTGATGACGCCCATGGCTTCGGCCCGTTGGGCGCCAACGGTGGCGGTATTGTCGAGCACTTTGGCTTGAGCCAGGACGATGTGCCGGTGCTGGTCGGCACCCTCGGTAAAGCTTTCGGCACCGCCGGAGCGTTTGTCGCCGGCAGCGAAGAGTTGATCGAAAGCCTGATCCAGTTCGCCCGCCCCTACATCTACACCACCAGCCAACCACCGGCGCTGGCCTGCGCGACGCTGAAAAGTCTGGAGCTGTTGCGCAGTGAACACTGGCGCCGTGAACACCTGCGGACCTTGATCCGCCAGTTCCGCCACGGCGCCGAGCAGATCGGGTTGGAGCTGATGGACAGCTTCACGCCGATCCAGCCGATCATGATCGGCGATGCCGGACGCGCGGTGCTGTTTTCGCAGATGCTGCGCGAGCGCGGGCTGATGGTCACGGCGATCCGCCCGCCGACCGTGCCGGCCGGCAGTGCGCGACTGCGGGTGACGCTGACCGCCGCCCACAGTGAGGCGCAGGTGCAACGCTTGCTGGAAGGACTGGCGGATTGTTTTGCCCGATTGTCGTTGGAGCCAAGCCATGCGTAATCGCCTTATTCTGCTGCCCGGCTGGGGCCTCGGCGTATCACCACTGGAGCCGCTGGCCGCAGCGTTGCGTGGCCTCGACGAACATTTGCAGGTCGAAATCGAGCCGCTGCCGGAGCTGGATTCCGCCAACCTTGAAGACTGGCTCGACGAACTCGATGCACGCGTTCCCCAGGAAGTCTGGCTCGGTGGCTGGTCGCTGGGCGGCATGCTCGCCTCTGAGTTGGCGGCACGCCGCGGCGAGGCGTGCTGCGGTGTGCTGACGCTGGCGAGCAACCCTGCGTTTGTCGCCCATGAACAGTGGCCGAACGCGATGCCCGCCGAGACTTTCGATGCCTTTCTTGCCGGTTGCCAAGCCGACCCGCGTCCCACCCTCAAGCGTTTCGCTTTGTTGTGTACGCAAGGCTCAACTGACCCCCGTGGCTTGTCGCGCTTGCTGCTGGGTGGCGCGCCAGCCACCGCGCCGACCGCGCTGATGGCGGGGCTGGAACTGCTCGCGCAACTGGACACGCGTCAGGCGCTGCAGGCATTTCGCGGGCCGCAGTTTCATCTGTTCGGCGGGCAGGACGCTCTGGTCCCGGCAGAAGCGGCGGACGCGTTGTATGCGCTGCTGCCGGATATCGAAATTGGCCTGATCGAACAGGCCAGCCATGCTTTTCTGCTGGAGGACCCGCATGGAGTCGCGGGCGCGATCCAGGCGTTTCTACATGAGTGCGCTGATGACTGATCTGTCCCTCGTGCTGCCCGGGGGCTTGCCTGACAAGCGCCAGGTGGCGGCGTCTTTTTCTCGTGCAGCGGCCAGTTACGACAGCGTCGCCGAATTGCAGCGCGACGTCGGCACGCAGTTGCTCGAGCGCTTGCCGACAGGTTTCGTGCCCTCGCGGTGGCTCGATCTCGGTTGCGGGACTGGCTATTTCACCCGAGCGCTGGCCTCGCGTTTTACCCGCAGCAGCGGGGTCGCGCTGGACATTGCCGAGGGCATGCTCAATCACGCACGGCCGTTGGGTGGCGCTGAGCATTTCATTGCGGGCGATGCCGAGCGGCTGCCGTTGCAGGATGCGAGTTTAGAGCTGATTTTCTCCAGCCTCGCGGTGCAGTGGTGCGCCGACTTCGAAACGGTGCTCGGTGAAGCCTTCCGTGCGCTGAAACCGGGTGGAATATTTGCGTTTGCTAGTCTGTGTACAGGGACGCTGTCGGAGCTGCGTGAGAGTTGGCAGCAGGTCGACGGGCTGGTGCACGTCAACCGCTTCCGTGAATTCGCCCGCTATGAACAGTTATGTGCTGCCAGTGGCATGCGCATCGTGGCTCTGGAGAATCGGCCGCACGTGTTGCATTACCCGGATGTGCGCAGCCTGACTCACGAGCTGAAAGCGCTTGGCGCGCACAATCTGAATCCCGGCCGGCCAGGCGGTTTGACCGGGCGGGCGCGAATTCTCGGGCTGATCGAAGCGTATGAGCGGTTCCGTCAGTCGTCAGGGCTGCCGGCAACCTATCAGGCGGTCTACGCCGTGTTGGAGAAACCTCTATGAGCGCAGCCTATTTCATCACCGGAACCGACACGGATGTAGGCAAGACCACGGTCGCTGCCGGATTGCTCCACGCGGCGCGATCGGCAGGATTGAGCACAGCGGCGGGCAAACCGGTGGCTTCCGGGTGCGACGTCACGCCCAAAGGCTTGCGCAACGCTGATGCGTTGGCGCTGTTGGCCGAATGTTCGTTGCCACTGACTTATCAACAGGTCAACCCGGTGGCGTTCGAGCCAGCGATCGCGCCGCATCTGGCAGCGCGCGAAGCCGGTGTGGCGCTGACGGTGCAATCGCTGCTGGTGCCGATGCGCGGGATTCTGGCGATGAACGCCGATTTCACCCTGATCGAAGGTGCGGGTGGCTGGCGGGTGCCGTTGGCCGATCAGGACAATATTTCGGATCTGGCGATTGCACTGAAGCTGCCGGTGATTCTGGTGGTGGGCGTAAGGCTGGGCTGCATCAGTCACGCGTTGCTGACCGCCGAGGCGATCGCTCGCGATGGCCTGCAATTGGCGGGGTGGGTGGCGAACATCATCGATCCGAAAACTTCGCGGCTGGAAGAAAACCTTGCGACCCTGGCCGAGCGCATCCCCGCGCCGTGCCTGGG
Organism: Pseudomonas sp. FR229a; assembly: GCF_030209115.1. Taxonomy (NCBI): domain Bacteria; kingdom Pseudomonadati; phylum Pseudomonadota; class Gammaproteobacteria; order Pseudomonadales; family Pseudomonadaceae; genus Pseudomonas; species Pseudomonas sp. FR229a. The sequence goes on along the minus strand of NZ_JARVSP010000022.1, from coordinate 84,097 downwards.
CCGCGTGCCGAAACTCAAGGCGTTGAGTGCCGAAGCGGTGGCCGAGCATTTGCAACTGGATTTGCTCGACTAAGTTTTTGCCTATGAACAGGCACTGTGCCATTAGTGTTTTTGACGGGTGTTTTGCTGGCGCGTCTGCTTCAATGGCGACCATTGATCCTTTGCAGGGACGGGCACGACTATGGAAATCTCCGGCAACACGGCTTTTTATGCAGGGCTGAGCTCGATTCAGTCGGGGCAGAACCGCGTCGATCAGGCCGCCAGCCAGATCGCCAACACTACCATCGAACGTTCGGTGACCAGCCAGTCGTCCGAAGTGCAGGTCAATCGCCTGCGCGGAGTGGATCGCGCACAGGAGTCGGATCTGACCAGCAATATCGTCGAGCTGTCGCAGGGCAAGACTCAGGCTGAGCTGGGTGTGAAGGTGGCCAAGGCGTCCGACGAAGTGCTGGGGACGATCATTGATACCTTCGCCTGACTGAATCTGCTGTAAACCTCGAAACGCCGCGCCCTGTCGCGGCGTTTTTCGTTTAAGTCCTTCTTGCTCAACTAATCTTTTCTTCAACGCCTGTGGCTTATTTCAAGTCGCGGCGATTTTGCGTTTCCGGCGTTTGGAAAAGCTGATGACGAACGGCAAAAGATCCACGCTTGACAAGATTTCGGCGTAAACGTATGTTTCAAACAACTGTTTGACCGTCACAACAACTCAACACGGTCGTTCATTCCCGGTTACATCAGCAGAGGTTTATCGCTATGCCTGACTACAAGGCCCCCTTGCGTGATATTCGCTTCGTTCGTGACGAGCTGCTCGGCTACGAAGCGCACTATCAGAGCCTGCCAGCGTGCGCAGATGCCACGCCGGACATGGTTGACGCCATCCTCGAGGAAGGCGCCAAGTTTTGTGAGCAGGTACTGGCACCGCTGAACCGCGTGGGCGATCTGGAAGGCTGCACCTGGAGCGAGTCCGGCGTGAAAACCCCGACTGGCTTCAAAGAGGCGTACAAGCAATTCGTCGAAGGCGGCTGGCCGAGCCTGGCGCACGACGTTGAGCATGGCGGCCAAGGTCTGCCTGAGTCGTTGGGCCTGGCAGTCAGCGAAATGGTTGGCGAAGCCAACTGGTCGTGGGGCATGTACCCGGGCCTGTCGCACGGCGCGATGAACACCATCTCCGAGCACGGCACCCCTGAACAGCAGGAAGCCTATCTGACCAAACTGGTATCCGGCGAATGGACCGGCACCATGTGCCTGACCGAACCGCACTGCGGCACCGACCTGGGCATGCTGCGCACCAAGGCCGAGCCTCAGGCCGACGGGTCCTACAAAGTCTCCGGCACCAAGATCTTCATCTCGGCCGGTGAACACGACATGGCCGACAACATCGTCCACATCGTTCTGGCGCGCCTGCCGGATGCACCGGCTGGCACCAAAGGCATCTCGCTGTTCATCGTGCCGAAATTCCTGCCGAACGCCGATGGCACCATCGGCGCGCGCAACGCAGTGAGCTGCGGTTCGCTGGAACACAAGATGGGTATCCACGGCAACGCTACCTGCGTGATGAACTTCGACGGCGCCACCGGTTACCTGATCGGCCCGGCGAACAAAGGCCTGAACTGCATGTTCACCTTTATGAACACCGCTCGTCTGGGCACTGCGTTGCAAGGCTTGGCCCACGCCGAAATCGGCTTCCAGGGCGGTCTGAAATACGCTCGCGATCGCCTGCAAATGCGCTCGCTGACTGGCCCGAAAGCGCCGGACAAAGCGGCTGACCCGATCATCGTTCACCCAGACGTGCGCCGCATGCTGTTGACCATGAAGGCGTTCGCCGAGGGCAACCGCGCGATGGTGTACTTCACTGCGAAGCAGGTCGACATCGTCAAGTACGGCGTCGATGAAGAAGAGAAGAAGAAGGCCGACGCACTGCTGGCTTTCATGACTCCGATCGCCAAAGCGTTCATGACCGAAGTCGGCTTCGAAGCCGCTAACCACGGCGTGCAGATCTACGGCGGCCACGGCTTCATCGCCGAGTGGGGCATGGAGCAGAACGTTCGCGACAGCCGCATTTCGATGCTGTACGAAGGCACCACCGGTATCCAGGCCCTCGACCTGCTCGGCCGTAAAGTGCTGATGACTCAAGGCGAGGCTTTGAAAGGCTTCACCAAGATCGTCCACAAGTTCTGCCAGACCAACGAAGGCAACGAAGCCGTTCAGGAATTCGTCGCGCCGCTGGCTGCACTGAACAAGGAATGGGGCGAGCTGACCATGAAGGTCGGTATGGCCGCCATGAAAGATCGCGAAGAAGTCGGCGCGGCCTCTGTGGACTACCTGATGTACTCCGGTTATGCCTGCCTGGCCTACTTCTGGGCGGACATGGCGCGCCTGGCTGCGGAAAAACTGGCTGCCGGCACTACAGACGAGGCGTTCTACACCGCCAAGCTGCAAACCGCGCGCTTCTACTTCCAGCGCATCCTGCCGCGTACCCGTACGCACGTGGCCACTATGCTGTCGGGCGCTGGCAATCTGATGGACATGAAGGAAGAGGACTTCGCACTGGGCTACTAAGCCCTACCGCAGTCTGCCAAAACCGCTGTTCCCGCTAGGGGGCAGCGGTTTTTTTGTTTGCGGATCGCTCAGATAGTCGAGCTTCCGGCCGTTACAGAGACCGTGTGTGATCTGGATCACATTGTATGGGCTTGGCCGCACTTTGCAGGCACAATGCCATCTCTTTGCTATGACGGGTCGGAGCTTACCCTTGCCGCGTTCTTCCGCTGTACGTTTCAGCCATTTCCTGCCATCACTGCTGTTATTGCTCGCGGGGCTGGCGGCTGCGTACGTCAAAGACCTCAGCGTGTTCTTCACGTCCCTGTTCAACGTCTTGCCGACCCTGGTTCTTCTGCTTGGCGGGGCGTATTGCGCGGTGTACCGGCGTCAGCGCGAACTGTTCCTGATGCTGACGGTGTACATCGCCTACTTCCTGCTCGACACCCAGACCGATTTTTACCGCGACAACGGCAAGGTGCGCGAAGACGCTGCGGTGGTGTTCCATCTGGTCTGCCTGTTGCTGCCGTTGTTGTTCGGGCTATTCGCGGCATGGCAGGAACGTACCCATCTGTTTCAGGACATGGTCGCGCGGTTCGCTGTGCTGCTGGCATTTGGCAGCGTGGCGCTGGGCCTGGAACAAAGTTACCCACAGGCGCTGCTGCTGTGGCTGTCGGAGATCCGCTGGCCGGCGCTGCACGGCGCATGGATGAGCCTGATCCAGTTGTCCTACCCGGTGTTCATCTCGGCCTTCCTGTTGCTGGCCTGGCAATACTGGCGCAACCCGCGTCCCTTGCACGCGGCGCAACTGGTCGGCTTGCTCGGGGTATTCTGGATGCTGCCGAAGACGTTCATTCTGCCGTTCACCCTCAACATCATGTGCAGCCAGGTAATGCTGATGATCGCGGCCGCGGTTGCGCATGAGGCCTATCAAATGGCCTTCCGCGACGAACTCACCGGTCTGCCGGGTCGACGCGCGCTCAACGAACGTATGCAACGCCTCGGGCGCAATTATGTGCTGGCGATGAGCGACGTCGATCATTTCAAGAAATTCAACGACACCCACGGCCACGATGTCGGCGATCAGGTCCTGCGGCTGGTCGCCAGTAAGCTGTCGAAAATCAGCGGTGGCGGTAGGGCGTATCGCTATGGCGGTGAGGAATTTGCCCTGGTGTTCGCAGGCAAAACCCTTGAGGAATGCATGCCGCACCTGGAAGTGATCCGTGAATCGATCGCGTCTTACAGCATTCAGCTGCGCAACCAGGAAAACCGCCCGCAGGATGACCAGCAAGGTCGCCAGCGGCGCAGTGGTTCCGGGGCCTCGGCCGTGTCGGTGACGGTAAGCATCGGCGTCGCCGAACGCGTGGAGCAGCGTACTCCGGAAGAAGTGCTCAAGTCCGCCGACCAGGCGTTGTACAGCGCCAAGGGCGCCGGGCGTAACTGCGTCATGGCATTCGGACAGAACCGTCGTGGCGCGGTGCGCATGGACACCGCTGCGGGTTGAGTGATGACGGCGCATTCAGCGCCCGCACAGTGATTGTCGGGTGGGATGGCCGGCAGTAGGTTGGTGAAATCTGCTGACGGAGAAGCCACCATGCCCGAATACAAAGCCCCCCTGCGCGACATGCGCTTTCTGATCGATCACGTCTTCGACTTCCACACCAGCTACGCCAGTCTCGGCGCGCATGACGCCAGCCCGGACATGATCAGCGCGATCCTCGAAGAAGGCGCGAAGTTCTGCGAGAACGTGCTGGCCCCGCTCAATCGCAGCGGCGACGAAGAGGGCTGCCATTTCGACAATGGCGTGGTGACAACGCCTACAGGCTTCAAGCAGGCCTTCGCACACTATGTCGAGGCCGGCTGGCACGGGTTGGCGGCCGATCCAGCTTACGGCGGCCAAGGTCTGCCGAGTTCGCTGGGGCTGGTGATCAGCGAGATGGTCGGCTCCAGTAACACGTCGTGGGGCATGTACCCGGGCCTGACTCACGGCGCGATGTCGGCGATCCACGCCCACGGCACCGCCGAGCAGAAAGACACCTACCTGAGCAAACTCACCGCTGGCCAGTGGACTGGCACCATGTGCCTGACCGAAGCCCACTGCGGCACCGATCTGGGCATCATCAAGACCCGTGCGGTGCCTCGGGCTGAAGGCAGCTTCGCGATCACCGGCAGCAAGATTTTCATCTCCGCCGGCGAGCATGACCTGAGCGACAACATCATCCATCTGGTATTGGCCAAGCTGCCGGACGCACCCGCCGGGACCAAAGGCATTTCCCTGTTTATCGTGCCCAAGTTCCTCCCCGATGCAGCAGGCGAAGCGGGGGAGCGCAATGGCGTTTCCTGCGGCTCGATCGAGCACAAGATGGGCATCAAGGCCTCGGCCACCTGCGTGCTGAATTTCGATGCCGCCACGGGTTACTTGATCGGCGAGCCGAACAAGGGCCTCAACTGCATGTTCACCATGATGAACCACGCGCGGCTGGGCACCGGCATGCAGGGCCTGTGTCTGGGCGAGGCTAGTTTTCAGGGCGCGATCAAATACGCCAACGACCGCCTGCAAATGCGCGCGCTGAGCGGCGCCAAGGCCCCGGAAAAACCTGCCGACCCGATCATCGTCCACCCCGACGTGCGGCGCATGTTGCTGACCATGAAAGCCTTCAACGAAGGCAATCGGGCGCTGACCTACTTCACTGCGCAGATGCTCGATGCCGCGCACCTGAGCAGCGACGCCCAGGCACGTCAGGAGGCCGAAGACTTGTTGGCGTTCCTCACGCCGATCTGCAAAGCGTTCATGACCGACACCGGGCTGGAAGTGACCAACCACGGCATGCAGGTGTTTGGCGGCCACGGTTTCATTCGTGAGTGGGGCATGGAACAACTGGTACGCGACTGCCGGATCGCGCCGATCTACGAAGGCACCAACGGCATTCAAGCGCTCGACTTGCTCGGGCGCAAAGTGCTGGGAAGCCAAGGCAAGTTGCTGCGCGGCTTCACCAAAATCGTCCACAAGTTCTGCGCAGCGAACGCCGACCATGCGCAGTTGGGCAGCTTCGTCGCGCAACTCAACGGGCTCAATCAACAGTGGGGCGACCTGACCATGAAGGTCGGCATGGCCGCCATGAAAAACCCGGATGAAGTCGGCGCCGCGTCCGTGGATTACCTGATGTACAGCGGCTACATCATCCTTGGCTACCTGTGGCTGCGCATGGCGCTGGTCGCGCAGGCGCAGCTGGACGCAGGCGAGGGTGAGTCTGATTTCCTCAAGGGCAAACTGGCGACGTGCGAGTTTTACTTCAAGCGCCTGTTGCCGCGTACGGCTGCGCATCAGTCGGCGATCGAGGCGGGGAGTGATTGCTTGATGACTTTGCCAGCGGAGTCGTTTGCGCTTTAGGTAAAAGCAAAAGATCGCAACCTGCGGCAGTTCCTACAGGGGATCGCGTTTTATCTGTAGGACCCGCTAAAGGCTGCGATCTTTTTTGTGGTGACTAAAAATAACAAATCAGTCACCGGTTGACCCTATGTGTCGCAAAAGTTGTTGGGTTACACTCCGGATCAACGAAAACATCATTCCACGAACCACCTGTTTAGATCTTGCGAGGTTTGCCATGGCTGACTACAAAGCGCCGCTGCGCGATATGCGCTTCGTCCTCAATGAAGTGTTCGAAGTCGCCAAACTCTGGGCCGAGCTGCCGGCGCTGGCCGAGACCGTCGACGCCGAAACCGTTGAAGCGATTCTCGAAGAGGCCGGCAAGGTCACCAGCAAAAGCATCGCGCCACTGAGCCGTGCCGCTGACGAGGAAGGTTGCCATTGGGCGGATGGTGTCGTCACCACGCCGGCCGGTTTCCCACAGGCTTATCAGACATATGCTGAGGGCGGTTGGGTCGGCGTCGGCGGTGATCCGGCCTACGGTGGCATGGGCATGCCCAAAGCCGTGTCGGCGCAGGTCGAAGAGATGGTCAACTCCGCCAGCCTGGCGTTCGGTCTGTACCCGATGCTGACCGCCGGCGCCTGCCTGTCGATCAATGCCCACGCCAGCGAAGAACTGAAAGCCGCGTACCTGCCGAACATGTACGCCGGGATCTGGGCTGGTTCCATGTGCCTGACCGAGCCGCACGCCGGCACCGACCTGGGGATCATTCGCACCAAGGCCGAACCTCAGGCCGACGGTTCCTACAAGGTCAGCGGCACCAAGATCTTCATCACCGGTGGCGAACACGATCTCACCGAAAACATCATCCACTTGGTGCTGGCGAAACTGCCGGACGCCCCGGCGGGTCCGAAAGGCATTTCGCTGTTTCTGGTGCCGAAGTTCATGGTCAATGCCGACGGCAGCCTCGGCGCGCGCAATCCGGCCAACTGCGGTTCGATCGAACACAAGATGGGCATCCAGGCCTCGGCGACTTGCGTTATGAACTTCGACGAAGCCGTGGGCTATCTGGTCGGCGAGCCGAACAAAGGCCTGGCTGCGATGTTCACCATGATGAACTACGAGCGTCTGGGCGTAGGCATTCAGGGCCTGGCCACCGGCGAGCGCTCCTATCAGAACGCTGTTGAATACGCGCGCGACCGTCTGCAAAGCCGTTCGCCGACCGGTGCGCAGAACAAGGACAAAGTCGCTGATCCGATCATCGTCCACCCGGACGTGCGGCGCATGCTGCTGACCATGAAAGCCTCGAATGAAGGCGGCCGTGCGTTTTCCACTTACGTGGCGATGCAACTCGATACCGCCAAGTTCAGCGAAGACGCGACCACCCGCAAGCGCGCGGAAGATCTGGTCGCGTTGCTGACGCCGGTGGCAAAAGCCTTCCTGACCGACCTGGGGCTGGAAACCACCGTTCACGGCCAGCAGATCTTCGGCGGCCACGGTTACATCCGCGAGTGGGGCCAGGAGCAACTGGTGCGTGACGTGCGCATCACCCAGATCTACGAAGGCACCAACGGCATTCAGGCGCTGGATCTGGTCGGGCGGAAGATCGTCGGCAGCGGCGGCGCGTTCTACCAGCTGTTCGCTGATGAGATCCGTCATTTCACCGCAACCGCCAGCGCCGATCTTGGCGAGTTCACCAAGCCACTGAACGATGCCGTCGATACCCTCGACGAGCTGACCGCGTGGCTGCTCGACCGGGCGAAAAACAATCCGAACGAAATCGGCGCGGCCTCGGTCGAATATTTGCAAGCGTTCGGCTACACCGCTTACGCCTACATGTGGGCGTTGATGGCCAAGGCCTCACTGGGCAAGGAAGCGCAGGACGATTTCTATGCGAGCAAGCTAGGCACCGCACGCTTCTATTTCGCCCGCCTTTTGCCGCGTATTCACTCGCTGAGCGCGTCGGTCAAAGCCGGTAGCGAGTCGCTTTTCCTGCTCGATGCTGCACAGTTCTGATCCCGCGCGCGTCATGTAAGCATTTGCTTACGTGACGTGCTGCTGTTCTCCCATATGCGTACATTGGATCCACGGCTAATCTACATTTCATGGACGTCGCGCAGGAAGCGCAAAGTAAACAACACGGACACGTAGGATTCTGCCAGGGTGGCGGAGTGAAATGGATGTCAGGGAAACAGTCTGCAAAGCCCCGCTTCGGCGGGGTTTTCTTTTGCCTGAAGAAAAGTTTCAGGCGAGCGGATCCAGCGGCCGTTGCACTTCGCGGTCGATGACCTCTTCAAGCAATGTCCGCAAAAGGGCCAACGAAGCCTGTTGGCGTTGAACATCGCGACACACCAGGCCGACTTTCAGGGGCACGCGTGGTTCGCTTAGCGGTTTCCACAGCAAATCTTCATCGTCGTATTCCTTCTGCGAGCGTCCTGGCAACACCGTTGCCAGTTTGGTGTGCGGCAGGCTGTCGAGAATACCCAGCATATTGTTCAGCTCGGCCTGCACCTGCGGACGGCGTCCAAGGCTGGTCAGTTGTGCCTGCCAGATCTGCCGGATCTGGAACTCTTCGCCGAGCAGCAGCATCGGCAGTTCAGCAGCCTGGCGCATCGAGACTTTCTTGAAATCACGCAAGGGATGATCCGCCGGGATGACCAGCGTCAGTTCGTCCTCGTACAGCAACATGCCGTGCAGCCCGGGTTGGCGCGGCGGCAGATAACTGATGCCGATGTCCAGCGAACCATTGAGCAGGCGCCGTTCGATCTCCAGCCCGGTCAGCTCATAGATCTGTACCACCAGATGCGGCTGCGCCTTGCGCACACGCTCGAGCATTTGCGGCACGAGGCTGGTGTGCACCGTTTGCAGCACACCGATCGCCAGGGTCCGCAACGCCTGCCCCTTGAAATTGCCCAATGCCTCGCGCGCCCGCTGCAAGCCATCGAGCAGCGGTAACGCGTGGTTGTACAACGTGTGAGCGGCAAGGGTCGGCAGCAAGCGTTTGCTGCTGCGTTCGAACAGCGTTACGTCGAGGTTCTGCTCAAGCTGACGAATCTGCTGCGACAGTGCCGGCTGCGAGATCGACAGCCGTTCGGCCGCACGGCCGACATGACCCTCTTCGTAGACCGCGACGAAATAACGCAGTTGTTTGAAATCCATAAGTAATGCTTATTGAAATAGCTCGGAAATCGAAATGGCCCGCAGACGCGGGTGCGCCTAGTCTAACCGCAATCCCAAGGCTTTCAGGGCCGAAAATACGCGATGAATGACCTGCGCTTCGCCAGTGTTTACATAGGCAGTTCAAAATACCTCCAGCGAGGTATTTGCGGATGAATCTGTTCAGTTTGCGGCGCCACACGCCAGATCTTGATGACCTTGCATTCGAGGCGGAGTCCTCAGCAATGACCGATCGTCTACATGCCGCTCGTCTGATGTCCAGTGTTGAACGGCCGCCCCAAGTCTTCGTTCGAGGCCAGGGTTCCTGGCTGTGGGACAGCAACGATCGCGCCTATCTCGACTTTTCCCAGGCCGGCGGCGCCAACAGCCTGGGCCACAGCCCTACCGCGCTGGTCAAAGCCATTGCCAGTCAGGCGCAGGCGCTGATCAATCCGGGTTTCAAGCTGCACAATCTCGGCATGCTCAGCCTCGCCGAGCGCCTGTGTGCCAGCACCCACAGCGATCAGGCTTATCTGCTCAACAGCGGCAGCGAAGCCTGTGAGGCGGCGCTCAGACTGGCACGCAAGTGGGGCCAACTGCATCGCGGCGGCGCTTCGCGGATCATCATGGCGCAGCAGGGCTGCCATGGTCGCAGTCTGGCGACGAATGATCAGGTGCCATTCAACGACTTGCCGGCCCTGCACGCAGCGGTCGACGCGCAGACCGTCGCGATCATGCTTGAACCGATCCAGAGCGACGCCGGGGTTATTCCCGCGACCGAGCATTACCTCAAAGGCGTCGAGCGACTGTGCCGCGAGTTGGGTATTCTGCTGATTCTCGACGAAGTACAGACCGGTATCGGCCGCTGCGGCGCCTTGCTCGCCGAACAGTCCTACGGCATTCGCGCCGATATCGTCGTGCTCGGCAAAGGCCTTGGCGGCGGCTTGCCACTGGCAGCGTTGCTGGCGCGGGGCAAGGCCTGCTGTTTCGCCGTCGGCGAACTGGGCGGCACCCATCACGGCAACGCCTTGATGAGCGCAGCCGGCCTGGTGGTACTCGACAGCGTGCACGACCGCAGCTTCCTTCAGCAGGTCAACGACAACGGCCGGCATCTGCGCGAAGGCCTTGCGCGACTGGCGCACCGCTACGGCCATGGCGAACTGCGCGGCCAGGGCCTGTTCTATGGGCTGACGTTATCGGCAGAGTGCGCCGATGCCGTTGTTCACGCTGCGCTGCACGAAGGCCTGATACTCAACGCCGTGCAACCCGACTGCCTGCGTTTCACCCCGGCCCTCACTGTCAGCAAAGCCAACATCGACGAAATGCTTTTGCGCCTGGGCCGCGCTTTCTCGCGAGTACGCACCGCTCAATTGCAGTGCCGCAAGGGCATTGCCGTCTGAGCTGAACTGCCCCACCGATTACCCGAACCGTCTCGCGGTATAACGCACGCCCCACGCTTGATTCTTTTGGCGTGGGGCGTTTTTTTGTGGCCGGGTTTTGCAGCCAGCATTTAGGGCTTGAGAGATCGAACTGCGGGTGGTCTTTTAGAGAGCGCCAGCAAGGGATGCTCGCTCGGGCTGCTCAAAATCAGCGAAAACTGTTTTGGCGATCTGTACCACTGAGTGGTATGTTTCAGGAAGGGATACCTATGTCATTTAGGCTGTTCAAGACCAAACGATTCGCCCTCCAGGCCAGCAGGGCGTGGATCAGCGATGAAGAGCTACAGAGAGCGTTTCATCAAATGCTTCAGGGACAGGCGGACGATCTTGGCGGAGGCGTTTGGAAGAAACGACTGAATGCGAACCGCCACCGTTCGATTGTTTTGGCAAAAGGTGGACATTACTGGATCTACCAAGTGCTTTTCGCCAAGCAGGATCAAAGCAATATCACCCCCATTGAGTTGAAGGATTTACGTAGGTTGGCAAAGGCCTATGCACAGCTGACTGAAGTGCAGATCAGAGACTTGTTGGCGATGAAGGAATTTGTGGAGATATGTCATGAGTAAGAAATTCAAAAGTGAAGTCTTTGAATCCATACACGAATCGGCCGGGGCGTTGCTTGCTGTCGGGGCAATCAGTAAAGCTACGATGCGGGAGTTCGATGAATCCTGTCTGGCTTCGGTTCCCTTAGCTATCCCGGCCGACGAGATCAAAGCGCTACGCGAGCGTAACAAGGTCAGCCAGCCGGTGTTTGCACGCTATCTCAACACGAGTGCATCGACGGTCAAACAGTGGGAATCGGGCGATAAACATCCCAGCGGTATGGCGCTCAAGCTACTAAGTATCGTACAAAAACACGGGTTGAAAATTCTGGCCTAAGCCTGAAGCAGCTATTGCACTGAACCCTGACGAACGGCGCAGGTCGATTAGCTTGTATGGCTCAAGTGAGCCAACCCCCATTCAGGAGCTGCCCCATGGATTTCATTCGTATCATCATCGCTATTCTGTTGCCGCCACTGGGCGTGTTTCTGCAGGTCGGATTTGGCGGGGCATTCTGGCTGAACATTCTGCTGACGCTGTGCGGCTACATTCCGGGAATCGTGCATGCGGTGTATATCATCGCCAAGCGTTGAGTCCGGTAGCGTCTATCAGATAGCTTTTGCGAGCAGGCTCGCTCTCAAACTGGATCTGTGGTGTACACAAGTCCTCTGTGGGAGAGAGCCTGCTCGTGAAAGGCGCGACACGGTTTTCACTAAACCAGCCCCATCACCCGCCGATAAAACGTCCACTCCTGCTCCAATGCGTGCGCCTGATTGACGGCGCGGCGAAAGCCGTGGCGCTCTTCGGGGTAGTAATGCGCTTCCACCGCAATGCCGTTGTGCTCCAGCGCCGCGACCATATCGCGGGTCTGTTGCGGTACGACCACCGCGTCCAGTTCTCCCTGAAAGAAAATCACCGGCACGCGGATGTTCTCTGCGTGCAGTAGTGGCGTGCGGGCGGCGTAGCGCTCGGCATCGCGTTCGGGATCGCCGATCAGCCAGTCCAGATAGTCGCCTTCGAACTTGTGTGTTGCTCGGGCCAAAGCGACCGGATCGCTGACGCCATAGAGGCTGGCGCCTGCGCGGAAGACCTGTCTGAACGCCAGTGCGCACAGTGTCGTGTACCCGCCCGCACTGCCGCCGCGAATGAACGCGCGGTCGCCATCGATCAAGCCCTGTCCGGCAAGGTAATCGACCACCGCGCAGGCGTCCTCGACATCCACCTCGCCCCAGCGCAGATGCAGTGCTTGCCGATACTCGCGACCATAGCCGCTGCTGCCGCGATAGTTGAGGTCGGCGACCGCGAAACCACGCTGCGTCCAATACTGGATGCGCGGGTCGAGCATCGGATAGCACGCCGACGTCGGGCCGCCGTGGATAAACACCACCAGCGGCGGTTTCGCTTCACCGCTCATGGCCGGGTAGAAGAAACCGTGCGCCTCACCCGAGCCGCTGGGATAACGCAAGGTCTGCGGACGGCTGATGCGTTCGGCGGGCAACGGGGCCACGCCGCCGGCCAATACCTTTACTGCATGAGAGACGCGATCAATGGCGATCACTGCCGACGGGCTGACCGGTGATGCGGCGATGCAATAGACGAACTGTTGATCCATCGCCAAATGGCGGAAGCGGCTGTAGCCCGCACTGAAATCTTCATCGCCAAGGGCCAGGCGACCGAAACCATCCACGCTCCAAGTGGCCAGAAATTGATCACCGACGGGCAGCCAGGTGCAGCCGCCAAGCTGCCAAGGCGCGGGCGCGTGATCGGCCGCGGCACTGGCCAGTGCCCGCAAGCCATCAGACGTTTCGATCCACGGCTGCCAGTAGCCGCTACGATCCGTCAGGCAACAGAGCCGCCCACCGGCGTCGAAGCGCGGCTGCTGGATCGACTCCTCCATCTGCTCACCGGCAACACAGCGAGGCGAAGAAAAATCGCCATCAGCGACCATCAAACGGGTCGAAGTCCATGGTTGATGCGGCCGGCTCCACTCAATCCACGCCAGTCGCTTACCATCCGTGCTCAACGTTGGCGCCGCGTAGAAATCCGCTCCCTCCGCCAGCACTTGTCGCATTCCGGTCGCCAGATCAATCGCCACCAGCCGATGCCGATCCTGCTGCTCTTCAACCGCCAACACCCGGCCACCGGCAAATTGCAGCTCACCGTAGCGGCAGTCAGTGGACGTCAGCGCGACCGGCTCGCCACCCAGTGGCTGTCGGTACAACTGCTGATCCGCTTCATTGACGAAAACCACGCCGTCAGGCGTCAGACAAAACGCGCCACCGCCATATTCGTACACGCGGCTACGCACGCTGAAGCCATCCGGCGTCAGGCATTTCGCCAAGCCATCGCGCCAATGCCAGATTCGGCATGCGGCATCCTCTGGGCGATATTCATTCCAGAACAGGCCGTGGACGCCGAGCTGCAGCTCCGCGAAGTCGGTTCCGGCGGCAACAGCTTGGGCGGCGCTGAAAGGCTCAGCCCTTGGCGATGAGGCGTGAGTTTCGTTCATTGCGAAAGGCCAATTGTTCGATGGTTTGAGTGGCGGTCTCGGCTTCTTCGCGGGCCTTGAGAATCACGCCGTGATGTTCGGACTTGCTGCACACCGGGTCGGCATTGCTGGCATCGCCGGTAAGCATGAACGCCTGGCAGCGGCAGCCGCCGAAGTCTTTTTCTTTCTCGTCGCAAGAGCGGCAGGGTTCGGGCATCCAGTCGTAACCGCGAAAGCGGTTGAAGCCGAACGAGTCATACCAGATGTGCTGCATGCTGTGATCGCGCACGTTGGGAAACTGCACAGGCATCTGGCGGGCGCCATGGCAGGGCAGGGCCGTGCCGTCTGGAGTGACGGTCAGAAAGATGCTGCCCCAGCCGTTCATGCAGGCTTTCGGGCGTTCTTCGTAGTAGTCCGGGGTGACGAAAATCAGCTTGCACGGATGCCCTTCGGCTTCCAGTTTGGCCCGGTATTCGTTAGTGATGCGCTCGGCGCGCACCAGTTGCTCCCTGGTCGGCAACAGGCCGACGCGGTTGAGCTGCGCCCAGCCGTAGAACTGGCAGGTGGCGAGTTCAACGAAGTCGGCCTCCAGCGCAATGCACAGCTCGATGATGCGGTCGATCTTGTCGATGTTGTGCCGGTGGGTAACGAAGTTCAGCACCATCGGGTAGCCGTGGGCCTTCACCGCACGAGCCATTTCCAGCTTCTGCGCAAAGGCTTTTTTCGAGCCGGCGAGCAGGTTGTTCACTTGCTCGTCACTGGCCTGGAAGCTGATCTGGATGTGATCGAGCCCGGCCTTCTTGAAGTCGCTGATTTTCTGCTCGGTCAGGCCAATGCCGGAGGTGATCAGGTTGGTGTAGAAACCCAACTGCCGGGCTTCACCGATCAGTTCGGCCAAGTCCTGACGCACCAACGGTTCGCCGCCGGAAAAGCCTAACTGCGCCGCGCCCATTTCCCGCGCTTCGCGGAACACCTTGATCCACTGTTCGGTGGTCAGCTCTTTGCCCTGCTCGGCGAAATCCAGTGGGTTGGAGCAGTACGGGCATTGCAGCGGGCAGCGGTAGGTCAGCTCGGCGAGCAACCACAGCGGCAGGCCGATTTCAGGTTTTGCCGGCAGATCAGTCAAGGGTGAGCCAGTGTTGCTCACGGGCAACCTCCATGAATTGTTCGACGTCGTCACCGAGTTCGGGGACGCCGGGGAACTGCTCGTCGAGTCTGGCAATGATCGCCGCGACATCGCGTTCGCCATCAATCAAGCCGCCGATCAGCGCGGCCGTCTCGTTGAGCTTGATCATGCCTTCCGGGTACAGCAACACATGGCCTTTTTGCGCCGGCTCGTACTGAAAGCGGTAGCCTGGGCGCCAGTTCGGCACTTTGCTGCGATCGAAACTCATAAGGTGATTCCTTTATGCCAGACCCGTTGCTCGGTCACGCTGTGATAGGGCGGACGGTTCAATTCGTAGGCCATGCTCATGGCATCGAGCATGCTCCAAAGAATGTCCAGTTTGAACTGGAGAATTTCCAGCATGCGCTCCTGGCCTTCGCGAGTCTTGTAGTGCTCAAGGGTGATCGCCAGCCCATGCTCGACATCGCGTCGCGCCTGACCGAGGCGGGTGCGGAAATATTCATAACCGGCCGGGTCGATCCACGGGTAATGCTGCGGCCAGCTGTCGAGGCGTGACTGGTGGATCTGTGGCGCGAACAGTTCGGTCAGCGAGCTGCTGGCGGCCTCCTGCCAACTGGCGCGACGGGCGAAGTTGACGTAGGCATCGACGGCGAAACGCACACCGGGCAGCACCAGTTCCTGGGAGCGCAATTGATCCGGGTCGAGGCCGACAGCCTGGCCGAGGCGCAGCCAGGCTTCGATGCCGCCGTCTTCGCCGGGCGCGCCGTCGTGGTCGAGCAGGCGCTGAATCCACTCGCGACGAATCTCGCGGTCCGGGCAGTTGGCGAGGATCGCCGCGTCTTTCAGGGGAATGTTCACCTGATAGTAGAAGCGGTTGGCGACCCAGCCCTGAATCTGCTCTCGGGTGGCGCGGCCTTCGTACATCGCCACGTGGTACGGGTGGTAAATGTGGTAGTAGGCGCCTTTGGCGCGCAGGGCCGCTTCGAATTCGGCCGGGGACATTGGCGTATCAGTCATGTTTGTTCTCCGGGGAACAACCCTAGAAATCTTTTCTGTTTGCACTGGCCTCTTCGCGAGCAGGCTCGCTCCCACAGGTTGATCGCATTCCAAATGTGGGAGCGAGCCTGCTCGCGAAGGGCCGCGCATCGGTATCTACGGCTTACAACACAATACTCATGCCATCAAACGCCACTTCAACATTACGCCGCGCCAGTTCCGCGCGTTCCGGCGAATCTTCGTCAAGAATCGGGTTGGTATTGTTGATGTGGATAAGCACCTTGCGCTGCTCGGGCAACTGCTCCAGCACTTCGAGCATGCCGCCGGGGCCATTCTGCGCCAGGTGGCCCATCTCGCGACCGGTGCGGGTGCCAACGCCACGACGCTGCATTTCATCGTCGTCCCACAGCGTGCCGTCGACCAGCAGGCAATCACTGCCCGCCATGATTTCCAGCAACGGCGCATCGACCTTGCCCAGCCCTGGCGCGTAGAACAGCTTGCCGCCGGTGTTGAGGTCTTCAACGATCAGACCGATGTTGTCGCCCGGATGCGGATCGAAACGATGCGGCGAATACGGCGGTGCGGCGCTGCGCAACGGCAGCGGGGTGAAACGCAGGTTCGGGCAGGCCGCTACGGTGAAGCTCTGGTCGAGTTCGATGCGGTTCCAGTCCAGCCCGCCGTTCCAATGGGTGAGCATCTTGAACAGGGGGAAACCGGTGCTGAGATCTTCGTGAACCATGTCCGTGCACCAGACCTGATGCGGGCAGCCTTCGCGCAGGCTGAGCAGGCCGGTGGTGTGGTCGATCTGGCTGTCCATCAGGATGATCGCGCTGATGCCGGTGTCGCGCAGGGCCCGACCTGGCTGCATCGGGGCGAAGCTTTGCAGTTGCGCGCGGATGTCCGGCGAGGCATTGCACAGCACCCAGTTCACGCCGTCAGCGGAAATGGCGATGGACGATTGGGTACGCGCCTTGGCATTCAGGCTGCCGTCGCGAAAGCCTGCGCAGTTGACGCAGTTGCAGTTCCACTGCGGAAAACCGCCACCGGCGGCCGAACCCAGAATCTGGACGAACATGAACGCTCCATCATTTCAACGCGGAAAATAAAACGCCCCGGCGAGCCGAGGCGTTGCACTGCAATCCTGCGTAAGCAGAACTCAGCGGCTGGCGAAGTACATGGTGACTTCGAAGCCGATACGCAGGTCGGTGTAAGCAGGTTTGGTCCAGGCCATGAGGTGTCTCCTTCTGTGGGTTGGGATAGCGCTATCCATAGGTATAGTCCACGGCAGCGCGATGATGTTCCAATTAGTTAGGCGGCTATGTTACTCAAAATTTCAGCGTAATGACCCGTGAATCTTTGAGAAAGCTCCTTGCAGCCTCGGTAATGATCAGTTTGCCGCCTGCCACGGCGCGCCGGGCATTGGTTCATTGGCCAGGCAATGGTAGCCGCCGTCGACATTGATCAGGCGTTGCGCAGCGGTCAGCAGGTCTCGCGTATCCAGTTGATTGATCGCTGCGACCAGTTGCTCACGGTAATCCGACGAATGGCCGGCGAGTTTGCCCTGCCACAGGAGTTCGGCAGCGTCTCTGGTGGCTAATGTGGCACCACTGAATTGCTCGGCGAGGCTTTCGCGCTGCTGCTTGATACTGGCGTCACCGAGCGTTTCGATCAGGGCTGGAACGCCGTTGAGGAAATCCTGAATGTGTTCAAGCAAGGTGACCACCGGGGTTGCAGGCGACTGCACGGCGAAGACGATCGCAGTCGTCCCGTGCAACTGGCGCAACGCACTGAACACGGCGTAACCCAATTGCAGTTCGACGCGTAGGCGCTGGTAGAACGCCGTCTGGCACAGCTGTGCGAGCAGGCGCCAAGCGGCTTCATCAGCGATGTCATGGCTGGCGGTCGGGCAGATGAGCAGCAAGGCATGTTCGGTGGAGGCCGTGTCGATTCGGCTCCAGCGGTACTCGGCATTGTTGTGCAGAGTAATCGGCAGCTGATTGTCGGGCGTGCCGGGAATGCGGCTGAGCGCCAGGCCCATGGCTGATTGGGTTGGTTGGTCGAGCCCAAGGGCGAGGCCGTCCCAGCGCGAAGTTGTCCACAGGCGTTTGGCGTCATCGCTGGCTTCAATCGTGGGCAGGGACGTTTGCGGTAACGCTTCAAGCAATTGGCGCAGCGGCATCGAGGGTATCTGTGTCTCGTCGCGCGGCGAATCGGCGTCAATAGTCGTCAGACATTTCAGCGCATACTCCAGGACGCTGGGCATGGATTCTTGCAGCCCCGTCATTTTCAGCAGCCATTGGTTGCCCGCAGCACTGAAAGACAGATCCACTCCGGCCTCTGACGCATCCTGTCGTGTCTGGCGCAGACTGCGTTGCAATCGTGAACGCAGATCAGCGCTGGCCGCCGCCTCGACCTGCCAACGCAGATAAATTACGCCTTCATCGCTGTTGTCCGGCAACGCCTGACTGAAATGCATCGGCGAGCGTTCCCGGCGGCTGCGCGAGCGATCCTGGGCGAACGTGCGCAGGCCACGGTGGGCGCTGGTCTGGCCGCGAATCAGACCAGCGTTGGCCAGCGGTTCACTGGCCCGCAGGAAAGGATTGGCCGCGGGCAGGCGCCAATGATTGCTGAAGTTATCCACAACACCGATTTCGCGAAGAATGTGCTCAAGTGCGGCGGCACCCGATTCGGACAGGCCGAATGCTTGCTGCTCAACGTCGAACCGCGCCAGTTGCAAAGCTCCGCTGACGTGTTGTTGGCGCTGAAGCAGGGCGGCGTACTCCTCGCGCAATGGCGTCCAGTCCTGCTGGGCGAAGAAGCTCAGCCAGTCCAGCAGCTGTTCGTTGATGGCATGCAAGCGGTCGCCACCGGCATTGAGTTGCAGATGCAGCAACGCCTGCCCAGCAAATTGATAAACCGGCACGGCTTTCAGGCTGTCAGCCAGATTCTGTTGATGCAGGTACGCGAGCAACCCACCAGGTTTTGCGCTGTTCAACCAATGACAGAGAAAGGCCATCGCCTCCGCGGATGACTCGGGTAAGTCGTCGAAGGCCCATAACAGGTTCGCGTGAGCGCCGACCTGTTGATAACTTTTCACTGTCAGCGGTAGCGGTGTGGCTTGGGCAACTTTATCCCCAACCGGCAACACCGCTGCGAATTGCTGCGCCAGCTCTCGGAGCTCATCGACGCTCTGCGGCCCAACCAGACTCAGGTGCATTTGCCCGGTGCGATAAAACCTTTGATGGAAACCCTTCAGTGCCGTTTGAAACGCCGGCGAATCCACCTGCAGGCTGCGCCGATTGCCCGCATGAAACCCGCGCAACGGGTGCTGCTCTGGTAAACCGTCGTACAAGGCAAATTGCTGCTGTGCGGTCGGATCTTGCGACCAGGCGACGAATTCTGCCTGTAGCACCTCCCGTTCACGCCGTTGATCGTCCAGATTCATACGCGGCCGGGCGAGCATGTCTGACAGACGCTCAAGCCCTGCGCCGAACAACGGCACGGGCAGTTCGAAGAAAAAGTCCGTGGTGCGTTCGCGGGTGCTGGCATTCACCTGCCCGCCGTGACGTTGCACGTAGGCCATCAGCCCTTCGTTTGTCGGAAAACGCTCGGTGCCGAGAAACAGCAGGTGTTCAAGAAAATGCGCCAGCCCCGGCCATGCCAACGGCACGTCATGGCTGCCGGCCGCTACGCGCAATACGGCAGCGCTGCGCTTGAGGCCGGGCACGTGGCGCAGGGTCACGCGCAAGCCATTAGCCAGAATTTCAGTGTGGGGGAGGGGACGAGTCGGTGCAGGCATGGGCACTTCCAGAACAGTGAAGTGCCCATGCTAGCGGATTAGCGACGGTTCAGCGCGCCGTAAAGCTCGGGACGGCGATCGCTGAGATAGCGGTTGGCCTGGCGTGAATCATTCATCAGTTGTCGGTCCAGTTCACCGACGATCAGCGCCTCGTCCAGACCTGCCAGGGCGATGCGGCTGCCGTCCGGTGCGGCCACGCTGCTTTGCCCGCAGTACTGAATATCGCCTTCATGCCCACAGTAATTGGCGTAAGCCACGTAGCACTGGTTTTCGAAGGCGCGGGCGCGCACGGTGACGTCGGCGACGAAGTCGAACGGAATCATGTTTGCCGTCGGCACCACAATCAGCTCGGCGCCGGCCAAGGCCAGACGACGAGCGTTTTCCGGGAACTCCAGGTCATAGCAGATCAGGAAACCGAGCTTCCAGCCGTTCAGCTCAACCACCGGCAACTCTGCTTCGCCGGGGCTGAACATCGACCGGTCAAGGTCGCCGAACAGATGCGACTTGCGGTAATTGCACAGGCGCTCGCCGTGGGCGTCGATCAGTTGCACGGCGTTGTAGATGTGCCCGTCGGCGGTGCGCTCCGGGTAACCGTAAACGATTGCCAGACCCGCAGCCTTGGCGATGCGCCCGATCTGCTGCGCCCATTCACCGTTATAAACCTCGGCCAGCGTGCTGACCGCTTCGGCGCCGATGTTGTAGCTGGTGATGAACATCTCCGGCAGCACCAGCAGGTCGGCGCCTTTGGCCTCCATCGCCACCTGGTGCAGGCGATGCAGGTTGGCGACGGGATCCAGTGGCAACGGTGGACATTGGTAAACGGCTACGCGCATCGGGGAATCCTCTTACTCGGGCAGGGCGATAGGGCCGATGTCTTTGAACACATCACCCGGGCCCGGGTTCTCTTTATGTGTCGAGCCGCCAAAATGTTTCATGATGCCCCACACCGCGTTGAGTGATGTCTGCACCGCGCCTTCGACCCATGCCGGTGTCCACGAAACATCGTCGCCGGCGATGAAGATTCCGCGCTGCTCGGCCGGCATGTCGTCCTGCATGAAGTGCGCGTACATGCGCTGGTTGTAGCGGTAATGGCCGGGCAGGGCGCCTTTGAAGGCTCCGAGGAAATACGGATCGGCTTCCCACGACACAGTGATCGGATCACCGATGATGCGTGCGGCGATGTCGACTTTCGGGTAGATCTTTTTCAACGCGTTCAAGGCCAGTTCGACGCGTTTTTCCACCGGATGCGGGAGCATTTTCAACGCGTCGCTCATCCACGAGTACGACAGGCAGATCACCCCCGGCTTGTCGTCACCGTTGTCGAACAGATAGGTGCCACGGGTCAGGCGATCGGTGAGGGTCATGCTCATTACGTCGCGGCCGGTTTCCGGGTCTTTGTCCTTCCAGAATGGCCGGTCGACCATCACGAAGGTTTTTGATGACTGCATATAGCGCGTGCGGTCGAGGGCCATCCACATCTTCTGCGAAAACAGGGTTTCGTCGCATTCGATCTGCGTGGTCAGCAGCCAGCTTTGGCAAGTCGTCAGCACAGCGGCGTATTCACGGGTGTCACCGTTGTTGTCGGTAACGGCGAAACGGCCCTCCGGCGCGTGGGCAATTTTCTTCACACCGGATCGCGGCGCGCCACGGTGCAGGGATTTCAGGCTGGTGCCGGCCGGCCAATGTACGCAGCGTTCCGGCACATGACGCCAGATGCCTTGCGGCACCTGCTCGACGCCGCCGACTACCAGGTGCTGGTGATCGTCGCAATTGGTCATCACGACGCGGAAGATTTCCAGCATCGAATTGGGGAAGTCCGAATCCCAGCCGCCAGTGCCGAAGCCGACCTGGCCGAACACTTCACGGTGCTGGAACGACAGTTTGGCGAAGGCTTTCGAGGTGGCGACGAAGTCATAGAAGGTCCGGTCGTCCCATAGCGGCACCAACTTGTTCCACAGTTCTTTCAAACGCGGCACATCCCGGTCGCGAATGGCTTGTTGAATATCGGAAAACTGCGAACCGGCTTCCAGCGCATCCGCCCAGGCGTCGGCAACTTCCTGGAACAATGCAGGAAGATCCTTCAGGCTTTCGGCGTAATAGGTTTCGCCTTCCAGATCGATCACGGTGCTGCCCGAAGCGCCGGTCAGCGGGTTGGGGAAAGGCTTGGTTTCGAGGCCGAGCTTGTCGACGTAGTGGTAGAACGCCGTGGAAGACACCGGAAAGCGCATACCGCCGAGTTCGGCGACGATGGCATCGGTGCCGTTGAAGGCCTGCGAGCGCAGACGGCCGCCGAGTTTGGACGCCTCGTAAACCACCGGTTTCAAACCGAGCTTCATCAGCTCGTAAGCGGCTACCAGCCCGGCGATACCCGCGCCGACAATCGCCACTTCAGCGCCGTGATTGTGCTCAGGAATGCTGCCCAGACCCGCCGGATGCTCGATCCAGTCGTCAAACGCGAACGGAAAGTCCGGACCGAAAATGGTGACTGGTTTTTTCCCGTCTGCAGGATGACGATTGTTCGTGTTCATGGCTGACCTTGTTGGCGACCCGACGCAGGATTCGCGTCTGAGTATAGGAAAAGATGCCAGCCATTCTAGGGAGCGTGGAGCGCGTTAATAAGACGCAATGTGTCGTCGTTTTGCCAGATTAGCGATCAATATGACGAGCTGAGACTACATACCGACCAAAATGTGGAAGCGAGCCTGCTCGCGGAGAGGCTCTGAAATTCACCCGAGAACCTCGATCAAAACCTTAAACCGGCTGCCCCCGATCAATCTTGCTGCTCAAAATGATCGACGTCGTGGTCTTCTCGACCCCATCAACGCTGCCAATCTGATCCAGCAATTGGTCCAGCTGCTCCGGCGAATCAGTGCGCAACCACGCCACATAATCAAACTCGCCACTCACCGCACACAACTGCTGCACCTGCGCCATCGCACTCAAGCGCCGCAACACATCCTTGCCGGAGCGCGGCTGCACCTTGATCCCGACGTAGGCCTGCAAGCCACCATCGACCACGCGCTGACCGAGGCGCACACCATAGCCGGTGATCACTTTGGCTTTTTCCAGCCGGGCCAGGCGCGACGTCACCGTAGTGCGAGCAATGCCTAGCTGACGGGCGAGCATGGCCACGCTTTCGCGAGCGTTGATTTGCAGCGCGGCGATCAGCTGGCGATCGATTGCGTCGAGGGTGGGGGGGGGGGTGTCTGGCAAGGGAGGCTCCATTGGCGTGGGGCGGTGAGATTACGGATGTTACAGGGTCAATTGCATTGGGCATACTCGCAGCACCATCGGTTGATGGGGGGGAGTTGGCGGCCGTGACGGTTGCTCTTGTCAGGTTCAAGGGCTATCATCGGCACGTCAGCACAGACCGGAACTTTGCAAGCAAAGGGTGTTGATTTCGGTGGCGCAAGCTACTCCTAGCCAGTGAGCGGGATAAGCGGGAAACCGTGAAAGGACAGGCCGATATTGAGATTTACAGAAAGCCCCGATGTGCATGCGTCGGGGCTTTTTGCTTTCTCTCAAATGGACTTTCCCGCGTTTCGCATTTCCAGGATGTAGCGGACGTTATGTGGTTTTCCTTTCGGCAGCTTCGACCGCCCCCACTCAGCGACCTCATAGGCGGAAATGATCCGGAGTTTGAGACGGTTCGTTGAGTGCTGCGGCTTGCTGATAGAAAAAAAGACCGCGTAGTCATGCAAGTCCAGACAGTAATAGCGCTGACTGTTTTCTACGTAGAAGGGCACAGCCAGACCTTTGAAAAAGCGTTTGTGCAAGTAATCCGTAATCTGGCTGCTGCAGTGGTGGCGGTCCGCACAAAAATACCGAACTTCTCCCCTGTGTCTTAGTGGCTGGCCGTGACCTTTGTCATCGGTAAAACAGTGGAACCCGAATTCAAACCTGACAACCAGCTGCTGCTCAGCCACTTCAAATGCGAGTTCGAAGGGTTGTAAATGCGCCATGCAGTATTTGCGTCCGCCAATTATCAGGTCTTTCCATTCCATTGTTACTGTCGCCGGACGTATTGATTTGTACGGATTTCCAAGCCCCGGTCGCTGATAAGCAGCGACGTCTCGAGAGTATCCCTGCGAAGACATCATCAACAGACGTCTTACCGCTCAAAACCGCAGCTTCGGATCTTTCCTACAGCTCTGGTCAGGTCTTCCGAACATTGCGCACGCCAAGACGCAACCCAACCACTCGCCCACAAAAAAGCCGCGCATTTGGCGCGGCTTTTCAATTTGGTGGGCCCACACGGACTCGAACCGTGGACCAAAGGATTATGAGTCCTCTGCTCTAACCAACTGAGCTATAGGCCCTCAGTAGGCCGCGGATTATAGCGACGGTTTCGCGGCTGTGCTATCCGAAAAATCCGATACGGTCACATGCAGAAACGTGGAGGCGAATTCGTCCGGTGGCAGCGGCAGGCTGACGATGTAGCCCTGGATCTGTTCACAACCTTCCGCGGCGAGGAATTGTTGTTGCGCCTGGGTTTCCACGCCTTCGGCAATCACCGTGAATTGCATGCTCCGCCCTAGCGCGATGATGGCGCGTACGATCGCCGCGTCGTGGGGATCGTCGGGCAGTCCGCGGACGAAAGACTGATCGATCTTGAGGATGTCCAACGGCAGGCGTTTGAGGTAGCTGAGCGAGGAGTAGCCGGTGCCGAAGTCGTCGATCGCCAGCTGTACGCCGAGGTGTTTGAGCTGGTGCAGCACCGCCAGCGCCTCTTCGGCCTGACTCATGATGAAATTCTCGGTAATTTCCAGTTGCAGTAAATCCGGCCTGAGGCGGTTTTCCTTGAGCAGTTGCTCGATGCGTACCAGCAGGTTCGGTTGACGCAGCTGCGCTCCGGCGAGGTTCACTGACAGCGGGCCGAGCGGTTGATAAATCCGGTTCCACTCGAACATCTGCCGGCATGCGGTTTCCAGCACCCAGTCGCCGATCTGCAGGATCATGCCGTTCTCTTCGGCCAGAGGAATGAAGTGCTCGGGCGGCACTTCGCCGAAGGTCGGATGACGCCAGCGAATCAGTGCTTCGGCGCCCACCAGACTGTGGTCGACCAGGCTGATTTTCGGTTGATAGTAGAGAAACAGCTCGTCGCGCTCGATGGCGCGGCGCAGTTCGTGTTCCAGTGCTATGCGTTCGCTGGCCTGGGCGGTGAGGTCGCGGGTGTAGCTTTCGACGCGATTGCGTCCCTTGGCTTTGGAACGGTACATCGCCGCGTCAGCGTTTTTCACCAGCGTCGCCACGTCGCAACCGTCGCGTGGATAGAGGCTGGTGCCGATGCTGGCGCTGATAAAGAACTCGTGTTCGCCGGCCTGGAACGGCGCGCCGAAGCAGTTGAGCAGTTTCGTCGCGATGTTGTCGGCGTCGCTGGCTTGCTGCAAGCCCGGCAGCAAAATGATGAATTCGTCACCGCCCAATCGGGCGACGGTGTCGATATCTCGTAACTGTTCCTTCAAACGCACGGCGATGCCCTTGAGCAACAGGTCGCCCACCGGGTGGCCGAGGCTGTCGTTGATGTGCTTGAAGCGGTCCAGATCGAGAAACAGCACCGCGCCCTGGCCGCCATTTTCCTGTTGGCTGGTCAAGGCCATTTGCAGGCGACTTTCGAACAAAGTGCGATTGGGCAAGCCGGTCAGCGGGTCGTGGTGAGCCTGGTAATCGAGCTTGGCCTGGGCGTGCTTGAGGCTGGAAATATCGGCGAATACCGCGACGAAGTGGGTGATGAACTTGTCGCGATTACGCACGGCGCTGATGGTCAGCCAGCTCGGGTACAGCTCGCCGTTCTTGCGCCGGTTGGAAATCTCGCCCTGCCAGTGTCCCTCGTCGGTCAATTGGTGCCACATCGCCGCGTAGAACGCGCTGTCGTGCAGCCCAGACGCCAATAGCCGTGGCGTGTGGCCCAGCGCCTCGCTTTCGCTGTAGCCGGTGATTTCGGTGAAGGCGCGATTGACCGCGCTGATGTGTTGCTGGGTGTCGGTGATCAGTACACCTTCAGCGGTGCTTTCGAAAACCGTCGCCGCCTGCTGCAGTTTTTCCTGCATGAGATGGCGCTCGGTGATGTCCCGGGCGATGGTCAGCATGCAGTCTTCGTCGCCGATCGGCAGCGGGCGACTGGAGACTTCACACAGGCGAATCTGCCCGTCACTGCGACGGATATGGCAGGTGAAGTCACGGACAAAACCGTCGCGGTGCAACAGGTCGAGCATCTGTTTGCGTTCGTTGAGGTTGACCCAGATCCCGAGATCCAGCGTTGACCGATCCACTGACATGGCGCTGTTGAAACCGGTGATGCGGCTGAAACCTTCATTGACCTCCAACAACAGGCCGTCGCTTTGGCGCGACAGCAGCAAACCGTCCGGCGACGCATGAAAGGCCTTGGCAAACTTCTCTTCCGAGGTCTGCAGTTGCTGTTGGGTTTCCTTGAGCTGGCTGATGTCGCGCACCACGACCACCAGCGCCGGGGTGGTGTCGAGGTCGAAGGGCTCGGCGGAAATCAACCCGGTGAATACCTGGCCGTTGTTGCGGCGAAAGGGCATCTCCAGATTACGAATGCTGCCAGCCTGCAAGCGCTGCAACAGGCCCGGGCCGACGCCGGGAATGCCCCAGATATTGAGGTGGGTGGCGGTTTGGCCGATCACGTCCTCGGCCCTGAGACCAATCTGCTCTTCGAAGGCCTCGTTGACTTCGAGCAAGCAGCCGTCGGACAGCCGCGCAATTACCAGAATGTCCGGACACTGTTCGAACACCGAGGCGAATTTCTGTTCCGACAGGCGCAGCGCCTCTTCGGTGCGCTTGATTTCGCTGATGTCGATCATCAAACCGCGCATCACCGGTTCGTGGCCATGCTCGATCAGACTGACAATGTCGCGCACCCACAGGCAGCGGCCGTCGGCGGTGATGACGCGATAGTCGACGATGTGATCGCGGCCCTGTCGCAGCGCTTCCTTGCAATAGTTCTGCGTGCGGGTCAGGTCGGCAGGGTGAATGATGTTGTGCCAGAAGCCCGGAATCAGCCAATGGGACTGTGGATAGCCGAGCAAGTCTTCGGCGTGAGGCGAGACATAGCTGTAGGTGAAGTCGCTCATCCGCGCTTCCCAGGCAATCGCCGACAAGCTTTCGACCAGGCCACGGTAGTGATATTCGCTGCTGCGCAATTCCTGCTCGAGGTCGATGCGCCGGGTGATTTCCGAGCTCAGGCGGCGGTTGATGCGAATCACCACGGCGAGGACGGTGATCAGCAGTAACAGACCGGGCAGGCCATACACCAGCAGGTCTGACCAGAACGAGCGATGGTCGAGCACATTGCCGACCCAATGCTCCTGGATGCTGCTGATTTCCGCCGGCGTCATGTCGGCAAGGACCTTGTCGAGAATCCCCACCAGCACCTTGTTGTCGCGGGGGACGGCCATCGCCAGTTGATAGCGATAAGGGGTTTCGCCGCTGACGTAGAGGCCGTCGAGTTTGAGCTGGCGCAGGCTCCAGACGCTGGAAGCCAGGTCACCGACCACCGCGTCCACTTCATCAGTCGCCAGGGCTTGCAGCGCCGAACTGACGTTGGGCATGGCGACCAGATTCAGGTCGGGGTGGTGAGTGCGTAGTAGTTCGTGGGGGGCGTAGTTGTCCACCACGGCGATTTTCAGCCCATACAGGTCATCGAGTTTGCGCGGCTGGGCGCCGCCGACATGGGCGAGGATGACGATCGGAAAGTCGAGGTACGGCCGGGTGAATGACAGATAGTTCTGGCGTTCCGGCGTAGACATGATCCCCGGCAGCAAATCGATCTTGCCCTTCTTGACCTGCTCCAGCACCACCGTCCAGCTCACCGGTTCGATGGGCGTCAGCTTGATCGCCAGACGTTGACGGATCACGTCGATATAGTCGGCAGCCAGACCCTGATAACGGTTCTGGTCGTCGCGAAATTCGAAGGGCGGCCACGACGCATCGACACCCAGGCGCAAGTCAGGGTGAGCCGCCAGCCAGCTGCGTTCTTCATCGGTGAGAGTCAGCGCGTCAGCCGTGGCAGTGCAGATCATCAATGACAGCAGAAACAGCACGGGCGCCAGTCTGGGCATAACGCTCTCGTCGGGGCTTGGGGGGACTGTTTCGAGTGTAGACGGGGTATGGGGCGGGGAGGGTGGAGCGGGGAATTTAATCTGCCATGAAACAAAACCCCCGGCCTGGGCCGGGGGTTCTGGTATCACTCGTCGAGGAAGGAGCGCAGATGCTCGCTTCGCGTCGGGTGGCGCAGCTTGCGCAGCGCCTTGGCTTCGATCTGACGGATCCGCTCACGCGTTACGTCAAACTGTTTGCCCACTTCTTCGAGCGTATGGTCGGTGTTCATGTCGATACCGAAGCGCATGCGCAATACCTTGGCTTCACGGGCAGTGAGGCCGGACAGTACTTCGCGAGTCGCTTCCTTCAGACTTTCCACCGTGGCGACATCGATTGGCGACTGCATGGTCGAGTCTTCGATGAAGTCGCCCAGATGGGAGTCTTCGTCATCACCGATCGGGGTTTCCATGGAGATCGGCTCTTTGGCGATCTTCAGTACCTTGCGGATCTTGTCCTCAGGCATTTCCATGCGTTCGCCCAGCTCTTCCGGGGTCGGTTCGCGACCCATTTCCTGCAGCATCTGCCGGGAAATACGGTTGAGCTTGTTGATCGTCTCGATCATGTGCACCGGGATACGAATGGTGCGGGCCTGGTCGGCGATCGAGCGAGTGATCGCCTGACGGATCCACCAGGTGGCATAAGTCGAGAACTTGTAACCACGACGGTATTCGAACTTGTCCACCGCTTTCATCAGACCGATGTTGCCTTCCTGGATCAGATCGAGGAATTGCAGACCGCGGTTGGTGTACTTCTTGGCGATCGAGATCACCAGACGCAGGTTGGCTTCAACCATCTCTTTCTTCGCGCGGCGGGCCTTGGCCTCACCGATCGACATGCGACGGTTGATGTCCTTGATTTCGGCGATGGTCAGACCGGTCTCGGTTTCCAGTGCGATCAGTTTCTGCTGGCAACGGATGATGTCCGGCTGCACGCGACCGATGGCTTCGGCGTACTTGCTCTTGCCTTTGGCCAGGGCGTCGGACCAGCTTTCGTCGACTTCGTTGCCCGGGAACTGACGCAGGAAATCGGCGCGCGGCATACGTGCATCACGTACGCACAGCTGCATGATCGCGCGCTCTTGCTGACGCAGACGATCCAGGGCACTGCGTACACGCTCGACCAGGGCTTCGAATTGCTTCGGCACCAGTTTGATCGGCATGAACAGCTCGGCCAAGGCCAGCAACTCGGCAACCGCTGCCTTGTTGTGACGACCGTGCTTTTTCAGGGCCTTGCGGGTGATTTCCATCTGGTCGGCCACGGCGCCGAAGCGCTGCGCAGCAATGACCGGATCCGGACCGCTTTCGGCTTCTTCTTCGTCATCGGAAGAGTCGGCTTCATCGTCGTCGGTGTCGTCGTCGGCCTTGACGGCTTTCGGATCGACCGGCGGCGGCACTTCTGCCGCAGGCGGCGCAATGCCGTCGTCCGGGTCGATATAACCGCTCAGAACGTCGGACAGGCGACCACCTTCGGTGGTGACGCGGGTGTACTCGGAGAGAATGTGGTCAACCGTGCCAGGGAAATGCGCGATTGCGCTCATCACTTCACGAATGCCTTCTTCGATCCGCTTGGCGATTTCGATTTCGCCTTCACGGGTCAGAAGCTCGACCGTACCCATTTCACGCATGTACATGCGCACCGGGTCAGTGGTGCGACCAATATCGGTCTCCACCGCCGCCAACGCAGCGGCTGCTTCTTCCGCAGCGGCCTCGTCGGTATCGGCGTCGGCCAACATAAGGGCGTCCGCATCCGGAGCACTCTCGTGTACGGGGATCCCCATGTCGTTAATCATGCGGATGATGTCTTCCACCTGCTCCGGATCTGAAATATCCTCGGGCAGGTGGTCGTTGACCTCGGCGTAAGTCAGATACTTCTGCTCACGACCCAGTTTGATCAACTCAATAATACGAGACTGCTGTTGCGCTTTTCCGGACATAACACCCTATCCACTGAAGGTCTTGGCGGGCAAAAAACAAGCCGAGGATTATACCTGAGCTATGACCTCACGCGCCAGTTGAGGTCGGGTTTGATGCGGAAACATTGCGACTTAAAAGGTCGCGCAGTTGATTTTTCTCTTCGACGCTCAGTTCGCTTTGCCGCGCTTTCCTGAGTAACTGTTCGAGATTTCGCTCGCGTTGGCGGGCTGACAAGCTAGTAATGGTGTCGAAAAACTGTTGTTCAAGGTTATCTCCGTCAATCAGCCATTCCTTTTCTGCCAGTGCCTTGAGCAAACGACCCTGTTCAGTACCGTGCCATCGCGCGATCAACTGAAATGAGTTTAGCTTGGGATTCTTCTGCACGGCTTCGAGCAGCGCCACAAGCAGTTGGGCGTTGGTCTGATTTTCATCGGCAATGTGCCCGGCGTCTTCCACGCGCTTGGCCAGTTGCGGATGATGGAGCAATGTTCTAAGGGCCGTCAGGGTTGGCGATTCAACGCCAATCGGCGTGCGCGGGCGCTGCGGTTCACGGTCGCCGCCACGCTTGCCATTCTTGTCCCACTTCTTGCCGCCGGCGCCGGGTTTCTTCGGCGTCCATTCCTGCTGCGGCACATACATGTCCTGTGCCTGCGGCTGATGGTAGTCGCTGTAATCCGGCATGGCGTCGTAATCGATGCCCGGATCATAGGCGGGCGGTGCTTCCTGCGGTGCACTCTGGACCAATTGGCTGACGGTCTCGCTGCTCAGGCCGGTGATCTCGGTCAGGCGCTGACGCATGAGAATGCGCAGGTTTGCGCCCGGCACCTTGTCGATCAGCGGCGCAGCGAGGGTGGCCATGTGCGCCTTGCCCTCGAGGGAGCGCGGATCGGCTTCTTCGGTCAGTTGCTGGAAAAAATAATCGGCCAGCGGCTGCGCGTGCTGATTGATGCGCGCCTTGAAAGCGTCGGTGCCTTCGGCGCGCACCAGGGTATCCGGGTCTTCGCCTTCGGGCAGAAACAGGAATCGTGCGCGGCGACCGTCCTGCAGGCACGGCAGGGTCGCCTCCAGTGCGCGCCAAGCGGCGTTGCGCCCGGCCTGGTCGCCGTCGAAACAGAACAATACGTTCGGGACGACGCGGAACAGGCGCTTCAAATGCTCTTCGCTGGTCGCGGTACCCAGCGTGGCGACGGCATTGCGCAAGCCTTGCTGGGCGAGGGCGATGACATCCATGTAGCCTTCGACGACGATGATTTCATCGAGGTTGCGATTATTCTTGCGCGCTTCATAAAGGCCGTAGAGTTCCTGGCCTTTATGGAATACCGGGGTTTCCGGTGAGTTCAGGTACTTGGGCTTGTCGTCACCGAGTACGCGGCCGCCGAAGGCGATGATGCGTCCCCGGGTGTCGCGGATCGGGAACATCACGCGATCGCGGAAGCGATCATAGCGTTTGCCGGTTTCGGCGTTCTCGATCAGCAGGCCGGCTTCGATCATGGCCTTCTGTTGCAGGGTGTCGCTGCTCAGATGCTTGAGCAGATTGTCCCAGCCCGGTGGCGCAAAACCGAGGCCGAAATCCCGGGCGATCTCGCCGGTCAGGCCGCGACCCTTGAGGTAATCCACTGCGGCCTTGCGCGATGGATGGCTCTTGAGTGCCTGCCGATAGAAGTCAGCGGCGGCGGTGAGCAGCGGGTACAGCGGAGAATCGGTCGGCTGGCGCGGCTTGCGCTCGCGGCCGCTTTCTTCGCGGGGGATTTCCATGCCGGCGGCTTTGGCCAGATCTTCGACGGCCTGGGGGAAATCCAGGTTGTCGTGATCCATGAGAAAGCCGAGGGCGTTGCCGCCAGCGCCGCAGCCGAAGCAGTAATAGAACTGCTTGTCGGGGCTGACGCTGAATGACGGGGTTTTCTCTTTATGGAACGGGCAGCAGGCGGTGTAGTTCTTGCCGGCCTTCTTCAATTGCACGCGCGAGCTGACCACGTCGACGATGTCGGTGCGGTTCAGCAGGTCGTCAATGAAGCTCTGGGGAATCAGCCCGGCCATGGCATTCTCGTCGTCTGCGCTGCAATAAATCCGTTGCGCCAGGCTGTCGGACGCGGGCCATTGTTGGAAACGCACAAAAAGTGCGGCTCGACCGGTGTCGTCTGCGTGATCGCTGTCGGGAAGTGTATCTGCCGAAAATCCACTGACGTTAGTACCTATCAGTCTTCGACTATTTGAAAGTGTTGCGCTGAATCCGCTGACGGCCGGTTGTCGGCCTCGGATAGCTCAATAAAGCGGGCACGCATGCAGGTGCCTTGGGCTGATCGTCGTAAGAGGAATCAGTGGGTGTGCTC
This sequence comes from Pseudomonas sp. FR229a, assembly GCF_030209115.1. NCBI lineage: Bacteria > Pseudomonadati > Pseudomonadota > Gammaproteobacteria > Pseudomonadales > Pseudomonadaceae > Pseudomonas > Pseudomonas sp. FR229a. Next base: position 52,286 of record NZ_JARVSP010000022.1, on the reverse strand, counting down.
GTCAGTAGCCTTGAAAGGCTCGTCAGAAAAGACGTGCACCGCTGGCAAAAGAGCCAGGCCTGACGCGGTGAAGCAGATTTGTCTCGGTCGCATCGGCGGCGTCGACGGTGAAGCATCAAGCGTTTTACGCAAATGCCATTAGCCCGGCTGAGGGCCGGGCTTAGGCAAGAAGCTTGCTACGAACGTCTGTGTATTAGTACAGACGAACGGCGCGGCGCTGTTCGCGCTGAACTTTCTTGGCGTGACGCTTAACAGCGGCTGCTGCCTTGCGCTTACGCTCAGAAGTTGGCTTCTCGTAAAATTCGCGGCTACGAACTTCAGCCAGTACACCGGCTTTTTCGCAGGAGCGCTTGAAACGACGCAGAGCTACGTCGAAGGGTTCGTTCTCTTTTACTTTGACGGCTGGCATCCAGAGCTACCTTCATTCATTACCGGGGTCAACATCCTCGCGGCAAAAGAGCACTTGAAGACGTCGGTTTTTAAGGGTTGCGGATGTTAACCCCTCATCGCTCGGAATGCAAAGCCTCTGATCGAAAACCGCTGGTCGGGGCATCACGTGGCGACTATTATGCGCGCCTTCGAATTCAGCCTAAACAAGGCGCAAACCCATGCTAGTACTGGGATTAGAAACCTCCTGCGACGAAACCGGCGTCGCATTGTATGACAGCGAGCGCGGCCTGCTGGCCGATGCGCTGTTCAGTCAGATCGACCTGCACCGCGTCTATGGCGGTGTGGTGCCGGAGCTGGCTTCGCGTGACCACGTCAAACGCCTGCTGCCCTTGATCCGTCAGGTGTTGGCCGAAGCCGACTGCGTGCCGACCGAGATCGACGCAATCGCCTACACCGCGGGTCCTGGCCTGGTCGGCGCGCTGCTGGTCGGTGCATCCTGCGCGCAGGCACTGGCGTTTGCCTGGGGCATTCCGGCGCTTGGCGTGCACCACATGGAAGGCCACCTGCTGGCACCGATGCTGGAGCCGAAACCGCCGGAATTCCCGTTCGTCGCTTTGTTGGTTTCCGGTGGTCATACGCAGCTGGTTCAGGTCGACGGCATCGGCCAATACAGCCTGCTTGGCGAGACACTCGACGATGCGGCCGGCGAAGCGTTCGACAAGACCGCGAAGATGATGGGCCTCAATTATCCCGGCGGGCCGGAAATCGCCAAGCTGGCCGAGAAGGGCGTCGCAGGACGTTTTACCTTCCCGCGTCCGATGTGTGATCGTCCGGGGCTGGATTTCAGCTTCAGCGGCCTGAAAACCTTCGCGCTCAACACCTGGCAGCAATGCGTCAGCGCCGGGGACGACGGCGAACAAGCCCGTTGCGACATCGCGCTGGCGTTCCAGCAGGCCGTGGTGGAGACTTTGACCATCAAGTGCAAGCGCGCCCTGAAGCAGGCGGGCATGAAGCGGCTGGTGATCGCCGGCGGCGTCAGCGCCAACAAGGCGTTGCGGATTTCCCTGGAAAAGATGCTCGGCGATATGAAGGGCGATGTGTTCTACGCGCGTCCCGAGTTCTGCACCGACAATGGCGCGATGATTGCGTTTGCCGGATGCCAGCGCCTCAAGGCCGGTCAGCAGGAAAGTCTGGCCATCACCGTGCAGGCGCGCTGGCCGATGGAGCAGTTGTCGGCATTGTGATCAGCGATGCTCGCGGACGTCATTCAAAAATGCCGTTCGCGCCCGGCAAACAGGTCGCGTAGATTGCCGCGATGACGCCAGACAATCAGCAAGGTCAGCGCGCTCATTGGCAACAAGGCCTCCGGTTCCTGCCAGGCCAGCAGCGGCAGGGTCAACGGCGTGGCAATCAGCGCTGCCAGCGAACTGGTGCGAGTCAGGTAGAACGTCAGCAGCCAGGCGCACACCGCCAGCAGCGCGGCGGGTGGATACAGGCCGAGCAACATGCCGGCGGCAGTGGCGACGCCTTTGCCGCCACGAAAGCGGAAGTACAGCGGGAACAGGTGACCGATCACGGCGCACACGCCAATCCACGCCTGATCCTGCAGCGAAAGGCCCGCGCTCGATGCGATCAGCACCGGCAGCAGGCCTTTGCACAGATCACCGAGCAGGGTCAGGATCGCCAGTTTGCGACCGGCCAGGCGCAGCATGTTGGTGGCGCCGGCATTACCCGAGCCACTCATTCGCGGATCCGGGTTTCCGGTCAGGCGGCTGAGCAAAATGGCGAAGGACAGCGAGCCGAGCAGGTAGGCGAGAATCGCCAGTAACCAAAACATGCTAACTATTCCGGGCGAGGACGCCCTGATTCTAACGGCGCATTGCGCCCTTGTCGTGCAGCGGAGAGAAGTGCTTGGACAGAGTGTTTATCGAGGGCCTGGAAGTTGACACCGTGATCGGTGCCTACGACTGGGAGCGCGGCATCCGTCAGTGCCTGCGTCTTGATCTGAGCTTCGCCTGGGACAATCGCCCGGCCGCCGCTGGTGACGACCTGACCCTGGCGCTCGATTACGCCAGCGTTTCCAAGCGCATCCAGGCTTTTGCCGAGCAGGCGCAGTTCCAACTGGTCGAGACCTTTGCCGAGCGTCTGGTTGAAGTGCTCATGGCCGAATTCAACATCACCTGGGTACGGCTGAAACTGACCAAGCCGGGCGCCGTGCCGGCAGCCAAGGGCGGTGTGGGTGTGGAGATCGAGCGCGGATGTCGCTGACTCAGGTCTACCTCGGGCTCGGTAGCAATATCGAGCGGGAAACCCATTTGCGTGCCGGTCTCGATGCGCTGGCGAAATTTCTGGTGGATATCCGTTGTTCGGCGGTGTTCGAGAGCCAGCCGGTGGGCATCAAGAGCGGGCCGTTCTTCAATTTCGTGGTTTCGGCGTACACCGATCTGCCATTGATGGAGCTGGATCGGCGCTTGAAATTCATCGAGGCGGATAACGGTCGTTATGCACCGGATCGCAAGGGGTTGCCGCTGGATATCGACGTGCTGCTGTATGGCGATCTGGTGGGTAATTTCGACGGATTGACTCTGCCGCGGGCGGAAATCCTGAAAAACGCTTTCGTGCTGTGGCCGCTGTCATTGATCGCGCCGCAGCGGGTGCATCCGGGTGTGGGCAAGAGCTTTGCGACGTTGTGGGCTGAGGCGCAGATTGATCAGGTGTTGGCGCCGGTTGCGTTCGAATGGCGGGGGGAGCAGCTCACGCCTTCGGATTTGCGGTGATCCAACGGGCGCCATCGCGAGCAGGCTCACTCCTACATTTTGGAACGCATTCCCCTGTAGGAGTGAGCCTGCTCGCGATGCTTTTTAAACCGACGCCGATTCTTTGTAGGTCTTCAACGCTTTGAGCCGCTCACGCTTCAGCGCTTCGCCCAACTGAGGGCCCTTGAAGCCCATTTCCAGCAGTGGCTGCACCGCCACTTCTCGCGCAGCCTTCGCCGCCCCACGCAGATATTCCGCCTGTGGATAACTGCGCTGCTCCAGGCCTTTGCGGCCACGAGCATCCATCTCGCACGCAGCGATAAACTCCTCGAAGCGCTCCGGCCGCCGATAGACATCGAAGCTCTGCAGCAACTCCAGCAATGTGGAGGCCTTCAACTCCAGAGCCCGGTGCCCATGGGTGTGATACTGGCCGACCAGCAGAGCCAGTTCCTGACACTCTTTGGGTGCCTTGAAGCGCTGGTTGACCGCTTTGATCAGCTTCAGCCCGGTGTGCTCATGAGCGATATGCCGAGGCCATTCCTCTTCTGGCGTCAGGCCTTTGCCCAAGTCATGCAGCAGGCAGGCCCAGCGCACCGTCAGCGGTTGCCTGTGCAGGGCTGATTGCTCCAGCACGCTCAGGGTATGCAGGCCTGTGTCGATTTCCGGGTGATGGGCCTGCGGCTGCGGTACGCCGAACAAGGCGTCAACCTCCGGCATCAGCACTTTGAGGGCGCCGCAGTTGCGCAACACCTGGACGAATACCTGCGGGTGGTTTTCCATCAGCGCCCGGGAAATTTCCTTCCAGCTGCGTTCGGCCGTCAGTGCCTGCAGTTCCCCGGACTCGCTGAGCTGACGCATCAGCTCCATTGTCTCGTCCGCGACCGTGAAGCCCAGTCCGGCATAGCGCGCGGCGAAACGGGCAACGCGCAGCACACGCAGCGGATCTTCGGCGAACGCCGGGGAAACGTGACGCAGAATTCGCGCTTCAAGATCGCGCTGCCCATGATACGGATCGGTCAGGTTGAGCTGATCGTCTTCGGCCATGGCATTGATCGTCAGGTCGCGGCGAATCAGGTCTTCTTCCAACGTGACTTCGGGACTTGCATGGAAAGTGAAGCCGCCGTAGCCGCGCCCGCTTTTGCGCTCGGTGCGGGCGAGGGCGTATTCCTCGCCGGTCTTCGGGTGCAGAAACACCGGAAAATCTGCGCCAACCGGGCGGAATCCCTTGGCGAGCATTTCTTCAGTGGTCGCGCCGACCACGACCCGGTCGACATCAGTGACCGGCAATCCCAACAGGCGATCACGTACCGCGCCGCCAACCTTGTAAACCTGCATAAAAAAACCTCCGTCAGTCCGACAGGATAACCCTTGCGTCAGACGTTCGGAGGCCAGAACCGGATCAAAGATGAATCACGGCCAGATCGAGCCGGCCATAATCGCCTTCGCTGTGCTCACTGCGTGGCGGGACGTGATGGGTTTTCATGATCTGGTCACCTTGCAGGGTTTCCAGATGAATGTCGAAACCCCATAGCCGGTGCAAGTGCTTGAGCACTTCCTCGGTGGAGTCGCCCAACGGTTTACGGTCGTGCTGCTGATGACGCAGGGTCAGGGAGCGGTCGCCGCGCCGGTCGATGCTGTAGATCTGCACGTTGGGTTCACGATTGCCGAGGTTGTACTGCGCAGCCAGGGTTTCGCGGATGATGCGGTAGCCACCCTCGTCATGAATGGCCGGCACCAGCAGGTCATCCTTCTGATCGTCATCCAGGATGCTGAAGAGCTTCAGATCGCGGATCACCTTGGGCGACAGGTACTGCAGGATAAAACTCTCGTCCTTGAAACTGCTCATGGCGAACTTGATGGTCGACAGCCAGTCGGAGCCGGCGATATCCGGAAACCAGCGACGGTCTTCCTCGGTTGGCTCTTCGCACATGCGCCGAATGTCGCGGTACATGGCGAAGCCCAGTGCATACGGGTTGATACCGCTGTAGTACGGACTGTCGAAACCCGGCTGGAACACCACGCTGGTATGCGAAGTGAGGAACTCCATCATGAAGCCATCAGTGACCAGGCCTTCGTCATACAGGTCATTCATCAGCGTGTAATGCCAGAACGTTGCCCAGCCTTCGTTCATCACCTGGGTCTGGCGCTGCGGATAGAAATACTGGGCGATCTTGCGCACGATTCGCACGATCTCACGCTGCCACGGCTCCAGCAGAGGTGCATGCTTCTCGATGAAATAGAGGATGTTTTCCTGCGGCTCGGCCGGAAAGCGGGCGTTGTCCTTGTCGCTGTATTTGTCCGCACCCTTGGGGATGGTGCGCCACAGATCATTGATCTGCTTCTGCATGTGCTCTTCGCGATCCTTTTGGCGCCGGCGCTCTTCCTCGGCGGAAATCGGATACGGACGCTTGTAGCGGTCGACACCGTAGTTCATCAGCGCGTGGCAGGAGTCGAGCAGATCTTCCACCGCATCGATGCCATGGCGCTCTTCGCACTGCATGATGTACTGCTTGGCGAACACCAGGTAATCGATGATCGAACTGGCGTCGGTCCAGGTGCGGAACAGGTAGTTGCCCTTGAAAAAACTGTTGTGGCCGTAGCAGGCATGAGCCACCACCAGCGCCTGCATGCAAATGGTGTTCTCCTCCATCAGGTAGGCGATGCACGGATCGGAGTTGATCACGATTTCGTAGGCAAGGCCCATCTGCCCGCGACTGTAGGATTTCTCGGTGCTGAGGAAGTGTTTGCCATAGGACCAGTGGTGATAGCCCAGCGGCATGCCCACCGAGGCGTAGGCATCCATCATCTGCTCGGCGGTGATCACCTCGATCTGGTTGGGGTAGGTATCCAGCGCATAGCGGGCCGCGATCCGGGCAATTTCGCGGTCGTAGGTCTGGATCAGCTCGAATGTCCATTCGGAGCCGGTGGAAATCGGTTGGCGCTTCTGCTCTTTGGCGGTCATGTCACTAACCTGCGCTGGAAGAGTTCACGGAAGACCGGATAGATATCTCCGGCCGAGACCAGTTGCTGCTGGGCAAAAGTGTCAGAGAAGGCTTCGGCGATGCGTTCGTACTCGTACCACAGGGCCTGATGTTCGCGTGGGGTAATCTCCACATAAGTGTAGTACTGCACAAACGGCATGATCTGATTGATCAGAATGTCACGGCAGATCGGCGAGTCGTCGTTCCAGTTATCGCCGTCGGAGGCTTGAGCGGCATAGATGTTCCACTCGTTGCTTGGATAGCGCTCGGCCATGATTTCCTGCATCAGCTTCAAGGCGCTGGAAACGATGGTGCCGCCGGTTTCCCGTGAGTAGAAAAACTCCTCTTCGTCCACTTCCCGGGCACTGGTGTGGTGGCGGATGAACACCACGTCGATCTTGTCGTAGTTACGCTTGAGGAACAGATATAGCAGGATGAAAAAGCGCTTGGCGATATCCTTGGTCGCTTGCGTCATCGAGCCGGAAACGTCCATCAGGCAGAACATCACCGCTTTCGAGCTGGGGTTCGGTTGCTTGACCAGCAGGTTGTATTTCAAATCGAAGGTATCGAGAAACGGCACACGGTGGATACGTGCACTGAGTTTCTCGATTTCGGCCTCGAGTTCCTGGATATCACCGAAATTGTCCGGCTCTTCGCGCTTGAGCCGCGCCAGCTCTTCCTTGGCTTCGCGCAGTTTCGCGCGGCTGCTGCCGGACAGGGCAATACGACGCGCGTGAGCTGAGCGCAGGGTGCGGATGATATTGATCCGTGACGGATTACCCTCGTTGCTGATCCCGGCGCGTACGGTTTTGAATGTGTCGGTGCCGGTCAGGTTGCGTTTGACCAGGTTCGGCAGTTCGAGGTCTTCGAACATGAATTCGAGAAATTCTTCCTGGGTGATCTGGAAGACGAACTCGTCCATGCCTTCGCCGGAATTGCCGGCCTTGCCCGGACCGCGGCCACCTCCGCCTCCGGGTGGGCGCGCAATGTGTTCACCGGCCGTGAATTCCTTGTTGCCGGGATGCACCACGGTCTGTTTACCGCCGCGTCCATGATGAAGCACCGGCTCGTCGATATCGCGACCAGGAATACTGATCTGTTCCCCGTGCTCCATATCGGTAATGGAGCGCCGGCTGACTGCCTCTTCGACAGCCTTTTTGATGTGGTCACGATAACGCCGCAGAAAACGCTGACGGTTCACCGTGCTCTTGTTCTTGCCATTGAGGCGTCGGTCGATCACATAGCTCATAAGGCCCCTCCGGGGAGCTTCAAGTTTTGAGCTGCAAGCTGCAAGTAGAAGCCGATCCCGAAAAACTCCGTTTTACACGCTTTTCTCTTGCAGCTCGTAGCTGGACGCTTGCAGCTGCCTCACTGCGACTTGCGGACCCGCAGGTACCATTCGGACAGAAGCCGTACCTGTTTATCGGTGTAGCCACGTTCAACCATTCGTGTAACGAAGTCGTTGTGTTTCTGCTGATCCTCTTTGCTGGCCTTGGCGTTGAAGCTGATGACGGGCAGCAGGTCCTCGGTGTTGGAGAACATTTTCTTCTCGATGACCACCCGCAGTTTTTCGTAGCTGAGCCAGGTCGGGTTCTTGCCGTTGTTGTTGGCCCGGGCGCGCAGGACGAAGTTGACGATTTCGTTGCGGAAATCCTTCGGATTGCTGATGCCGGCCGGTTTTTCGATTTTTTCCAGTTCTTCGTTCAGGGCCACGCGGTTGAGGATCTCGCCGGTTTCCGGATCGCGATACTCCTGATCCTGAATCCAGAAGTCCGCATACAGCACATAGCGATCGAAGATGTTCTGACCGTACTCGCTGTAGGACTCGAGATAAGCAGTCTGGATTTCCTTGCCGATAAACTCGATGTAGCGCGGGGCGAGGTATTCCTTCAGATAACGCAGATAGCGTTCGCGGGTTTCAGCCTGGAACTGCTCCTGTTCGATCTGCTGTTCCAGCACATAGAGCAGGTGCACCGGGTTGGCGGCGATTTCATGCGGGTCGAAGTTGAACACCTTGGACAGGATCTTGAAGGCGAAGCGGGTCGACAGACCGTTCATGCCTTCATCGACACCGGCCGAGTCGCGGTACTCCTGAATCGACTTGGCCTTTGGATCGGTGTCCTTGAGATTTTCACCGTCGTAGACGCGCATCTTCGAATAGATGTTGGAGTTTTCCGGTTCCTTGAGGCGCGACAGCACGGTGAACTGCGCGAGCATCTTCAAGGTGTCCGGTGCGCAATGCGCCTTGGACAGGGAGCTGTTGAACAGCAATTTGTCGTAGATCTTCACTTCATCGCTGACGCGCAGGCAGTACGGCACTTTGACGATGTAGATCCGGTCGATGAACGCCTCGTTGTTCTTGTTGTTGCGGAAGGTGTGCCACTCCGATTCGTTGGAGTGAGCCAGCAGGATGCCGGTAAACGGAATCGCGCCGAGGCCTTCGGTACTGTTGTAGTTACCCTCCTGCGTGGCGGTCAGCAGTGGGTGCAGCACCTTGATCGGCGCCTTGAACATTTCGACGAATTCCATCAGGCCCTGGTTGGCCCGGCACAGCGCACCGGAGTAGCTGTAGGCGTCGGCGTCGTTCTGCGGGAATTCTTCGAGCTTGCGGATATCGACCTTGCCGACCAGCGCCGAGATATCCTGGTTGTTCTCGTCACCGGGTTCGGTCTTGGCGACGGCAATCTGATTGAGGATCGACGGGTACAGTTTGACCACGCGGAACTGGCTGATGTCGCCGCCGAATTCAGCCAGGCGCTTGGTCGCCCAGGGCGACATGATGGTGTTCAGGTAGCGCCGTGGGATACCGAAGTCTTCCTCAAGGATCGCGCCATCTTCGGTGGCGTTGAACAGACCCAGAGGCGATTCGAAGACCGGCGAGCCCTTGATGGCGTAGAAGGGCACTTTTTCCATCAGCTGCTTCAGCTTCTCGGCCAGGGACGATTTACCGCCACCCACGGGGCCGAGCAGATAGAGGATCTGTTTCTTCTCTTCCAGGCCTTGGGCGGCGTGGCGGAAATACGAGACGATCTGGTCGATGCATTCTTCCATCCCATGGAAGTCTTCAAAGGCCGGATAGCGACGGATCACCTTGTTGGAGAAGATGCGCGACAGCCTCGAATTGGTCGAAGTGTCGAGCAGTTCCGGTTCGCCGATCGCCATCAACAGACGCTCGGCGGCGGAAACGTAGGCGCTGCGATCCTTTTTGCACAGCTCCAGGTACTCCTGCAGAGAAAGTTCTTCCTGGCGTGTGGATTCGAAGCGTTGTTGGAAGTGGCTAAAGATACTCATGACGTCACCTCGCTCGATACGTGGAGCCGACGCCGGATCACTCAGTCGATGCTGGCAGCAGTCGCTATGGCAGCTGCTGTTTACCCCCCAGAATTCTTCCACGGTCGACAAACCGCGAAAGCTACTCCCGATGACCCGCGCGCCGGTGTACCGGCTCTCCCCTGTTTTGGATGGCCTGCGCTTAAGGATAGTTGGGAATTCGAGAGGTAAAGGCGAGATACGTAATTAGTTGTGGCAGACCGTTTGTCTGCCGCGCGCAGGCCCACGGAAGCCGGGGCCTGCGCCGCGCAAAAAAATTATTCTTCGCTGCCTTGCGCAGTTTCCGAAGGATAGGTCGTACGCCACAGCTCAAAACCGCCATCCATGCTGTAGACGTCGGAGAAACCTTGGCCGACCAGATAGGCAGCTGCGCCCTGACTGGAATTGCCGTGGTAGCAGACCACGACGGTCGGTGCATCCAGGTCGGCGCCTTGAATGAAAGCGTGCAGCGAATGGTTGTCGAGATGCTTCGAGCCGCTGATATGCAGTGAGGCAAAGGTAGCCGGGTCGCGCACGTCGACTACGACGGCGCCTTGTTCACGCAGGGCCTGGGCCTGTTCCGGGGGGATTCGTTTGAATTCGCTCATGACAAAGTTCCTGTTGCTCAACTGAAGGCGCAGTCTAGCGCGGTGCGCCGACTGGCGAAGATTCGGAGATAAGTGGCGCGACCGTGTGCGCAAGCCCGCCGTGTTCATCGCATTTGCATGACAGGCGTTCGCCGCTGTCGACGTTCATCAGCGTCAGGCTGCCGCCCCATACGCATCCGGTGTCCAGCGCTGAAATGCCCGGCTCGTGGATATTGCCTTCAAGCGCTGCCCAGTGACCAAAAATGATGCGCAGGCCCTTGGTCTTGCGCTCCTTGTGCTGAAACCACGGCTTGTAGCCGGGCGGGGCGCTGTCGAGGCCTTCCTTGCTCTTGAGGTCAAGCTTGCCCTCGGCGGTGCAAAAGCGCATGCGCGTGAAGTAATTGGTGATCACCCGCAGGCGATCGATGCCTTTGAGGTCGTTATCCCACTTTGCCGGCTCGTTGCCGTACATGCCGTCGAGGTAGGCGGGGAACACGTTGTCGTCGCGCAGCGCGGTCTCGACTTCGGCGGCGCACTTCAAGGCGCGGCGCAGCGACCATTGTGGCGGGATGCCAGCGTGAACCATGGCGACATCACGGATTTCGTCGTAATGCATCAGCTTCTGCTGGCGCAGCCATTCCATCAGTTGCGGGCCATCCGGCGCCTCGATGATTTCGCGCAACGTGTCGCTTTTCTTCAAACGCTCGATTTTCTTCGCAGCGGCCAGCAGGTGCAGGTCGTGATTACCGAGCACGCACACCAGTGACTCACGCATCTGGTAGAGAAAGCGCAGGGTTTCCAGCGACTGCGGGCCACGATTGACCAGGTCGCCCACGAGCCACAGCCGATCCAGCGCCGGGTCAAAGGCAACTTGCTTGAGCAGACACTTGAGCGGTTCGAGGCAGCCCTGCAGGTCACCGACGGCGTAAGTCGTCATCAGTGCAGGGCTCCGGGTACAGCGAGGCGAAACGGTTTGATGACTGCATCGAAATGCTTGCCGTCATCGGCGAGCATTTGATAGGTGCCCTGCATGGTGCCGACCTTGGTGATCATTACCGTGCCGCTGGTATACGTGTGGCTTTCGCCCGCGGCGATCAGCGGCTTCTGGCCGACGACCCCTTCACCGCGCACTTCTTCGACATGGCCATTGCCATCGGTAATCACCCAATGCCGGGAGAGAAGTTTGGCCGCAATCTCACCGTTGTTCTGCACGGTAATGGTGTAGGCGAAGGCGAAACGGTCGTGTTCGGGTTGCGATTGGTCTGCCAGATAGTGGGTGACGACGCTGACATCGACCTGATAACGGGAATCGGACATGCAAGAAGGCCTTAACGAAGCGGAACGCGGGGCGTAGCTGATGGGGAATCAGTCTAGGCAAGTATCGGGCAGTAAACCAGAGTGGAGTGCTGCCCGATAGCGTTCATCGCTGGTCAGTCGGCGGCGGGAGCTGCCGGTACCTGTATCGCGAGCTGGTCGGCCAGGCGCACGAATGCGGCCAGATCAAGTTGCTCGGGACGCAGGCTGCCATCGACGCCGGCGGCTTCGATTTCGGCGTTGCTGAGCAATTGCTTGAGGGTATTGCGCAGGGTTTTGCGGCGCTGATTGAACGCTTCGCGCACAACGCGCTCGAGCAACTTGTGATCCTTGGCCGGGTGTGGCAATACCGCGTGGGGCACCAGACGAACGATCGCCGAGTCGACTTTCGGCGGCGGATTGAACGCGCCCGGGCCGACGTTGAACAGATGTTCGACGCGGCAATGGTACTGAACCATGATCGACAGACGACCCCAGTCACCGCCACCCGGGCCTGCGGCCAGGCGCTCGACCACTTCTTTCTGCAACATGAAGTGCATGTCGCGGATGATGCCGGCGTTGTTCAGCAGGTGGAAAATCAGCGGCGTGGAGATGTTGTACGGCAGATTGCCGACCACCCGCAGGCTGTTCGGCGCGGCGTTCAGCGTATTGAAGTCGAATTTCAGCGCATCGCCCTGATGCAGGTTGAAATTGCTCATGCCGGCAAACTGCTGGTTGAGGATCGGGATCAGATCCTTGTCCAGTTCCACCACGTCGAGTTGGGCGCCGGAGCCAAGCAACCCTTGGGTCAGGGCACCCTGGCCCGGGCCGATTTCCAGCAGGCGGTCGTCAGCCTTGGCATGGATCGAGCGCAGGATGCGGTCGATAACGCCAGCATCGTGGAGAAAGTTCTGGCCAAAGCGTTTGCGCGCCTTGTGTTGATATTGCTCGTTCATAAACGGGTCTCTGCCATCTGGTAGGCGGTTTCCAGGGCCACTTGCAGGCTGCCGGTGTCGATCCTGCCGCTGCCGGCCAGATCCAGGGCGGTGCCATGGTCGACCGAGGTGCGGATGATCGGCAGGCCCAGCGTCACGTTGACGGCAGCGCCGAAGCCTTTGTACTTGAGCACGGGCAAGCCCTGGTCGTGGTACATCGCCAGCACTGCATCGCAGTGCTCCAGATATTTGGGGGTAAACAGAGTGTCGGCAGGCAGCGGGCCACGAAGGTCCATGCCCTCGCTGCGCAGGCGCTCCAGGGTCGGTTCGATGATGTCGATTTCTTCATGGCCCAGGTGGCCGCCTTCACCGGCGTGCGGATTGAGTCCGCAGACCAGAATGCGTGGCTGGGCAATGCCGAATTTGTCTCGCAGATCGGCGTGCAGGATTCGCGTGACGCGCTCCAGCCGCTCTGGGGTGATCGCATCGGCAATCTCGCGCAGGGGCAGGTGCGTGGTGACCAGTGCCACGCGCAAACCACGCGTCGCAAGCATCATTACCACTTGCGCGGTGTGCGTCAGGTCGGCAAGAAATTCGGTGTGTCCGGAGAAGGCGATGCCTGACTCGTTGATCACGCCTTTATGCACCGGCGCTGTGATCATCCCGGCGAAGTCGCCGTTCAGGCAGCCGTTGCCGGCGCGGGTCAGGGTTTCGAGGACGAACGCCGCGTTGGACTTGTCCAGTTGCCCGGCAACTACCGGTGCGCTGAGCGGCGTATCCCAGACATACAGGCCACCGGCGGGTGCCGGAACATCAGGCCACTGATCCGGGGTGACATCCAGCAGATTGACGACCAGCCCCAGTTGCGCGGCCCGCTCAAGGAGCAGGTCGCGGCTGGTGATGGCAATCAGGGGATGTGGCTGGGCTTGCGAGGCGAGCAGCAGGCACAGGTCGGGACCGATGCCGGCTGGTTCGCCGGGTGTCAGCGCGAAACGCTTGGGTTTCACTGCGCTGCCTGGTCTGCACCAGGGAGTTTGATCTCTACGTACGCTTCGTCACGGATCTGACGCAGCCAGGTTTGCAGCTCTTCGTCGTATTTGCGGTTACGCAGTACGGTCATGGCTTGCTGCTCACGGGCCTGCTCGGTGCTGTCGGTGGCGCGACGGCCAAGGACTTCCAGCACGTGCCAGCCGTATTGGGTCTGGAATGGCTTGGACAGCTGGCCTTGTGGAGTCGAGGCCATCACTTCGCGGAATTCCGGTACGAGTACGTTCGGGTCGATCCAGTTCAGGTCGCCGCCATTGAGCGCGGAACCCGGATCTTCCGAGTAGTTTTTTGCCAGCTCGGCAAAGTCTTCGCCGGCGCTGATGCGGTCATACAACGATTGCACCAGTGCCTTGGTCTTGGCCTCGTCGCGGATCGGGCTTGGCTTGACCAGGATGTGCCGCACATGCACTTCGTCGCGCATCTGCGCTTCGCCGCCACGCTTGCCCAGCAGCTTCAGAATGATGAAACCGCCCGGGGTGCGTGCAGGTTGGGTGATGTCGCCGACGGCCATGCTGCTCAGTTCACGATCGAACGGCGGTGGCAGTTGCGCGGCTTTACGCCAGCCCATGTCGCCGCCTTCCAGCGCGTTGTCGCTGCCGGACTTGGCCACGGCCATCTGACCGAAGTCAGCGCCTTGCTTGAGCTGCTGGTAAACCTCCATCGCCTGGCGCGCAGCGCTCTGAATGGCATCAGAGTTGGCGCTTTCCGGGGTCGGGATCAGGATGTTGGCCAGGTGCAGTTCTTCGGACAGCTGCATTTTGCCGAGATCGGAGGCGAGGAAGTTCTTCACTTCCTGCTCCGAAACCTGAATGCGTTCTGCCACGCGTCGCTGACGCACACGGCTGATGATCATTTCGCGTTTGATCTGATCACGGGCGTCGTCATAGTTCAGGCCATCACGAGCCAGCGCAGCGCGGAACTGATCAACAGTCATGTTGTTGCGCTGGGCGATCGTGCCGACGGCCTGGTTGAGTTCTTCGTCAGTGATGCGGATGCCGGAACGTTCGCCGATCTGCAGTTGCAGGTTTTCGACGATCAGGCGCTCGAGCACTTGCTGATCGAGCACACCCGGAGGCGGCAGGCCGCCCCCGCGCTTGGCGATGGTCTGCTGAACTTCGTGAACGCGCTGGTCCAGTTGGCTCTGCATGACCACGTCGTTGTCGACGATCGCCACCACTTTATCGATGGACTGCACGGCGGCGTTTGCCGCCGTACCCAAGAACAGCGCGCCCAGCAGCAGCGGGCGCAGACAATCAGAAAGCTTGGTCTTCACGTTCACGATAACCTTGAATGCCTTTGTCGAGGAAGCTCTCTACCTTGGCGCCAGTCAGGCCGCCGAGTCCCTTCAGAACAATTTGGAGGAAAATGCCGTGGTCGCCTTTCTCGTTTTCCGGAGCTTCCTGACTGAACTCGTCATAGGAGACCCAGTAACGGTTGATCAGGCGCAGTTTCCAGCAGCAGTTGTCGTATTCGAAACCACCGAAGGCTTCCAGGGTGCGATTGCGGTTGTAGTCGTACTGCCAGCGGCTGATGGCGTTCCACTGTGGAACGATCGGCCAGATGACCGAGAAGTCATGCTGCTGGATCTTGTAGTAGTCCTTCACGTAGCCAGCTTGGCCCGGGGTACCGTAATCGCCGCCGCCCACTGTCCATTTACCGGTGTTCTGGTCATAACGGACCTGGTCGTTGCGATAGCGATAGCCGGCGTTGATGACCTTGTTCGGGTTGTCGGCTGGCTGGTAGTGGAACATCGCACTGCCGGAGCGCGGGCTGCGGCTGTCCGGGTCCCAGTTGTAGTCGGCCGTGGCGCGCCAGTCGCGGTTCCAACGGTATTCGTATTCCAGCGCGTACGGCGAAACGTCGGATTTGGCATCGTCACGATCGTTGAAAGCGACACCTGGCAGTTGAACCTTGCGATCCTTGAAGTACAGGGCCTGGCCGACGCTGATGCGTTGACGCTCGAAGCCGTTTTCTTCAATCCAGCGACTGGTCACGCCCAGCGACAGCTTGTTCTCGTCGCCGACACGGTCGGAGCCCGTAAAGCGGTTATCACGGAATAGCGACGAGTAGTTGAACGTCGTTTCGCTGGTATCGAACACTGGAATGTCTTCCTGATCTTTCTCCGGTACATAGAGGTAGAAGAGGCGTGGTTCCAGGGTCTGACGGTAGTTCTTGCCGAAGTATGACGTGTTGCGGTCGAAGTACAGACCGCTGTCGACGCTGGCGATAGGAACGCCACGATTCTGGTTGCGGCTGTAGTCTTCACCCGCCAGCAGCGTGCTTTTGCCTTTCTGGTCAAGGTCCAGTTGATACTGGGTGTACTGATATTTCAGCGATGGCTTCAGGAAGCCATACGTCCAGTTCATCGGCAAGCTGATGCCCGGCTTCAGATTCAAGCGATCGCCATTGGCACGCGCCAGACCGGTGATGTTGTTGTCCAGACGCGGAGTACCTACCGTGCCGTCAGCGTTGATCGGACCGCCATCTTTATCAACGTAGTTACCCGTAAGCAGGTCGCGATCAAAGCGGACCAGCTCTGTTTCGTAATCAAAATCCAGACCTTCCGGGTGGTATGGCAGCTGACCATTGAAAGTGAGCTGCGGCAAACGGCCATACGGTGTGATGTTGGAAACAGTCGCCAGTTGGTATTGCTGCGCGTTGAGGCGTGCGGTGTAGCTGTCGCCGCGATAAGTGACCGCACCCTGCTGGTTTACGAAGTCGCTGCTTTTCACACCGATCTGATCGGTTTGCAGATCCTGGAAGTAATAGGGATCGCTGATCTTGGTGTAGTCGACTTCGGTCAGCACACGGGAGTCGAGACCACCCTTGTGTTGCCAGTTATACATGTAGCGGGTTTTATCGTAGTCGGTCTGAGCTTCGCGATCATTGTCCTCGTCGTTGAGGTACGCCGCACCGAACTGACCTTCGCTCGACTTCGTCAGGTAGCGGAATTCGCCTTCCACCAGCATGCCGCGCTTGCTCATGTAGCGCGGGTACAACGTGGCGTCATAGTTCGGCGCCAGGTTGAAGTAATAAGGCGTGACCAGCATGAAGCCGGTGTCGCTGCCCGAACCGATGGTCGGCGGCAGGAAGCCTGACTGGCGGCGGTCATCGATCGGGAAGTAGATGTACGGCGTGTACAGAATCGGAATGTCTTTGACGCGCAAGGTCACGTTGGTCGCGGTACCGAAACCGGTGGCCGGGTTCAGGGTGATGTTGTTGCCCTTGAGCTGCCACGCGTTGCTGTTCGGTTCGCACGTGGTGTACGTGCCGTCCTTCAAGCGGATGATCGCGTTCTCGGCACGCTTGGCGTACAGCGCGTTACCGCGGATGCGCGATTTGTGCATCACGTACTCGGCGTTGTCGACCTTGGCTTCACCGGTGTCGAGCTGCACATCGGCGTGGTCGCCGACGATCAGCGCACCGTTGTCGCGGATGCGTACGTTGCCGGCCAGTTCGCCACGGCTCTCGGCCTGATACAGGTTGGCCTCGTCGGCTTCGACCTGCATGCTGCCCTGACGCATGATCACGTCACCGGCGAGGCTGGCGACCTGGGTGTCCTGCTCGTAACGCGATGCTTTGGCACCGATGAAGGTCGGCGCATCACTTTTATTCGTCTTGTCATTCATGCCAGGACGAATCGGTTCGATATAGGAACCAGAGCAGTAAGGACCGGTCTCGGCCAATTGGGCGGCGGTGAGCTTCTCGCGCGGAACCCAGTCGAGGTGACTGTAGTCTTCGCTACGGGATTTCAGGCCGCGGCCCTTGGCTTCGGTGACCAGTGCGGTTTTCGCGCCAGTGTCGGCGTCGGAACCCTTGTCGGCCACAGGCTCGCCGGCGGCGCTGACGGCACTGCCGTCATGCACCGGACGCGGCGGCAATGCCGCGGCGGGCGACTTGGGCGCACAGTCCCAGCCACCCGTAGCCGAGACGGAGCAGTCATACTGCTCGGCGGCAACAACGAATTGACTGGCCAGAGGTTGCATAGCCAGCAGACTGCCGGTTACCAACAACGGAAATTTTTTACGAAACGCGGGGGATTTCAATGCCATCTTATTAGTCCGGGCTTCCTGCGTGCCATCTGCCCGCGGTGTGGGCCGCACGCCTCTCGATGGTCTGAAAAAGATGCTGGATAATAAAGCATGACCCGCTTGACGGCTAGCGCCGTCGGAGACCCTTGCAATGCCTGACCAAGATGTACGCTTGCAACACCTGAAAGTTTGGCTCGATGAGCAGTTGGCGAAGCTGTTTGCCGAGCAGGGCTGGGGCACCGTGCCCCCGGCCACGTTGACCGCGGCCAGCAGCGACGCGAGTTTCCGTCGTTACTTCCGTTGGGAGGGCGACGGTCGCAGCTTCGTCGTGATGGACGCGCCGCCACCGCAGGAAAACTGCAAACCGTTCGTGGATATCGCCTTTTTGCTGGCGAAATCCGGAATAAATGTGCCGAAAATTTATGCCGAAGACCTCGAGCGCGGTTTTCTTTTGCTCAATGACCTGGGCAACAAGACCTATCTTGACGTGATCGATGGCGAAAATGCCGACGCGTTATTCCACGATGCCCTGCAAGCGCTGTTGGCTTTTCAACAGTTGCCGATGGTCGCACCGTTGCCCGGTTACGACGTCGCCCTGTTGCGGCGTGAACTGGAGTTGTTCCCCGAGTGGTACGTCAAGCATGAGCTGGGCATCGAGTTCGATGCGGCGCAGCAGCAACAGTGGCAGCACATCAGCGAGCTGCTGATCGACAGCGCGCTGGCGCAGCCGAAAGTGCTGGTGCACCGCGACTACATGCCACGCAACCTGATGCTCAGCGAGCCCAACCCCGGCGTGCTGGATTTTCAGGATGCGGTATACGGCCCGGTGACTTACGACGTTACTTGCCTGTTCAAGGACGCGTTCCTCAGCTGGCCTGAAGAACGTGTACGCGGCTGGCTGGAGAGTTATTGGCAGCAGGCCTCGGCGCTGGATATTCCGGTGCAGACGGATTTCGAAGATTTCCTGCGCGCCAGCGACCTGATGGGCGTGCAGCGTCACCTGAAAGTCATCGGCATCTTCGCGCGGATCTGCCATCGCGACGGCAAGCCGCGTTATCTGGCCGACGTGCCGCGCTTCTTCTCTTATATAGAAGCTGTGATCGCCCGCCGTCCCGAACTGGCGGAGCTGCAAGCGCTGTTCAGCAGCTTGCATGCTGGAGCGACGGCATGAAGGCAATGATTCTGGCGGCGGGCAAAGGCGAACGCATGCGCCCCCTGACCCTGACCACGCCTAAACCGCTGGTGCGTGCCGGCGGTGTGCCGCTGATCGAGTATCACCTGCGCGCCCTCGCGGCCGCAGGCTTCAACGACATCGTCATCAACCACGCCTGGCTCGGTCAGCAGATCGAAGATCATCTGGGCGACGGTTCGCGTTTCGGTCTGAGCATTCAGTATTCGCCGGAGGGCGAGCCGCTCGAAACCGGCGGCGGGATTTTCCGTGCACTGCCGTTGCTCGGTGACGATGCGTTTCTGGTGGTCAACGGCGACATCTGGACCGATTACGACTTCAGCGTTTTGCACCAGCCGATCAATGGTTTGGCGCATCTGGTGCTGGCGGACAATCCGGCGCATCACCCGAAGGGCGATTTCACCCTGATCGACGGCAAAGTGCAGGACGGCAAGCCTGATGCACCTACTCTGACTTACAGCGGTATCGCCGTGCTTCATCCGCAGCTGTTCGACGGTTGCAGCGACGGTGCTTTCAAACTCGCGCCTTTGTTGCGCAAAGCCATGGCCGACGGCGAAGTCACGGGCGAGCGCCTGAAGGGCCATTGGGTGGATGTCGGTACCCATGAACGCTTGGCCGAAGCCGAAGCCCTGATAGAAGCGAGTCGCTGAGATGTTGTGGCCAGGGACTCTGATTGGAGCCGGAGTGGGGTACGCGATTGCCAGCATACCGGGGGCCATGCTTGGAGCGTTGCTGGGGCAGGCGCTGGATCGGCGCCTGCAGCTGCAGAGCTGGGGACACTTGCGGGAAAAGCTCGGCGGTCGGCCGATGCTGCGCAACGATGAGCTGCTGTTCGTCTTGCTCGGGCGTCTGGCCAAGAGCGACGGGCGCGTCACGGACGGGCATATCCAGCAGGCGCGCAATGAAATGCGCGCATTGGAGATGAGCGAGCCGGCGACACGGCGGGCCATTGCTGCGTTCAATCGTGGCAAGTCCGGCAGCGACAATCTGCGCGGTTATCTGCGCCGCCTGCGTTCGCAACCGCATGCGACCGAAGGTGTGTTGCGCGCCTGTTGGCGAATGGTCTGGGCCGATGGTCGCGCCGGTGTCAGCGAACGCGAGTTGCTGGCGCAGTGGGGCAAGTGGCTGGGCTGGACGTCGCAGCAGGTGCAAGCGCTGGCCAGCGATTACGAGCCGGGCAAGCGGCCGATTGTCAGTGCTGCGGTGAGTTATCAGGAGGCGATGAAGTTGCTTGGGGTGTCGGCGAGCAGCGAGCCGGCGCAGATCAAGCGCGCTTACCGGCGATTGCTCAGTCGCCATCACCCGGACAAGATTGCCGGCAGCGGCGCGACGCCGGCCCAGGTGCGTGAGGCGACCGAGCGGACGCGGGAATTGCACAATGCCTATACGTTGATTCGGGAGCGGCGGGATTTTCGCTGACCCTTGAAGATCAGAAGATCGCAGCCTTCGGCAGCTCCTACCTTTGGAATGCATATTCCTCTAGGCGCTGCCGAAGGCTGCGATCTTTTGCTTTTATCAGTCCGTATTTTGTGGATTCAACCAGCCCCGCACCCGTCGAACCAGCTGTTCCTGCTCAGCCTTTTTGTCCGGCAACACCTTCAACGCGACCTGGCTGAACGCCGAGGTCTTCAGGCGCTTGCTCGCCTGCATGCGCTCCAGCGCCGCGTTGCGATCGAGGGCTTTGTCCATATAGAAAATATCCGCCGTCGGCAGCTTCAGCGTCGGCGTCAGTTCGGCGAGTGGCGGCAGGGCTTTGGCCGGTGCTTGCGCGTCAACCATGACCAGTTTCTCCACCTGAGGCGTTTGTCGCTCGCTGAGAAAACGCGCCGCCCAGTAGGCACCGGTGCCGTGACCGAGCACGACAATGCTGCGCGCGCTCTGCTGCTCGGCGTAGGCGATCGCTGCGTCGATCCGTCCGAAGACGCGTTCGGCATCGGCCTTGGCTTGTTCTTCGCTGGTTTGCGCCACGACCTGTTCAGCAACTTCCGCTTCACCGCCAGCGGCTTGTTCGATCGGTTGCGCAGTGGTCGCGTCTTTGCTCGTGGTTTCCGGGGCTTTCGGCGCCGCGGCCGGTTCGATCACGCGTGGGGCGATGGCGTCGCCTTGCAGATCGGGCAGGGTGATGCTCAGGCTGCTCCAACCGGCGTCCGGCAATTGGCGCCGCAACGGGCCGACGGCCTGCGGCCAGTCAGCGGTTTCGCCAACACCGGGAACGATGATCACCGCACCTTTGGGCTCGGCGCTGTTGGCCGGTTTCCACAGGGCGAGGAAGGTCTCGCTGCCAGCCTGTAACTGTTGCTGCTCTTGCGCCGGCAGTTTACGTTGCAGTGCGGCCGCCTCTTCCTGACTACGCTCAAGCAGTGGCTGGCGCTCGGCCGGTTTTTCTTCGGCGGGCTTGTCCGTGGCGGCGGGCGCCGGGTCGGCGGCTTCGACGGAAAACGCACAGGGCAGGATCAGCGACAGGCACAATGCTGGCAGTGCCAGGCGGTAGACAGAGGGCATCGGTTATTCCAGGCCAGAAAGTATCCCGGCAGCCTAATGGGTTGGTCAGAATTTGTCAGTGTATGAGACTTCAATGAAGCGATTTTGCTGCCTGTGGGTTATCGGCTGTTTGTGGTTTCCCTTGATGGGCTGGGCGGCGCCTGCGCCACCGGCCCATGCCGCGCAACTGACGCCAGAGCAGCAGCAATGGCTGGCGCAGCACAATGAGTTGCGCGTCGGCCTGGTCCTGCAGGCGCCCTACGCGACTTATGATCGGCGCCTGCAGCGCCTGTCCGGGGCCAATGTCGAGTTGATGAAACTGCTCGCCAGAACCCTGGGCGTGGAACTGAGCTGGCGCAATTTCCAGGACCTCGGGCAGTTGGAAAGCGCGTTGCGCGAGGGTGAGATCGATATCGCCCCGGGTCTGAGTCAAACGCCGGGCGCGCTGCGCCTCTGGCAATTTTCCGACCCGTACATGCGCGTGCCGCAACTGGTGGTCAGCGACCAGAAAAGCAGCGGTGCAGTCGATCTGGAAAAACTCGACAGCCAGACTCGCGTCGCCGTGCGCATGCCGAGCAGCACCGCCGATTATCTGCGCAGCAACTATCCGCACCTGAATCTGCAAGGCGTGCCGCTGGAGCGTCAGGCGTTGCAGTTGCTGTTGAGTCAGCAGGCCTCCTACGCGGTGGTTGATGAGGCACAGTTGGGACGCCTGTCGGTGGAGCCGGAGTTCGCCGAACTGGTGGTGGTCGGTGATATCGGCCTGCCGCAATTGCTGCGTGTGGCGTCACGGCGGGATTGGCCGGAACTGGCCGGCATCGTCCAGAGCGCCTTGCGTGCGATTCCGGCCAAGGATCTGGAACAACTGCACAATCAGTGGCTGCAACCGAAATACCCACGGCTGGCCGAATCGCCGGGGTTCTGGCAGAACCTCAGCCTGTTGTTTGCCGTGATGCTGTTCAGTTGCGTGGCGATCGTGGTCTGGCAGCGACGCCAACAGCACAGCCTCGAACAGCGCCTGCTCAGCGCCCGCGAGGACATCGCGTTGCGCGCAGCCAGTGAAGAAGCGCTGCGACTGACGCAGTTTTCCATCGACCAAAGCACCGTTGGCATTCTGTGGGTCAATTGGGACAGCCATGTGCGCTACGCCAACCGCGCAGCGGAAAACATGCTCGGCTATCCCTCGGGCGGGCTGATCGAGCGGCCGCTGATCGACTTCGAACCCGGCCTGCACATGGACCGCTGGCTCAATCTGTGGAAGCGTGCGCGGGCCAGTGAAGAAGGGCCGCTGAGCTTCGAAACCAGTTGCCTGCGTGCCGACGGCAGCGTGTTGCCGGCGGATGTGTCCCTGAGTTTTCTGCGCTTTCGTGACAGTGAATATCTGGTGGTCTACCTCACCGACGTCACCGATCGACGCCGCGCACTGGCCGCTTTGCAGGAAAGTGAAGCGCGCCTGCAAGGCATCGCCGCCAACGTCCCGGGCCTGGTGTTTCGGCTGGAGCGGGCGCCGGTCACCGGGCAGATCGACTTTGCCTACATCAGCGAGGGCAGCGAAACGCTGGTCGGTTATGCGCCGGCGGCCATCGCTCATCGCGACATGGGCCTGCGCAGTCTGGTGCATCCCGACGACAAGGCCAGTTATCACCGCACCCAGGATCAGGCGCTGGACACCGACAGCGACTGGTCGTGGCAGGGCCGCATCGTCACGCGTCAGGGCGAGCAGCGCTGGGCCGAGATCAAGGCGATCACCCGGCAACTGGAGGACGGCGCCTACGTGTGGGACGGCATCGTCTGGGACATCAGCGAAAGCAAACGCATCGAGCTGGAACTGGCGGCTTCGCGCGAGCAGTTGCGTGAATTGTCGGCGCACCTGGAGAGCGTGCGCGAAGAAGAGAAGGCGCGCATCGCCCGCGAAGTTCATGATGAGCTGGGGCAGATGCTCACCGTGCTGAAACTGGAGACATCGATGTGCGAACTGGCCTACTCGCAACTCGATCCGGGTCTGAACGAACGGCTCAACAGCATGAAGCGCCTGATCGCACAACTATTTCAGCTGGTGCGCGATGTGGCGACGGCGTTGCGCCCGCCGATCCTCGATGCCGGGATTGCCTCGGCGATCGAGTGGCAGGCGCGACGCTTCGAGGCGCGCACGCAGATTCCGTGTCTGGTGCAGGTGCCGGACAACCTGCCGGCGCTCAGCGATGCCAAGGCGGTGGGGCTGTTCCGGATTTTGCAGGAGGCGCTGACCAACGTGATGCGTCATGCTCAGGCGCACACGGTGGAATTGACGCTGGCGCTTGCGGTCGATGAATTGTGTTTGACCGTCAGCGATGATGGCGTGGGATTTGTCACCGCTGAAGATCGGCCGACGTCGTTTGGCCTGGTCGGCATGCGTGAGCGGGTGCTGATCATGGGCGGGCGGCTGGAGCTGGAGAGCGAGCCGGGGGAGGGCACCAGTCTTAAGGTGTGGGTGCCGGTGAGTGAGGTCTGAAGGTTTGTGTTGTGAGTGCTGACGCCTTCGCGAGCAGGCTCGCTCCCACCGGGGAGAATGCATTCCAAGGTGGGAGCGAGCCTGCTCGCGAAATATTTTGGCTGAGGAGAAGAACGTGATCCGTGTACTGGTAGCCGAAGACCACACCATCGTCCGCGAGGGCATCAAGCAATTGATCGGCCTGGCCAAGGATCTGCAAGTGGTGGGGGAGGCGAGCAATGGCGAGCAACTGCTGGAAACCCTGCGCAGCGTGCCGTGCGAAGTGGTGCTGCTGGACATCTCCATGCCCGGGGTCAATGGCCTGGAAGCGATCCCGCGCATCCGTGCGCTGAACAATCCGCCGGCGATTCTGGTGCTGTCGATGCACGACGAAGCGCAAATGGCTGCGCGCGCATTGAAGGTCGGCGCGGCCGGGTATGCGACCAAGGACAGCGATCCGGCGCTGCTGCTTACGGCGATCCGCAAGGTCGCGGCGGGTGGGCGCTACATTGACCCGGAACTGGCCGACCGCATGGTCTTCGAAGTCGGCCTGACCGACACGCGGCCGCTGCATTCGCTGTTGTCCGAACGCGAATTCTCGGTGTTCGAACGCCTGGCCCAGGGCGCCAACGTCAACGATATCGCCCAGCAACTGGCCCTGAGCAGCAAGACCATCAGCACCCACAAGGCGCGGCTGATGCAAAAGCTCAACATCACCTCGCTGGCTGAACTGGTCAAATACGCGATGGAGCATAAACTTCTCTGACCCACCGCTATCAACTGTAGGAGTGAGCCTGCTCGCGATAGCGTGCTTCCTGAAAACAATTCAGTGACTGATGCACCGCTATCGCGAGCAGGCTCACTCCTACAATGGATCTGCGTGCAGGCATATCCATTAGCGACAGCCGCTTTTGCCCTTGCTTGCGGCTTGCAGCTCACCGCTCGCCACTGCTTTATCCATTAGCGCCATCCTTGTAGGGCAATCCCTACCCTCAACCTTCCATTGTGCTTAAGCGATTCTCTCCTGCGCCCCGATTTGCGTGGCTGGCGCCAGCCACTAGGCTTGATGAACAAGCAGTCATCAACAGCAAGGGTGTGGGTATGAGCCAGGTCGATACAAGCGCAGGGACCAGTGATGTGCTGGTCAGCTTTCGTGGTGTGCAGAAGAGCTACGACGGCGAGAACCTGATCGTCAAAGACCTCAACCTGGACATTCGCAAAGGCGAATTCCTCACCCTGCTCGGGCCGTCCGGTTCCGGCAAGACCACCAGCCTGATGATGCTCGCCGGTTTCGAAACACCGACCGCCGGGGAAATCCTCCTCGCCGGGCGTTCGATCAACAACGTACCGCCGCACAAGCGTGACATCGGCATGGTATTCCAGAACTACGCGCTGTTCCCGCACATGACCGTCGCAGAGAACCTTGCGTTTCCGCTGACCGTGCGTGGCCTGAACAAAAGCGATGTCAGCGAGCGGGTGAAGAAAGTCCTCAGCATGGTTCAGCTCGATGCCTTCGCTTCGCGCTATCCGGCGCAGTTGTCTGGTGGTCAGCAGCAGCGCGTGGCGTTGGCCCGTGCGCTGGTGTTCGAACCGCAACTGGTTCTGATGGATGAACCCCTCGGCGCCCTCGACAAGCAATTGCGTGAACACATGCAGATGGAGATCAAACACCTGCACCAGCGCCTCGGCGTGACCGTGGTCTACGTGACCCACGATCAGGGCGAAGCGCTGACCATGTCCGACCGCGTTGCCGTGTTCCATCAAGGCGAGATCCAGCAGATCGCGCCGCCACGCACGCTGTATGAAGAGCCGAAGAACACTTTCGTCGCCAACTTCATCGGCGAGAACAACCGCCTCAACGGACGCCTGCTCAGCCAGAGCGGCGAGCGTTGTGTGGTCGAGTTGGGCCGTGGCGAAAAGGTCGAGGCGCTGGCAGTCAACGTCGGCCAGACCGGCGAGCCGGTGACCCTGTCGATCCGTCCGGAGCGCGTCAGCCTCAATGGTTCGAGCGATCAATGTGTCAACCGCTTCTCAGGGAGGGTGGCGGAATTCATCTATCTGGGCGACCACGTCCGGGTGCGCCTGGAAGTCTGCGGCAAGAGCGACTTCTTCGTGAAACAGCCGATTGCCGAGCTCGATCCTGCACTCAGCGTCGGTGACGTGGTACCGCTTGGCTGGCAGGTCGAGCACGTACGCGCGCTCGATCCGCTTTCAGAAGCGCATTAAGAGGCGCACCAAGCGCCCCGGCAATACCAACACCAACCCTGCACGTGGAGAGAACAATAAATGTTGAGATCCCTGAAGTTCACCGCCCTGACTCTGGGCCTGATGGGTGCGACCGGCGCGATGGCTGCCGGCCCGGACTTGACCGTGGTGTCGTTTGGCGGGGTGAACAAGGCGGCGCAAGTCAAAGCCTTCTATGCACCGTGGGAAGCGGCGGGCAACGGCAAGATCGTTGCCGGCGAATACAACGGCGAAATGGCCAAGGTCAAAGCCATGGTCGACACCAAGAGCGTGTCTTGGGACCTGGTCGAAGTTGAATCGCCAGAGCTGTCCCGTGGTTGCGACGAAGACATGTTCGAGCAACTCGACCCGGCGCTGTTCGGCAAGAGCGAAGACTACGTCAAAGGCGCGATTCAGCCTTGCGGCGTGGGCTTCTTCGTTTGGTCGACGGTATTGGCTTACAACGCTGACAAGCTGAAAACTGCACCGACCAGTTGGGCGGATTTCTGGGACACCAAGAAATTCCCCGGCAAGCGTGGCCTGCGCAAAGGCGCCAAGTACACCCTCGAATTTGCGCTGATGGCCGATGGTGTGGCGCCGAAAGACGTCTACAAAGAGCTGGCGAGCAAGGGCGGACAGGATCGCGCCTTCAAGAAACTCGATGAGCTCAAGCCAAGCATTCAGTGGTGGGAAGCCGGCGCACAGCCGCCGCAGTACCTCGCTTCCGGTGACGTGGTGATGAGCTCGGCCTACAACGGTCGCATCGCGGCGGTGCAGAAAGAATCCAATCTGAAAGTGGTATGGAACGGCGGCATCTACGACTTCGATGCCTGGGCCATTCCGAAAGGTCTGGACGCCAAGCGCGCGGAAGCGGCGAAGAAATTCATCGCTTTCTCGGTACAGCCGCAGCAGCAGAAGACCTACTCGGAAAACATCGCCTACGGCCCGGCCAACACCCAGGCCGTGCCGCTGCTGGCCAAGGATGTCCTGAAAGACATGCCGACCACCCCGGAAAACATCGCCAACCAGGTGCAGATCGACGTCAGCTTCTGGGCTGACAACGGCGAACAACTGGAACAGCGCTTCAATTCCTGGGCGGCGAAATAACCCAGCTCAAAACTGGATGAGAACTCCTGTGGCGAGGGAGCTTGCTCCCGCTTGAGTGCCCAGCACTCACAAAATTGGCAGTGCCAACCCGATTTTGGGGCCGCTACGCAGCCCAGCGCGAGCAAGCTCGCTCGCCACAGGGGCCGCCATCCTCAGCGTGGTGGTTCAACACAACAGCGGCGGTTCGCCACCTCTGTAACGATCAAAGATTTGCGGAGTACGTCATGGCCATCGCCGTTCCCCTGAACGAGGGCGCCAGCCCCACCTTGAAGCAGAAGCTCAAGCGCGCCGAGCGGGTCAACCGCTGGAAGGCCCAGGCGCTGATTGCGCCGCTGGTGCTGTTCCTGCTGCTGGTGTTTCTGGTGCCGATCGTGGCGCTGCTCTATAAAAGCGTCGGCAACCCGGAAGTGGTCGGCGGCATGCCGCGCACGGTCACTGCCATCGCCAGTTGGGACGGCCGCGGCCTGCCTGCCGAGCCGGTGTACAAGGCGGCCAGCGAAGACCTCGCCGAAGCACGCAAAAACCAGACGCTGGGTGATCTGTCCAAGCGCTTGAACATGGAGTTGGCCGGCTATCGCAGCCTGCTGACCAAAACCGCCCGGGCGCTGCCGTTCGCCAGCGAACCGGCCTCCTATAAAGAAGCCCTGGAAGCGCTCGACGAGCGTTGGGGCGACCCGGCCTACTGGCAAGCGGTGAGACGCAACACCAGCAGTATCACTCCGTACTACCTGCTGGCGGCAGTCGATCACCGCATCGACGACCTCGGCGAACTGGCCCCGGCCACCCCGGATCAGGCGATCTACCTCGACATCTTCGCCCGTACCTTCTGGATGGGCCTGGTCATCACTGTGATCTGCCTGTTGCTCGCCTATCCACTGGCCTACCTGCTGGCGAACCTGCCTTCGCGGCAGAGCAACCTGTTGATGATTCTGGTGCTGCTGCCGTTCTGGACCTCGATTCTGGTGCGGGTCGCGGCTTGGATCGTGCTGCTGCAATCCGGCGGCCTGATCAACAGCGCGCTGCTGGCCATGGGCATCATCGATAAACCGCTGGAACTGGTGTTCAACCGCACCGGCGTGTACATCTCGATGGTGCACATCCTGCTGCCGTTCATGATTCTGCCGATCTACAGCGTGATGAAGGGCATCTCGCCAACCTACATGCGCGCGGCGATTTCTCTCGGCTGTCATCCGTTCGCCAGTTTCTGGCGCGTGTACTTCCCGCAGACCTACGCCGGTGTCGGCGCCGGCTGCCTGTTGGTGTTCATCCTCGCCATCGGCTACTACATCACGCCGGCGCTGCTCGGCAGCCCGAACGACCAAATGGTCAGCTACTTCGTCGCTTTCTACACCAACACCAGCATCAACTGGGGCATGGCCACCGCGCTCGGCGGTCTGCTGTTGCTGGCGACCGTGGTGCTTTATCTGATCTACAGCTGGCTGGTCGGCGCCAGTCGCCTGCGCCTGAGCTAAGGGGAATTTGCGATGCTGAGTCCTTACATGTCGCCCATCGAACGGGTGTGGTTCTACAGCCTGCGGATCCTCTGCGGCCTGATCCTGTTGTTCCTGATCCTGCCGGTGCTGGTGATCGTGCCTCTGTCGTTCAACTCGGGAAGTTTCCTGGTATATCCGCTGCAGGGCTTCTCGCTGCAGTGGTACCACGACTTCTTTGCTTCGGCGGAATGGATGCGTGCGCTGAAGAACAGCATTATCGTCGCCCCGGCCGCGACCGTGCTGGCGATGATCTTCGGCACGCTGGCGGCGATCGGCCTGACCTGGGGCGACTTCCCCGGCAAATCGCTGGTGATGGCGCTGGTGATTTCGCCGATGGTGGTGCCGGTGGTGATCATCGGTGTGGCGAGCTATCTGTTCTTCGCGCCGCTGGGGCTGGGCAACAGCTTCTTCTCGTTGATCGTGGTGCACGCGGTGCTGGGTGTGCCGTTTGTGATCATCACCGTGTCGGCGACGTTGCAGGGCTTCAATCACAATCTGGTACGCGCGGCGGCCAGCCTGGGGGCGTCGCCGCTTACCGCGTTCCGCCGGGTGACCTTGCCGCTGATTGCGCCCGGGGTGATTTCCGGGGCGCTGTTTGCCTTTGCGACGTCGTTTGACGAGGTGGTGGTGACGCTGTTTCTCGCAGGGCCTGAGCAGGCGACGTTGCCACGGCAGATGTTCAGCGGGATTCGCGAGAACCTCAGCCCGACGATTGCGGCGGCGGCGACGTTGCTGATCGCCTTCTCCGTCATCCTGCTGCTGACCCTGGAATGGTTGCGCGGGCGTAGCGAGAAACTGCGCACCGCTCAGATCTAAAATCAAGATCAAAAGCTTACCCCCTTACCCCAGCCCTCTCCCCCAAGGGGGCTAGGGGGAAGGGAGCAGATCTTCGTGGCTTTCGCGGCCGGAGTTCGACTCGGTAATTCAGGTCGATGTACTTCGAGAGTACAACTCGGTCAGTCCCCTCTCCCTCCGGGAGAGGGTTAGGGTGAGGGGCTCTTGATCTTTTACCGGTCAACCATTCACCACCTGAATAGCAGACAACCCCAAATCCCCAGCTAATCTTGTGCCCAGCTCCCACATCTATAAGAGGCTGCGCACCATGAGTCTGTCCCAGTTCAAAATCGCTCACAAACTGATCACCGGCGCCGCAGCCATCGAGCAACTGGCGGCGGAGCTCACGCGCCTTGATGTCGACAACCCACTGATCGTCACTGACGCGGCGCTGGTCAAATCCGGCACCGTCGAGCTGGCGCTGGCACAACTCGGCGGGCGCGACTACGAGATTTTCGACCGGGTGCTGCCCGACCCGGAAATCGCCATCGTCGAAGACTGCATGCGCGCCTACCGTGAGGGCGGGCATGACGGTTTGATCGGCCTCGGCGGAGGCAGCGCCATCGACATCGCCAAGAGCGTCGCCGCCTACGCCGGTTATCACGGCGCGCTGGAAGACCTGTTCGGCGTTGATCAGGTGCCGCGCAAGGGCCCGCCGCTGATCGCCATCCCGACCACCGCTGGCACCGGTTCCGAAGTCACCAACGTGGCGATCCTTTCCGACAAGGTCGCGCAGTTGAAGAAAGGCATCGTCAGCGACTATCTGTTGCCGGATGTGGCGCTGGTCAGTCCGCAAATGACCCTGACCTGTCCGCGCAGTGTCACCGCCGCCAGCGGCGTCGATGCAATGGTGCACGCCATCGAATCCTATCTGTCGGTGAACGCCTCGCCGATCACCGACTCCCTCGCCATTGGCGCGATCAAACTGATCGCCGGCGCCTTGCCCAAGGCCTACGCCAACGGCGCCAACCTGCAAGCGCGCGAAGACATGGCCACCGCCAGCCTGATGGCCGGCATGGCGTTCGGCAATGCCGGGGTCGGCGCGGTGCATGCGCTGGCGTATCCGCTGGGCGGGCGTTTCAATATTGCTCACGGCGTCAGCAACGCCTTGTTGCTGCCCTATGTGATGACCTGGAACAAAATGGCCTGTGTCGAACGCATGCAAGATATTGCCGAAGCCATGGGCGTGAAGACCGCTCATCTGAGTGCCAGCGAAGCAGCGGACAAAGCCGTGCAGGCCATGAGCGATTTGTGCGCGGCGGTGGAAATTCCAGCCGGGTTGCGCAGTTTCGGCGTGCCGGAAGAAGCGATCCCGGCCATGGCCGTAGAGGCCGCCGGCATTGAGCGACTGATGCGCAACAACCCGCGCCAACTCAGCGCCGGCGACATCGAGAAGATCTATCGCGCGGCCTACTGAGTTGCGGTCGCTTGGGGCTCATGGCGCAACCCAATCATCGCGGTCCCGGTGCGCGCGTGGAAACTTGAGGTATACAATGCGCGCCATCGTGATTTAGCTCAGCACAGGTGCGTCATGCAGCCCTTCGTAATTGCTCCGTCGATCCTCTCCGCCGACTTCGCCCGCCTCGGCGAGGAAGTGGACAACGTTCTCGCCGCCGGCGCCGACTTCGTCCATTTCGACGTCATGGACAACCACTACGTGCCGAACCTGACGATCGGCCCGATGGTTTGCGCAGCACTGCGCAAGTACGGCGTCACCGCGCCGATCGACGCGCACCTGATGGTCAGCCCGGTGGACCGCATCGTTGGCGACTTCATCGAAGCCGGCGCGACCTACATCACCTTCCACCCGGAAGCCACGCTGCACGTTGATCGCTCGTTGCAACTGATCCGTGAAGGCGGTTGCAAATCCGGCCTGGTGTTCAACCCGGCGACCCCGCTGGACGTGCTCAAGTACGTGATCGACAAGGTCGACATGGTCCTGCTGATGAGCGTCAACCCGGGCTTCGGCGGGCAGAAGTTCATTCCCGGCACCCTCGACAAACTGCGTGAAGCGCGGGCGATCATCGACGCTTCGGGGCGCGATATCCGTCTGGAAATCGACGGCGGCGTCAACGTCAACAACATCCGCGAAATCGCCGCCGCCGGCGCTGACACCTTTGTCGCCGGCTCGGCGATTTTCAATGCGCCGAACTATCAGGAAGTCATCGACAAGATGCGTTCCGAACTGGCACTGGCGCGCCCATGAGCGGTTTTGAGCAGCTGTTCCCGGGGCAATTGCCACGGTTGGTGATGTTCGATCTGGATGGCACGCTGATCGATTCGGTTCCCGACCTGGCAGCGGCGGTGGACACCATGCTGCTCTCCCTCGGCCGTCCGCCGGCGGGTATCGAGGCGGTACGCGAATGGGTCGGCAACGGCGCGCCGGTGCTGGTGCGTCGGGCCTTGGCGGGTGGCATTGATCATTCGGCGGTGGATGACGCCGAAGCCGAGCGCGCATTGGAAATTTTCATGGAGGCGTACGGCGCCAGCCATGAGCTGACCGTGGTCTATCCCGGTGTGCGCGACACGCTCAAGTGGCTGCACAAGCAAGGCGTGGCCATGGCGTTGATCACCAACAAGCCCGAGCGGTTCGTCGCGCCGCTGCTCGATCAGATGAAGATCGGCCGCTACTTCAAGTGGATCATCGGCGGCGATACCCTGCCGCAGAAGAAACCTGACCCGGCGGCGCTGTTTTTCGTGATGAAAATGGCCAACATTCCGGCCTCGCAATCGTTGTTCGTCGGCGACTCGCGCAGCGATGTGCAGGCGGCGAAAGCGGCGGGGGTCAAATGTGTGGCGCTCAGTTACGGCTACAACCATGGCCGGCCGATTGCCGAGGAATCCCCGGCTCTGGTGATCGACGATTTGCGCAAGCTAATTCCCGGTTGCCTGGATCTGGCCGGTGGGATAACGTTGCCCGACGCTGTTCAACCCCCTTCTGGAAACGCCATCGTGGTGGTCACCCGCAAACTCTGGATGAAAGTCATCAAGGCCCTGGCCCGCTGGCGTTGGCGCGCCTGACTGATTCTGGCCGGCCCTGCCGGCGCGTTTGCCTGACTGACTGATTGCACCTCACACCACGAGGCACCTTATGAATCGCGAAGAATTCCTGCGTCTGGCCGCTGACGGCTATAACCGCATCCCGCTGGCCTGCGAAACCCTGGCCGACTTCGACACGCCGCTGTCGATCTACCTGAAACTGGCTGACCAGCCCAACTCCTACCTGCTCGAATCGGTGCAGGGCGGCGAGAAGTGGGGCCGTTACTCGATCATCGGCCTGCCGTGCCGCACCGTGCTGCGGGTGCACGACCATCACGTCAGCATCACTGTTGATGGCGTCGAGACTGAAAGCCACGATGTTGAAGATCCGCTGGCCTTCGTCGAAGCCTTCAAGGCGCGCTACAACGTGCCGACCATCGCCGGTCTGCCGCGTTTCAACGGTGGCCTGGTCGGTTACTTCGGTTACGACTGCGTGCGCTATGTCGAGAAGCGTCTGGGCAAGTGTCCGAACCCGGATCCGTTGGGCGTGCCGGACATTCTGCTGATGGTGTCCGACGCCGTCGTGGTGTTCGACAACCTGGCCGGCAAGATGCACGCGATTGTCCTTGCCGACCCTGCCCAGGCCGATGCCTTCGAGCAAGGCCAGGCGCGTTTGCAGGAGTTGCTCGAGCAACTGCGTCAGCCGATCACCCCGCGTCGTGGCCTGGATTTCAGCAAACAGCAATCGGCCGATCCGGTGTTCCGTTCGAGCTTCACTCAGGACGATTACGAAAAAGCCGTCGACACCATCAAGGAATACATCCTTGCCGGCGACTGCATGCAGGTCGTGCCGTCGCAGCGTATGTCGATCGACTTCAAGGCTGCGCCGATCGATCTGTACCGCGCCCTGCGCTGCTTCAATCCGACTCCGTATATGTACTTCTTCAACTTCGGCGATTTCCATGTCGTCGGCAGTTCGCCGGAAGTGCTGGTGCGCGTTGAAGACAACCTGATCACCGTGCGCCCGATTGCCGGCACGCGTCCACGCGGTGCGACTGAAGAAGCCGATGTGGCGCTGGAGCAGGATCTGCTCTCGGATGACAAGGAGATCGCCGAGCACTTGATGCTGATCGATCTGGGCCGCAACGACACCGGGCGCGTCTCGGAAATCGGTTCGGTGAAGCTCACCGAGAAAATGGTCATCGAGCGTTATTCCAACGTCATGCACATCGTCTCCAACGTCACCGGCCAGTTGAAGTCGGGCCTGACGGCCATGGACGCACTGCGGGCGATTCTGCCGGCGGGGACTTTGTCCGGCGCGCCGAAAATTCGCGCGATGGAAATCATCGACGAACTCGAGCCGGTCAAGCGTGGGGTATATGGCGGCGCGGTCGGTTACTTTGCCTGGAACGGCAACATGGACACCGCCATTGCCATTCGTACCGCTGTGATCAAGAACGGCGAGCTGCATGTGCAGGCCGGTGGCGGCATCGTCGCCGACTCGGTGCCGGCGCTGGAATGGGAAGAAACCCTGAACAAACGCCGCGCGATGTTCCGCGCCGTGGCCCTGGCCGAGCAGACCCCGGAAATTTGAGCCACGCAATTTCCCATGTGGGAGCGAGCCTGCTCGCGAAGAGGTGTGTCAGTCACCGTTGATGTTGACTGACCCGGCGCTTTCGCGAGCAGGCTCGCTCCCACATTGGGTTTTGTATTGAGGCATAAAAAAAGCGGCGCCCCGACAGGCGCCGCTTTTTTTGCATCTACGACTCAGAAATCCAGCACAACCCCGACATTCAGTCCCTGCTGTTTGAAGTCATCATCCTTGCGGAAGGTATACCCCCCACGCAGCGCCAGGTCCGCCGTCAGCTTGTGACTGACGCCAAGGCTCAAGCGGTTCAGATGGCTCGCCGGTGTATAGCCTTCAAGGGTGAAGTCATTGGCCGGCAGGGTATTGAGGGCGATGTTGACCTTCTGCACGTCATCTTCGTATTCACGCTCATGCGCGTATTCGCCGTACACCTGCGTTTGCGCGGTGAAGTTGTACTTGCCCTGAATGCCCAGGCCCAGACGTTTCGAATCGCGGCTCTGGTCATCGAAGGTCAACGCCGTGGCGCGATTGCTCTTTTCCGAGTAACCGTCGACATCGACACTGGCGTAATCGGCGCTGACAAATGGCGACAGGTGCCATTGGCTGCCGGGTTGGGCAATGTCATAACCGAGGCGCGTGCTGAACGCCCACAGGCTGCCGTCGGTATCGCCTTTCTCCGCACCCTCGCTGGCGCCGAGGTCGAACTTGCGCTTGAGATTGTCGTAGTCGAGTTTGCCGCCGGTCAGCGCGGCGTCGGCCCACCAGCGATTCTGCTGGAACTGGGCGAACGCGGTGGCCATGTAGCTGTTGAGTTTGTAGTCGGAGTCGTTGTGGCCGGCCTCGAGATTCTGCCGGTACAAACCGGCCGCCACGCCCACGCGCCAGGCTTCGTTCAGGCGATAGCTGCCGCCGACGTTGAGGTTGTAACCGCTGCCATCGGCACTGGCGCCGCTGCTCTGGCTGTCGACATCCAGATGCTGTCCGCCCGCCGAGACGATAGCGCGCCATTGGCCGACCGCTTGCCAGTTTTCCCAATCCGCCTGCCATTGGTTACGCAATTCATCCTGATGCGCACGCACAGTGCCGTGGGCCATTTCCGGCAACAGGCTCAGTTCCCACGGCGCTGCCAGTAGAGAGTAGGCGTAATCGGCGATGAGTTTCTGCCCGGATTCGGTCGGGTGCACGCCATCGTTGTAGATCAGCTTGGTCGGATCCGGCGTGGCACTGTTGATCCCGTAGCGGGCGTTTTCCGCGCAGCCACTGCCACTGAAGCAGGTCGCGGTGAGGTTCTGGTCAGTGGCCAGACCGAAGCGCCCCGGGTCGGCGAAGACTTCCGAGAGCAGCACCGGAATGTTCAGCGGAATGACTTCGGCGTTGATGCCTTGCAGGCGCGTCACCAACTGGCTGTTGAACTGGTTGGCGAGGGTGCTGCTGAACGCTTGCAGCGGCGTGCCATTGATGGCAGGTGTCAGGCCCACGTCGGGCAGCAGCCAG
This sequence comes from Pseudomonas sp. FR229a, assembly GCF_030209115.1. NCBI lineage: Bacteria > Pseudomonadati > Pseudomonadota > Gammaproteobacteria > Pseudomonadales > Pseudomonadaceae > Pseudomonas > Pseudomonas sp. FR229a. Next base: position 17,099 of record NZ_JARVSP010000022.1, on the reverse strand, counting down.
ACCATCACGTATTTGGCGCCGGCGCTCTGCAGAGTCTGCACGCTGTCGGCCAGCCGATCGGCAGCGGCGTTGGCTTGGGGCAGGCTGAGAATGCGGCCCTGGAGGAAGTCGTTGCCGCCACCGGAAATGTAATACAGCGCATTCGGGTCGGCGCGAAAACCGTTCGACGGCAGGTAACCGGCGCGGGTGCGTTCGCCGGTGGCCGATTGGGTGGTGATCGAGTCGAGAATCTGGTCAGTGCGATAGCCGCCGACCGCCCAGTTGTTGCCGTCGGGCTGGCCGTTTGCCGCGCGCACCGCGGAGCTGGACGAGGCAGTCTGGTCGGCGGAAAAGCCCAGGCGACCGCCAAGCAACTGTGTGGAATTCAATGAATAAACTTCGCCGCTGCCATCCCGATATACCGGCCCGGTGCGGTTGGTGTAGCGCTCGGTGGAGCCCGCCGGGCCGCCCGTGTCGGCGAAGGTGCCGGCGTCGTTGAGGCTGTCGCCGAATACGATGAAGCTCGAATAAGGGTTGGGTGCTGCGTTGGCCTGGGCGCAGGCGAGTGCGAGCAAGCAGCCGGCCAGCGGTACAAACAACGTTTGTCTGATCATGAGCAAGTCCGTTTATTTATTGTTGTAGGTGAACGAAACGACAGTACCAAAAACGTTCGGCGTTTTGCCATCGGTCGCGAATCCTTCTGCCGTTTCATAACCCGCAGGCCCCGCCATATTGCACGCTCCGCCCAGCTAAGTTACTGTGCCGGAACGTATGAACGAGACCTTCCCCGTGTTGATCACCAGCAAACTTCTGGATCAAGTCATCAAGGCACACGCCCGCTGGCGTTGGCGCGCCTGAATCTTCTCTGCCGGCCCCGCCGGATCTGTATCGCTTTGCCTTCCTTGTCTGTTTGAAATGCCGCTGTGCTGGCGCTCTCTGCGCGTCCGACATCGTGTAGCGCCCTGCGGGCAAGTCATCTGAAGGCTGTCATCAAGTCAGAATTCAAGAGGTTCGAAACGCCATGTTGCTGATGATCGACAACTACGACTCCTTTACCTACAACGTTGTGCAATACCTCGGCGAGCTGGGTGCCGAAGTCAAAGTGGTGCGCAACGACGAACTGACCATTGCCGAAATCGAGGCGCTAAATCCCGAGCGCATCGTGGTTTCCCCCGGGCCGTGCACGCCCACCGAGGCGGGCGTTTCCATTGACGCGATCAAGCACTTCGCCGGCAAACTGCCGATCCTCGGCGTGTGCCTGGGCCACCAGTCCATCGGCCAGGCCTTCGGCGGTGATGTGGTGCGTGCCCGCCAGGTCATGCACGGTAAGACTAGCCCGGTATTCCACGAGGACAAGGGCGTGTTTGCCGGCCTCAATCATCCGCTCACCGTTACCCGCTATCACTCGCTGATCGTCAAGCACGAGAGCCTGCCCGATTGCCTGGAGCTGACCGCGTGGACCCAACACGCCGACGGCTCGGTCGACGAAATCATGGGCCTGCGTCACAAGACCCTGAACATCGAGGGCGTACAGTTCCACCCCGAGTCGATCCTCACCGAGCAGGGTCATGAACTGTTTGCCAATTTCCTCAAACAAACCGGCGGCACGCGCTAAGGACTTCCCATGAATATCAAGACAGCCCTGAGCCGTATCGTCGATCACCTCGACCTCAGTACCGATGAAATGCGCGATGTGATGCGCGAAATCATGACCGGCCAGTGCACCGAAGCGCAGATCGGCGCGTTCATGATGGCCATGCGCATGAAGAGCGAGAGCATCGACGAGATCGTCGGCGCCGTGTCGGTGATGCGTGAGCTGGCCGATCAGGTCGAGCTGAAAACCCTCGACGGCGTGGTCGATGTGGTCGGCACCGGCGGTGACGGTGCGAACATCTTCAACGTCTCGACCGCGTCTTCCTTTGTTGTTGCAGCGGCCGGTTGCACCGTGGCCAAGCATGGCAACCGCGCAGTCTCCGGCAAGAGCGGCAGCGCCGATCTGCTGGAGGCTGCCGGCATTTACCTGAACCTCACCCCGGTACAGGTCGCGCGCTGCATCGACAACGTCGGTATCGGTTTCATGTTTGCCCAGACTCACCACAAAGCGATGAAGTACGCCGCCGGCCCGCGCCGCGAACTCGGCCTGCGCACGCTGTTCAACATGCTCGGCCCGCTTACGAATCCGGCCGGTGTGAAACATCAAGTGGTAGGCGTGTTTACTCAGGCGCTGTGCCGGCCATTGGCCGAAGTCTTGCAGCGACTGGGCAGCAAACACGTGCTGGTGGTCCATTCGAAGGACGGTCTGGATGAATTCAGCCTCGCCGCGCCGACCTTTGTCGCCGAACTGAAAAACAACGAAATCACTGAGTATTGGGTCGAACCGGAAGACCTCGGCATGAAGAGCCAGAGTCTGCACGGCCTCTCGGTCGAGGGCCCGGAAGCATCGCTGGCGCTGATCCGCGATGCCCTCGGCAAGCGCAAAACCGAAAACGGCCAGAAAGCGGCCGAGATGATTGTGCTCAATGCCGGTGCGGCGCTGTATGCCGCCGACCTGGCAAGCAGTCTGAAACAAGGTGTGGAGCTGGCGCACGACGCGCTGCACACCGGCCTCGCTCGGGAAAAACTCGAGGAGCTGGGTGCCTTTACCGCGGTATTCAAAGTGGAGAATGAAGGATGAGTGTACCGACGGTTCTGGAAAACATTCTGGCGCGCAAGGTTGAGGAAGTCGCCGAGCGCAGCGCTCGGGTCAGCCTGAGCGAGCTGGAAGGTCTGGCCAAGGCGGCCGATGCACCCCGTGGTTTTGCCCAGGCATTGCTGGCGCAAGCGAAGAAGAAACAGCCGGCAGTGATTGCTGAAATCAAAAAGGCCTCGCCGAGCAAAGGCGTGATCCGCGAAGACTTCGTGCCGGCCGACATCGCCAAGAGCTACGAAAAGGGCGGGGCGACTTGCCTGTCGGTGCTGACCGACATCGATTACTTCCAGGGCGCCGATGCGTATCTGCAACAGGCACGCGCTGCGTGCAAGCTGCCGGTGATCCGCAAGGACTTCATGATCGATCCGTACCAGATCGTTGAAGCCCGCGCGCTTGGCGCCGATTGCGTGCTCCTGATCGTCTCCGCGCTCGACGACGTGAAAATGGCCGAACTGGCCGCCGTGGCCAAAGGCGTCGGTCTCGACGTCTTGGTGGAAGTGCACGACGGTGACGAACTGGAGCGCGCGCTGAAGACCCTCGACACGCCGCTTGTTGGCGTCAACAACCGCAACCTGCACACCTTTGACGTTAGCCTGGAAACCACTCTCGACCTGCTGCCACGCATCCCGCGCGATCGCCTGGTGATTACCGAGAGCGGTATCCTCAATCGGGCCGACGTCGAGCTGATGGAAATCAGCGATGTGTATTCGTTCCTGGTCGGCGAAGCGTTCATGCGCGCGGAAAACCCGGGCGTTGAATTGCAGCGCTTGTTCTTCCCGGAGCGGGGCGGTCCAGTCGTCAGCGGTTCGACCCTCGACTGACCGAGTCGCCCCCATTCGCGAGCAGGCTCGCTCCCATAGGGAAATGCATTCCAGTGTGGGAGCGAGCCTGCTCGCGAAGAGGCGCTAAATTCCGCTAAAGAGATTCAATCTGCCGGAGCCCCCCATGTCGCTGCCAACCCCCCTGACCATCGAATCCGGCCTGCAAGCCGAACAGGACTTGTTGGCCTCGGTCTGCGCCGGCGACGCCGAATTCGGTCTGCTGTTCTGGCAACCCACCGACCGCGCGCTGGTCATGCCGCGCCGCCTCAACCGTCTCCCGCAATTTGCCCACGCCTGCGAAGTCTCCGCTGCCGCCGGCTGGCCGGTGCTGCTGCGAGAAACCGGCGGCGAGCCGGTGCCGCAATCTGCTGCAACCATCAACATTGCTCTGGTCTATGCCCCGCCTCGCAGCGAAGGCGACTTGAACCGCATCGAAACCGGCTATCGTCGCCTGTGCGATCCGATCTGTCAGTTGCTGGATGAGTTGGGTGGCACATCGTCGGTGGGGGAAATCGACGGTGCATTCTGCGATGGCCGCTTCAACGTCAATCTCGACGGCCGCAAGATGGTCGGCACCGCCCAGCGCTGGCGTCAGAGCCAGGGCGGACAACGTCCGGTGGGTCTGGTGCACGGGGCGATGCTGATGGATGACGAGCGCGAGTCGATGGTCGCCGCGGTCAATCGCTTCAATGAAGCCTGCGGGCTGGAGCAACGGGTGAGGGCGCAAAGCCACATCGCCTTGCATGAGAAATTCAACGCGCCACAAGCGCTGGCGCGTCTCGATGAGCTGTTTCGTTTGATGCTGGCGCAGATCTACAGCGCCTGATTTGCAGGCTCAGCGTGTCCCGAAGACCACCATGGTCTTGCCCTTCACGTCGACCAGGTTGCGTTCTTCAAGATCCTTGAGCACGCGGCCGACCATCTCTCGCGAACAACCGACGATCCGACCGATTTCCTGGCGGGTGACTTTGATCTGCATGCCATCCGGGTGCGTCATGGCGTCCGGCTGTTTGCACAGTTCCAGCAGGCACCGAGCGACTCGACCGGTGACGTCGAAAAACGCCAGGTCGCCGACTTTGCGCGTGGTATTGCGCAGGCGTTGTGCGATTTGTCCGCTGAGTGCGTAAAGAATGTCTGGGTCCTGCTGCGACAGTTCGCGGAACTTGGCGTAACTGATTTCCGCGGTTTCGCATTCGACCTTGGCCCGCACCCAGGCGCTGCGTTCCTGTTCGTGGCCGGCTTGTTCGAACAGGCCCAGTTCGCCGAAGAAATCCCCGGCGTTCAGGTAGGCGATGATCATCTCGCGACCATCGTCGTCTTCGATGAGGATGGTGACCGAGCCCTTGATGATGAAGTACAGCGTGTCCGAGCGATCGCCGGCGCAGATGATGTTGCTCTTTGCCGCATGACGCCGGCGCTGGCAATGCATCAGCAGCTTGTCGATGTTCTTGATTTTGGGTGTGGGGGTAATAGCAACCATGGTTGTATCCCGAAAAGACTGCACGGTGATGTTTGAGTTTTTATGAGGCGCTGAAGGCGGTCGCTACAGGGCTGACGAATGGGCGCCAGCGAATTGGCGCCAGCTTACCAGACACTTCGTCGAAAATTCGAGAAATTACCTACAGCCAGACAGCATCCGTCCTAGGACGTCGTTCCTGCCGGGACAAAGCCCTGTGCTAAGCTGGCGACCCTTTTTTTACAGTGGAGTCTGGGCGATGAAGGCACGCATCCAATGGGCTGGCGAAGCCATGTTTCTCGGCGAATCGGGCAGCGGTCATGTTGTGGTGATGGACGGCCCGCCGGACGCCGGTGGTCGTAACCTCGGGGTTCGCCCGATGGAGATGCTCTTGCTGGGTGTCGGCGGGTGCAGCAACTTCGACGTGGTCAGCATCCTGAAGAAGTCGCGACAGGCCGTCGAAAGCTGCGAAGCCTTCCTCGACGCCGAGCGCGCGACTGAAGATCCCAAGGTCTTTACCAAGATTCACATGCACTTCGTAGTCAAGGGCCGGGGCCTGAAAGAAGCCCAGGTCAAGCGCGCCATCGAGCTGTCGGCCGAGAAGTATTGCTCCGCGTCGATCATGCTCGGCGCGGCTGGCGTGGCGATTACCCACGACTATGAAATCGTTGAACTCGGTTGAACCGACATTCAACTATCATAAAAGCAGTGCAGACTCTGGCGATCCCCCGCTGACGTCTGCATAATGCGCCACTTTTTTCAGGGCAGTGATCGGTCAGCCGACAGGTCATCCGCCTGAACAGATAACCAAAATCGCCATCGCGAAGAGGTGTTAACCGTCCTACGCAGGTGCGTTGTTCGCACTTGACGGGCATGCTTGATCACGCGGCCGCGCCGCATACATAGAGAGTTTTTAACGGTGAAAAGCAAACTCAAGCTCCACGGGTTCAATAACCTGACAAAGACCTTGAGCTTCAACATCTATGACATCTGCTATGCGGAAACCCCGCAAGACCAGCAGGCTTACGTCGAGTACATCAATCAAGAGTACAACGCGAAACGCCTGACGCAGATTCTCACAGAAGTTGTCGAGATCATTGGTGCCAACATCCTGAACATCGCCAGTCAGGACTATGAACCCCAGGGCGCCAGCGTCACGATTCTGATTTCGGAAGAGCCGGTAACCCCGACTGACAGCCAGATCGAAGAATCGCCGGGCCCGTTGCCCGAAATCATTCTGGCCCACCTCGACAAGAGCCACATCACGGTGCACACCTACCCGGAAATCCATCCGGACGATGGTATTGCGACCTTCCGTGTGGATATCGACGTGTCGACCTGTGGTGTCATTTCACCGCTCAAAGCGCTCAACTTCCTCATTCACCAGTTCGATTCGGACATCGTGACCGTGGATTATCGTGTGCGCGGCTTCACCCGTGACGTTGAGGGCAACAAGCACTTCATCGACCACGAAATCAACTCGATCCAGAACTACCTCTCCGAAGACACCCGCGACGCGTACCAGATGACCGACGTGAACGTGTACCAGGAAAACCTGTTCCACACCAAGATGCTGTTGAAGAACTTCGAACTGGACAACTACCTGTTCGGCGACGCCACCAGCAATCTTTCGCCCGAGCAACGTGCCCAGGTGACCGACCGTGTGAAGCACGAAATGCTGGAAATCTTCTACGCGCGCAACATGCCGACCTAAGATTCCCCGACACAAAAAAGGCGACTCCCTCACGGCAGTCGCCTTTTTTATTGCTGCAATACGGAGCCCTGTAAGAGTGAGTCTGCTCGCGATGAGGCCATCAGCATCGACCCAGATCTCAAATCCGATAGGTACTCTTGGTCATCACTTTCGCCAACAGACTCATCCCGAACTTCACCGGCGCCGGAAAACGAAACCCGCCCGCATCCAAAGCACTTTCCGCGTGATGTTCTTCATCGATGCGCATCTGCTCGAGAATCGCCCGGGACTTCTCGTCCTCGGCCGGCAATTGCTCCAGATGCTCATTCAGGTGCTTGCACACCTGATGCTCGGTCGCCGCTACGAAACCAAGACTGACCTTGTCGCTGATCAGTCCAGCGACCGCGCCGATGCCGAACGACATGCCGTAAAACAGTGGATTCAGCACGCTGGTGTGGCTACCCAGTTGGTGAATGCGCTGCTCGCACCAGACCAGATGATCGATCTCTTCTTCAGCCGCGTGCTCCATGGCTTGGCGTACTTGCGGCAACTTGGCGGTCAGCGCTTGGCCCTGGTACAGCGCCTGGGCGCAGACTTCACCGGTGTGGTTGATGCGCATCAGACCGGCGACGTGGCGGGTGTCTTCGTCGCTCATCTGCGTGTCCGGCTGCAGAATCGCTGGCGATGGACGGTACGGCTGGCCACTGAAGGGCAACAGCGTGCGCATCGCGGCATCGGCTTGCAGCAGAAGACGGTCTATGGGCGAGTAGTGACGTTGGGTAGTCATGCTGACCTCCGGGAAGAATCTCGGCGGCCAGTTTAACCGAATCGGCCGGCGAGGGTTTGCGCTGGGTCATTGGCTGCTGATTTTGCTCTTTGTGGGAGCGAGCCTGCTCGCGAAAGCGGATTATCGGATACTGAAGTGTTGAATGTATCGACGCCTTCGCGAGCAGGCTCGCTTCCACAGTCGGTTGTCGCCAATCAGCCCGGCGGCCAGTTCATCTGACGCTGCCCCAGCACGTGCATATGAATGTGATAGACAGTCTGCCCGCCAAGTTCATTGCAGTTCATCACCACGCGGAAGCCCTCTTCGCAACCCAGTTCCAGCGCCAGACGCTGCGCAGTGAACAGGATGTGCCCGGCCAGCGCCTTGTCGTCTTCGGTCAGGTCATTGAGCGTGCGCACCGGTTTTTTCGGGATTACCAGAAAGTGCACCGGAGCCTGTGGGGCGATGTCGTGGAAGGCCAGAACCTGGTCGTCCTCGTAAATGATATTGGCCGGGATTTCCCGGTTGATGATCTTGGTGAACAGAGTATCCACTGCTGTTTCTCCGTTGAGTTGGGCTGAATCGAGTGTACCGCTTCGAAGTCGTCTTCCTAGCGGGGGCAGTAAGCTTTGTTGACCATGCCGACAATCGTCCGGTTAAGCCAGCGCGAACCCAGCCGCGGCAGGAACGCCAGCCAGCGGTTGCGTCGTCCCGGAATGATGATTGCGCGATTTTTATCCAGTGCACGCACGGCATGCAGCGCGACCTCTTCCGGACTCATCAGCGAGTTGCTGCTTTCGATCTTTTCGCTGCTCATTTGTGCGGTACGGAAGAACGGCGTACGTGTCGGGCCAGGGCACAGCACCGAGACTTTCACGCCGCTTTGTTTGAGCTCGACGCGCAGGGCTTCGGAAAAGTGCAGCACGTAGGCTTTGCTGGCGTAGTAAGTGCTCATCCATGGGCCGGGGCTGTAAGCGGCCACCGAGGCGACGTTCAGAATCTGCCCGCCACCCAGTAGCGCCATGCTGTTGCCGACCGCATGGCAAAGGCGGGTGAGGGCCAGGATGTTGACCTCGATGAGGTCCTGTTCGGTCATCCAGTCCTGCGCGAGAAACGGGCCGCACGTGCCGATACCGGCGCAGTTGACCAGCAGATCGATCTGCCGGTCACCTTCTTCGAGCTCCAGCAAAAAGCCGGACAGGCGCAACGGTTCGCCGAGGTCGCAGGCACGAAACAACACTTCGACATCGAAGCGCTGGGTCAGCTCGATGGCGATACTTTCCAGCTGATCACGCTGTCGTGCCACCAGAATCAGGCTGCGGCCGCGCCGGGCCAGCGCTTCGGCCATGGCCAGGCCGATGCCGCTAGAGGCGCCAGTGATCAGAGCGTAACGGGTCATGCAGTTCTCCATCGCAACAGCTCCGCGCCGGCGACGCGGTTGTCACGGCGAGGAGCGCTGTTCATTCTTGCGCAGAGTCTACAGGGGCCTGCGCCGGTTCGGCTGCCTCGTCGGCGGAAATCGCTGGCGGTTCGACGACCTCAACTTCGTCGGTGGTCACCGAGCCGCTGTCATAACTGCTTTCCAGATTGCTTTCGTACTCCTCTTGCACAGCGGAGAAGCCACCAAGGAGGCCGCCGGCAAAAATCAGCGCGAAGAACACGATCCACAATGAGCACAGCACTTTGACCGCTGTGCTGTTGGGTGGCGGCGGCGGGCCATAGCGGTTGGCGCCGGTATTGCCGGGGACGACCATGATCACCAGTGGGAAGAAGCTGCCCACGAACGGCACCAGATTCAGCAACCACAGCCAGCCTGACCAGCCGATATCGTGCAGGCGCTGAACGCTGAACAGAATGCTGACGATCATGAAGCCAATAAACAGGAAGACGGCCAGAATCCCGCCGAAAATCAGGCCGGTTGTCGAGTCGCCGCTGACCAGTCCCAACGCGATCAAGGCGAACACGCCGACGATGGGCAGGGCCACCAGACTCAAGACCATGGTCCAGGCCAGAAAGCGCAGGCGACCGATCCGGCCTTCGACACTGAATGGCTTGAGCGTGGCGAACGCTGGCAGGCTTTCTCCGACGTTGGCGCGTGGCGGGGCGTAAGGTGAGTCCGGTTCGGCCACCGCTACAGGGTTATCGTGGACATCTGCCAGACTCAGCTCAATGGCAGTTTCCGCTTCGATCCGCGCATCGATCCCGGTTTTGCTCAACGCTTGCAGATACGTCTGGGCATCGCTGTGGGATAAATCCCGTTTGAGGGCGACGGCGCGGCCACTGAACAGGCGCTCGATGGCGGCCACATCGCTTTTGAACAGATCCGCCAGATTCAGTTTGGCAGTAGTGAGGTCGACGCCGGGTTGCAGCGCGCCGTCGAAGACGATCTTGTAACGGGGTTCGCTCATGGCCGAGGCATCCTTGTCGCGATTGGGTTTGCAGGTATCAAGTCGAGGCCAGCCTGATAGTGACTGGCCGGGTATCTCTCAGCGCGGCCAGCGTTGTGGCAGCTGTGCAGCGCGCGTTTGGGCTTGACGATATTCCGCGTCCAGCCGCGCAATCAACTGGTCCACGCTTGGCAGATCGTCAATCTGACCAACACCCTGGCCCGCCGACCACACGGTCTTCCAGGCTTTGGCCTCATCATTGATCGGCTTGAGCTTGTCGCCGAAATTCACCTCACCCTTGCCTTGTAGCGCTGCCATGTCGAAACCGGCCGCTTCCAGACTCTGGCGCATGAAGCTGGCCGGCACTCCCGACACCGCTGGAGTATGAATGATGTCGGCAGCCTTGGCTGTCAGCAGCATGTCTTTGTAGGCGTCAGGCGCGTGACTTTCGGTGGTGCCGATAAATCGCGTACCGAAGTAGGCCAAATCCGCGCCGAGCAGCTGCGCGGCGAGAATCTCATGGCCGTGGTTCAAACATCCTGCAAGCAACAGCGTCTTGTCGAAAAACTCGCGGATTTCGGCAATCAGCGCAAACGGACTCCAGGTGCCGGCATGCCCACCGGCACCGGCTGCGACGGCAATCAGTCCGTCGACCCCGGCTTCAGCGGCTTTCTCGGCATGGCGCCGCGTGGTCACGTCGTGAAACACCAGGCCGCCATAGCTGTGCACCGCGTCGACCAGTTCCTTCACCGCGCCTAGGCTGGTGATGACAATCGGTACCTTGTGCTCGACGCAGATGTCCAGATCCGCCTGCAGGCGCGGGTTGCTGTGGTGAACAATCAGGTTCACGGCATAAGGGGCCGGATTATCCAGCGTCGCCAGGCCCGCCTCGATCTGTTCCAGCCAGGCCTTGAATCCGCTGCTCTCGCGCTGGTTCAGCGCCGGAAAGCTGCCGACCACGCCATTGCGGCAGCAGGCGAGCACCAGCTCCGGATTGGAAATCAGAAACATCGGCGCCGCCACGACGGGCAGACGCAGGCGTTGTTCGAGCAGAGCGGGCAGCGACATTGAGAACACCCCGAAGATCTGTATTGATTGAAGTTAGAACGGCTTGACCACGACCAGAATTACGATAGCCAGCAATATCAGAACCGGCACTTCATTGAACCAGCGATAAAAGACATGGCTGCGGCTGTTTTCGCCACGGGCAAAACGTTTTACCTGTGCGCCGCACATGTGGTGGTAGCCGATCAGCAATACGACCAGGGTCAGCTTGGCGTGGATCCAGCCGCCCTGGCTGAAGAGTGACGGGTTGAGGTAGATCAGCCAGCCACCGAAGATCAGCGTGGCGATCATCGCCGGGCCCATGATGCCGCGATACAGCTTGCGCTCCATGACGCTGAAGCGTTCCTGGCTGATCGTGTCTGCACTTTGTGCGTGGTAAACGAACAGGCGCGGCAAGTAGAACAGCCCGGCAAACCAGCAGACGACGCTGACGATGTGAAACGCTTTAAGCCATAGATAGAGCATTTTTGGTTATTCCCTCATTCACGGTAGCCAGATAGTAGAGGCTTGAGCGCCCGCGCGTCACCTTGGCGGTTGTCGCAGGCGCGCGCGGCCCCTATTATCGACGGCTTTCCAGTGGGTTCGTTGAGGGCAGGTTTATGGTCAAGGTCGGTATCGTCGGCGGCACGGGTTACACCGGTGTCGAACTGCTGCGTCTGTTGGCACAGCATCCGCAGGCAGAAGTGGTCGTCATCACTTCCCGATCCGAGGCCGGTCTGGCCGTGGCTGACATGTACCCGAACCTGCGCGGCCACTACGACGGCCTGGCGTTCAGCGTGCCGGACGTGAAAACCCTCGGCGCCTGCGATGTGGTGTTCTTCGCCACGCCACACGGTGTGGCTCACGCCTTGGCAGGCGAGCTGCTGGCGGCGGGCACCAAGGTCATTGATCTGTCGGCCGACTTCCGTCTGCAAGACGCTGATGAATGGGCCAAGTGGTACGGCCAGCCGCACGGCGCGCCAGAACTGCTGGACGAAGCTGTCTACGGTTTGCCGGAAGTCAATCGCGAGCAGATCAAGAAAGCGCGCCTGATCGCGGTGCCGGGTTGCTACCCAACCGCTACGCAACTGGGCTTCCTGCCATTGCTTGAAGCAGGGCTGGCCGACGCTTCGCGCCTGATCGCCGACTGCAAATCCGGCGTCAGCGGTGCCGGGCGTGGCGCGGCTGTAGGTTCTTTGTACTCCGAGACGTCGGAAAGCATGAAGGCCTATGCGGTAAAAGGTCATCGCCACCTGCCGGAAATTTGCCAGGGTCTGCGTCGCGCGGCGGGCAAGGATGTCGGCCTGACCTTCGTACCGCACCTGACGCCGATGATTCGCGGTATTCATTCCACGCTCTATGCGACCGTGGTCGATCGCTCGGTGGATCTGCAGGCGCTGTTCGAAAAGCGCTACGCCAACGAACCGTTCGTCGATGTAATGCCAGCCGGTAGCCACCCGGAAACCCGCAGCGTGCGCGGCGCCAACGTCTGCCGCATTGCTGTGCATCGTCCGCAGGATGGCGATCTGGTGGTGGTACTTTCGGTGATCGACAATCTCGTCAAGGGCGCCTCGGGCCAGGCGGTGCAGAACATGAACATCCTGTTCGGACTGGACGAGCGCTTTGGCCTGTCCCACGCCGGCATGCTTCCTTAAAAGCAGCTACGGGCTTCAAGCCACCAGCTACAAGAGATCAGCGGCAGGCTTGAAGCTCAGCGCTCGAAGCTTGCCGCTGCTCCTCTAATAGTTGACCAATTTTCTAGGACAAGCGGATAATGCGCGTCATCACGCATTATGGCGGCGTAACGCCGGGAGATAGTCAGCATGAGCGTCGAATCCTTCACCCCCACGGCTTTGCAATTCACTCAAGGTGCTGCGCACAAGGTGAAGAGCCTGGTCGATGAAGAGGGGAATGATCGCTTGAAGCTGCGCGTATTCGTTACGGGTGGCGGTTGTTCTGGGTTTCAATACGGTTTCACCTTCGATGAAGACGTGGCCGATGACGACACCATCGTCGAGCGCGAAGGCGTGAGCCTGGTGGTCGATCCGATGAGCTTCCAGTACCTGGCCGGTGCCGAGGTGGATTATCAGGAAGGTCTGGAAGGTTCGCGCTTCGTGATCAAGAACCCGAATGCCACAACGACATGTGGTTGCGGATCGTCGTTCTCGATCTGATCGCACTTCACCGCACACAACAAAACGCCGCAGAGCCTTTCGGTTCTGCGGCGTTTTGTTGTGTGCGGAGATTATGCCGGGTAGATAGCGCCGAGTACGCGCAGACCGCGAGCACCGGTGACGCTTGGCCGGTTGGCGGCAATCCCTTCCAGGCAGCAATGAGCGAGCCACGCGAAGGCCATGGCTTCCACCCAATCCGGATCGACGCCGTGAGTTGCGGTGCTGGCGACCTTAGTGTTCGGCAGTAGATCCGCCAGTCGTTTCATCAGTGTGGCGTTATGTGCGCCGCCGCCACAGACCAGCAGTTCCTGCGTGTTCGATTGAGCACTTTGCAGCGACTCGACGATGGTCAGCGCCGTCAGTTCGAGCAGCGTGGCCTGAACGTCTTCGGCCGCAAAGCTCGGCAGGCCTGAAAGATGCTGTTCCAGCCAAGGCAGATTGAACACTTCACGGCCGGTACTCTTCGGGCCTTTGGTCACGAAGAACGGGTCGCTGAGCAGTGCTTTGAGCAGGCTTGGCTGAACCGTACCGGTCGCAGCCCACTGCCCGCCCCGGTCATAGTTTTCGCCGCGTTGCCGGTGAATCCAGGCGTCCATCAGAACATTTCCCGGGCCGCAGTCGAAACCGGCTACAGGTTTGCTTGGCTCAATCAGGCTGAGATTGCTGAATCCGCCTACATTCAAGACTGCCTGGTTACCGGTACGCTCTTCAAACAAAGCTTCGTGAAACGCTGGCACCAGAGGTGCACCCTGGCCGCCCGCCGCAACATCGCGGCTGCGGAAATCACTGACGACGGTAATGCCGGTCAACTCTGTCAGCAGGGCTGGGTTACCGATCTGCACGGTGAAGCCGCGTGCCGGTTCATGGCGAATGGTCTGACCGTGGCTGCCGATAGCGCGGATGGCATCGGGTTGGAGCTGTTGTTGAGCGAGGAGGGCATGAATACCTGAGGCTGCGAGCTCGACCCAGTGTTGCTGGGCAATCGCCGAACGGGCGATCTCGTCGGGGCCGCTGGCGCACAAGCCAAGCAGCTCGGCGCGCAGGGAATCAGGCATTGGCAGGTAGTGGGTGGCGATCAGTTTGATCGCCGAGGTCTGTTCGATCAGGGCGATGTCCAGCCCGTCGAGACTGGTTCCGGACATCACACCGATATACAGGGCCATCGCTTAGCGCTTGCTCGAAGCCAGCATGGTGGCCTTCTCTTGATCCATGCGCGCCATCAGCGGCTGGCTCTGCGCCAGGAAACGCGCGCGCTCGGACTTGGCGATCGGATCGGCCATTGGCAGCTTCTGGCCCAGCGGATCGACGTGAACGCCGTTTACCTGGAATTCGTAATGCAAATGTGGGCCAGTAGAAAGGCCGGTGGTACCGATGTAGCCAATGACTTGACCCTGCTTGACGGTACCGCCGGTTTTCACGCCTTTGGCGAAACCCTGCATGTGGCCGTACAGCGTGCGGTAGGTGTTGCCATGCTGAATGATCACGGTATTGCCGTAACCGCCACGACGGCCGGCCAGTAATACTTTGCCGTCACCGGCAGCCTTGATCGGCGTGCCCCGTGGAGCTGCGTAATCAACACCTTTGTGGGCGCGGATCTTGTTGAGAATCGGGTGCTTGCGGCCCATGGAGAACTTCGAGCTGATGCGGGCGAAGTCAACCGGCGTCCGGATGAAAGCCTTGCGCATGCTGTTGCCATCGGCGGTGTAATAGCTGCTGTTGCCTTGTTTGTTGGTGTAGCGAACGGCGGTGTAGGTCTTGCCACGGTTGGTGAAGCGCGCGGAAAGGATCGGGCCGGTGCCGACTGCCTTGCCGTTGATGACTTTCTGCTCGTAGATCACATCGAATTCGTCACCCTGACGGATGTCCTGAGCAAAGTCGACGTCATAGCCGAAGACGCTGGCCATATCCATCGTCAGGCTGTGAGAGAGGCCGGCGCGCGCAGCGGACTGCGAAAGCGAGCTGTTGATGACGCCATGAACGTAGGCAGTGCGAACCGTTGGCTTGGCGGTGACACGGTTGAACGAATAGCCCTTATCGTTCTTGGTCAGGGTAATGGTTTCAACGTCGCTGACCTTGCTGTGCAAGCTGGTCAACTGTCCTTCCGGACTCAGTTCGAATTCGAGTTTCTGACCGCGCTTGAGCTGGCTGAACTGTTTGGCCTGCTTGTCGCTTGCCAGTACTTCGTGCACAGAGGCTGCAGGCAGACCGACCTTTTCAAACAGGGTAGACAGTGTATCGCCTTTGGAAACCACGACCTCGCGGTGACCAGGCTCTTTTGATTTCTCAGCAGCCGCAACAGGCACCGGCGCGGTTTCAGCTGTTTGCGCGGCATTTTCGTCGCTGTTTTCGATTTGTGCGAACGGGGAAGCTGCGGGTTCGTTTGTGGCTTGAGCTGCATCGGCAGCGTCTTGATCTTGTGGCAGTTGTTCAGCAGGACTTTCCAGTTCAAGACTCAGAGTCGTCTTTTTGGCTTCAACATCGCTGGAGGGAAATACCAGCAACGCCAGACTGAGAAGGGCGGCGATTCCACTTGCGGCGAGCAGGTGGGTCTTCGGGTAAAGCGGGGGCGCTTTAGACGGTTCTGTGGTCATAGGTAATTTTTGACTTTGAAATAGATGAATTGGAAAAGATGAATGACATGATGAAGATGAAATAACTGTATAAAATATAACCAAATCATCTCTGAAGCAAGTCCACAGACCTCGGGCCTGTGGATTGCTGTCCGTGCGCCGGGCAAAACTTGTAATTGGTGCGCGTTCTTGTATGGTTGGTTCCCTTTGAATCTGAGCCTTGCGGGTCTGTTATGAAGTCGGTTGAAGAGCAGCTAGCGCTGATTAAACGTGGTGCGGAAGAACTGTTGGTCGAGTCCGAGCTGGTCGAGAAGCTCAAGCGCGGCCAACCGCTGCGTATCAAGGCTGGTTTCGACCCTACCGCTCCGGATCTGCATCTGGGTCATACCGTGCTTATTAATAAGCTGCGTCAGTTCCAGGAGCTGGGGCATCAGGTGATCTTCCTTATTGGTGACTTCACCGGGATGATCGGCGACCCGAGTGGCAAGAGCGCAACGCGCCCGCCGCTGACGCGCGAACAGGTTCTCGAGAATGCCGAAACCTACAAGACTCAGGTTTTCAAAATTCTTGATCCGGCGAAAACCGAAGTTGCCTTCAACTCCACCTGGATGGACAAGATGGGTCCGGCGGATTTCATTCGTCTGACGTCGCAATACACTGTCGCCCGCATGCTCGAGCGCGATGACTTCGACAAGCGCTACACCACCAATCAGCCAATCGCTATTCACGAGTTCCTCTATCCGCTGGTGCAGGGCTACGACTCGGTCGCACTGCGCGCGGATGTCGAACTGGGCGGTACCGATCAGAAATTCAATTTGCTGATGGGGCGTGAACTGCAGCGTGGGTATGGTCAGGAGGCTCAGTGCATTCTGACCATGCCTTTGCTGGAAGGTCTGGATGGCGTGAAGAAGATGTCCAAGTCGCTGGGCAACTACGTCGGTATCCAGGAAGCGCCGGGCGTCATGTACAGCAAGCTGGTTTCCATTCCGGATGCGCTGATGTGGCGTTACTTTGAATTGCTGAGCTTCCGGTCCATGGATGAGATCGATGCATTCAGGGCTGACGTTGAAGCTGGTGCGAACCCGCGTGACATCAAGATCAAGCTGGCTGAAGAGATTGTTGCGCGTTTCCATGGTGAAGAAGCTGCAGCGAATGCTCATCGTGGGGCTGGCAATCGCATGAAGGATGGCGAGCTTCCGGACGATTTGCCTGAGATCGAACTGGCTTCGGCTGAGGACATGCCGATCGCTGCCGTTCTTAATAAGGCAGGCCTGGTGAAGAACTCGGCAGCAGCGCGTGATCTGTTGGCGGCTGGCGGAGTGCGCGTTGATGGTGAGGTGGTTGATCGCTCCTTTATATATGTAGTGGGCGCGACTCACGTTTGCCAGGCCGGTAAGAAGGCTTTTGCGCGTATCACGCTGAAATCTGAATAAAGTTGGAATTAGGGGTTGACGGCGAATTCCAGAGGTCTATAATTCGCCCCACTTCCGGCGCAGTCGAAACGGAAAACTCCTTGAGAT